>JAYEIP010000242.1:0-7883 GCA_034660155.1 Actinomycetota bacterium | reverse complement strand
CGTCCACAGGAATAATTACAATGATAGTCACAACTCCCTGTAACGCTTGTCCCGTAGTAAGGGATTCGATAGATATTTGCGGAGGGCCTGTCTCAGTTGGCATCATCGGCGACCCTCCAGAACTGCTCGTGATGGGGGTGTCGTTCCATTGGGTCAATCCCTTCGTGTCGTCGTACCGAACTTACTCTCAGGTTCTACTACAACGTCGCGGAGGCCCGCCGGCGTATCGATCGCGATCTTTGCGCCGCGTTGCTGACTGACGAACCCGGATCCTCGCCGGCTTGACCGGTTTTCTGCCGAGGCCCGCGGCAACGTTTACACAGACTCGCGGCACGTAGCGTCGCCCTCAGTGATTTGGGTGACCTAGGCGTCCGGCAACGCAGCGCGACGCACCGCTGGGACATTCGGCACTAGGCATCGTTGAGAGCGCGTTAGACAATGGAGAAGGGCATGGTGCCGGTTGACACTTTGTGAGGTGGGCTGGTGAAAATCGCAATGATCGCGATGAGCGGGATCCGGGTGGACAACCCGGTTCTTGCCGAATTGGGTCTTACGTTGCCGGGTTTTGTGGAGCGGGGGAAGGCCATTGCTTCGCTTCCTAGCCTTTCGCTTCTGACACTGGCAGCCCTCACCCCTGATCGTCACGAAGTTGAGTACGTCGAGGTTGCCGATATTCGTGAGATGGGTGACTTACCTGCGTGTGACATGGCCGCTCTCTCGTCGTACACCGCACAGGTCAACGAGGCGTACGAGTTGGCGGACAGGTACCGGGCTGAGGGGGTTCCGACGGTGATCGGGGGCCTCCACGTATCGTGTCTCCCTGCGGAGGCACTGGAGCACTGCGATGCGGTGGTGGTGGGCGAAGGCGAGGTTTCGTGGCCTCGGGTGATTGCCGACATGGAGGCCGGTTGTCTGGCTGGTGTCTACTCGCCCAATGGTGTCGAGTTTGATCTCTCCGATGCCCCGATCCCTCGTTTCGATCTTCTCGATCCGGAGCGGTACAACCGATTGACCGTGCAGACTCAGCGAGGCTGCCCGTGGCAATGCGAATTCTGCGCTAGTTCGATCTTGCTGACGAAGCGGTACAAGCAAAAACCGGTGCCGGGGGTCATCGCGGAGATCGAAGCCATCAAGAAGATTTGGGTCGAGGAACCGTTCATCGAATTGGCCGATGACAACACGTTTGTAAACAAACACTACGGCCGCGAATTGGCAGAGGCCATGGGGGGTCTCGGGCTGCATTGGTTCACTGAGACCGATGTTTCAGTGGCCAACGACGCAGACCTGCTCCGCCTTCTGAAGGAAGCGGGTTGTCGGGAACTTCTCATCGGTTTCGAAAGTCCGACCGAGGCGGGACTCGATGGTGTGGAACTGAAGCAGAACTGGAAGAGGAAACAGATCGATCGCTATCGCCGGGCAGTCGAGATCATTCAGTCACACGGGATTGCCGTCAATGCCTGTTTTGTTCTCGGTCTGGACGGTGATGGGCTCGACGTCTTCGAGGCGGTTGAGCGATTCGTGGAGGATACGCTGCCCTTTGACGTGCAGATCACTGCGCTCACGCCGTTCCCGGGAACCCCGCTCTACCGGCGACTGCTGGCCGAGGGGCGCATTCTGGAGCCCGGGGCATGGGAGAAGTGCACACTGTTCGACGTGAACTTCGAGCCAAAACAGATGACGGTGAACGAACTCGAGACCAATGGCCTTGCCCTCGGGTTCCGCCTGTATTCGAAGGAAGCGACGGCGCGGCGCAGACGGGGGTTCAAGGCGAAACTGGCCGCCGGTCCGGTGAGGGGCTAAGCCGATGACGAGTAGCAGCATGTCCTCGTTCTCTGCTGAACCGATCTCGTTGGAGATGACCACCGATCCAGGTTTCCTGAGACGCATCAAGCGGTTGATCCTGGTGAGTTCCGTGGCGCTTGGTCTGATCTGTCTGCTTGTTCTCAGCACTGCGGACGTGGGATGGGTTCCAACGAGCTTGATAATCGGAGGATGGGTATCTATGCCGGTTCTCCTCGCCGGCAGCCTTTCGCGGCCGGAGTTGCGCTACCTTCTGACGGTGCCCGCCGGATTGGTGTCCGTGGCCTTGTTCGTCGTTGCTCTCGGATTCGACGGCTCTGGCAGCGCCCGGCTGGGGTGGTGGGCGATGACGGCCGGCGTGCTGACGGGCGCAACGCTTGGGGCGTGGTTCTGGTATCGCTGGGTTCCGGTCCCGCAGGCTCTCGACGAACCTTTCTCACGCGGCCGCTGGGCTCTAATCGCAGTCCACGCCGGACTTGTGGTCGTCGGTGGTGCGTTGGTCGTGTTGGGGTAAAGGCCTCTGTTCTTGCGGTCTCGGTCGCTCTAGACAGGGACCGCGACACCAGGTTTCTCGCGGTACAGATGCAACAAGCACTCGGCCATCAAGACGAAGAACACCGCGTCGGCTACCCCGAACCCCCATAGGAACAGGGCATGGGGTACCTCTTCGGCTATGGCGATGTAGAGACCGACTCCGGTGTATGCCAGTTTGTATAGCGTTCCGATCGCCACCAGATCTCTGTTGCGCCAGAGATCCCCTCGCCAAATCAGGTAGTACCCAACACCCAGGACCAGAACGAACGCCCCGACAAGTGGGACGAACCCACCTTCGGGATACTTCTCCGGTATGTCCAAGGCGTCGAATGCCCATCGGCCGAAGAACAGAAAGATGATCCCGAGCACAAGGTCGTAGACAGCCGCGACACCGAAGAGGCCCCTGTAATACCGCTCCCGTGGATCCGCCATTGCGCGCCTCCTTGATCCCTCTCATTGTCCTACTGTCGGTCGAGGATTCCCAGGGGTTATCGGGATGCAGATTCTGGTGCTGGCTGTGCAGGGATGACGCTCACCGACCCGCCACGCAGATGAAGAGGGAATCCACCGATCGGCTCGAGCCCTAATGGCAATCGACCGCTGGTCCCCACCCGGGCCAACTACGATCGCAGGGAGCTTGAAGGAGGCTCACGGCTTGAGGAGTTCTGGCAGGCATGACGCCACGATGATGCTGGTTGACGCACCCGAGCGCGACGTGCTTGGCGAGGGCCCGATCTGGGATGTTGCCGCCGGAGTGCTGTGGTGGGTAGATATCGTCGGTAGGGGATTGCGGCGCTATCGGCCGGCGACAGGTGACGTCGATACCTGGGACCTACCCGAGCCTGCCGGGTCGATTGCACCCACGGATTCGGGCAAGCTGCTGTTGGCGGCCTCATCCGGCTTTATCGGGTTCGACCCCGTCACGAACGAGTTCACGCACATCATTGACCCGGAGCCCGACCGTCCCGGCAACCGCTTCAACGAGGGGAAGTGTGATCGTCAGGGCCGTTTCTGGGCCGGTTCGATGGACTCCTCCGAGAAGGAGAGGACCGGCGCGCTCTACCGGCTCGACCCCGATGGAACGCCGCGCCGCATCTTCGACGGGCTCGGGATCCCCAACACCCTGGCATGGACCGCGGATTCGCAGACCATGTACTTTGCGGAGACGCTCGACCGCACGATCTACGTCTTCGACTACGACCCGGGCACGGGAATCCCATCGAACCGGCGTACCTTCGCGACAGCGCCCGGTCCCGGCTACCCGGACGGCTCGACCATCGACGAGGACGGGTACCTGTGGAACGCCGAGTGGGACGGCTGGAGGGTCGTCCGCTACGCCCCGGATGGCACCGTCGACCGTGTCGTCGAGATGCCGGTGCAACGACCGACCAGTTGCATGTTCGGTGGCGAAGATTTGAGCACACTCTTCGTAACGTCGGCGAGTCGCGATCTCAGCCCGGACCAGATCGCCCAACAACCCGACGCCGGTGGGCTCTTTGCGGTCGAGACTGAAACCCGCGGGATTCCGGAGGCGAGGTTCGACGGTAGATTCATGGTGTGACTGCAATCACGATCATTGAGTCGAGTACTGCTATCGCCAAGATCGATCTGGCGCGTGGTGGCCGGCTTGCCTCGCTCCAGGTCTACGGACACGAATTGCTGGTCACTAATGGCGTGTCGTCGATCGAGTGGGGCTGCTACCCAATGGCACCGTGGGCGGGTCGGACCCGCAACGGGCGATTCGCCTTCGACGGTGTCCATTACGAAATGCCGGAGAATCTGGGGAGCCATGCGATCCACGGCACCGTGTTCAACGTCCCGTGGGAGGCAGAACACCAAACCAGTTTCCGGGCAGCGTTGGGGAGGAGTTGGCCCTTTCCCGGGTTTGTCCGTCAAGAGATCACGCTCGGTGACCAGGAGCTTCGGCTCCGTCTCGAGGTGCACGCCACCGAGAGCCCGATGCCGGCTGCTTGCGGATGGCATCCGTGGTTCCGAAGGCAGGTGGGGGGTGCCGAGGTATCCGTCGACTTCCGCCCCGGTTACATGCTGGAGCGTGACGACGAAGGAATTGCAACCACCCGCCGCGTCGCCGCACCGGATGGACCGTGGGACGATTGTTTTGGGGATGTCACCCAACCGGTCCGCGTCCGCTGGCCCGGCGTGCTGCTGGTCGACATCGAGACCAGTTGCGACTTCTTCGTTGTCTACGACGAACCGGAGCACGCTGTTTGCATCGAACCGCAGACCGCACCGCCTGATACCCTCAACCACGATCCGGTGGTGGTGGTACCCGGGCAGCCGCTCGTCGCGACAACCACCTGGCGCTGGGCAGTCGAAAAGGGGTAACGGATGAGTGGTCGACTCGCAGACAAGGTGTCAGTCATCACCGGTGCCGGGCAGGGCATCGGACGCGCCGCCGCCCTGGCGTTTGTTTCCGCCGGGTCAACTGTCTGGGCTGTCGACCGCAACTCCGAGACACTCGCCGTGCTTCAGAGCAAACAACCCGCGATCAAGATCAAGACCCTCGACGTCACCGATGGGCAGGGCATCGCTCGTCTCGCTGATGAGATCGGACCGGTCGACGTTCTGTTCAACTGCGCCGGCTACGTGCACGCAGGGGGCATTCTCGACTGCACCGAAGCGGATTGGGACCAGGCAATGAATGTCAACGCAAGGTCGATGTTCCTCATGACGAAGGCATTCCTGCCCGGGATGGTCGACAATGGCGCCGGCAGCATCATCAACATGTCATCGGTCGTGTCGAGCGTTATGGGGATCCCCGGACGCTTCGCCTACGGCACCTCAAAAGCTGCGGTAGTCGGGCTCACCAAATCCATCGCCGCCGATTATGTCGACAAGGGCATCCGATGCAACGCCATTGCCCCGGGGACGGTCGACAGCCCTTCACTTGGGGATCGGCTTGCTGTGTTCGATGACCCTGTCGCAGCCAGGGCAGAGTTCGTTGCGAGGCAACCGATGGGTCGTCTCGGGCTACCGGAAGAGATCGCAGCTCTCGCCGTCTATCTGGCATCGGACGAGGCTGCATACACGACGGGGAGCGTTCATGTTGTCGATGGCGGCATGTCGTTGTAGGAGGCAACTGTGAAACTGGTTCGATACGGCGAACAAGGGATGGAGTTCCCGGGTCTCATCGACCCCGATGGCCAGATCCGATCAATCGCCGGACACCTGCCGGACCTGGCGGGCATATCGCTCTCGCCCCGGTCTCTGGCGGTCATCGCACGGATCGACCCCACGTCTCTCCCTCTCGTTGAGGAAGGCGTGCGGATCGGACCTTGCGTCGGAGCTGTTGGCAAGATCGTCTGCATCGGACTCAACTACTCGGACCATGCTGAGGAATCCGGGATGGAGCTCCCCGACGAGCCGGTGCTGTTCATGAAAGCAACCTCATCGATCAGCGGTCCTTACGACGACGTCGTGTTGCCGCGGGGCGAAACGAAGGGCGATTGGGAGATTGAACTCGGGGTGGTCATCGGCACCGCCACCAAATACGTCACTGCGCAGGAGGCCCGGAGCCACATCGCCGGGTACTGCGTCGTTAACGACCTGTCGGAGCGTATCGCCCAACTCGAAGGAACCGGGCAATGGGTCAAAGGCAAGTCGGCCGACACCTTTGCTCCCATCGGCCCCTGGCTGGTGACCACGGACGAGCTCACCGACCCGCAGAACCTTGACATGTGGCTGGAAATCGACGGCCACCGTTACCAGGACGGCAACACCAGGACCATGGTCTTCGGTGTTGACGAGCTCGTCGCCTATGTCAGCCAGTTCATGACGCTCCTCCCGGGTGACATCATCAGTACCGGCACCCCCCCCGGCGTCGGCCTGGGTCTCAACCCGCAGGTGTGGCTGCAAGCGGGCAACGTGATGCGGCTGGGCATCGAGGGACTTGGCGTCCAGGAGCAGCGGGTGGTGGCAGCGAAATGAGTGAGCAAACGGTCCCCGCCCCGAAGCTGAGGAGCGACAGGTGGTACGGCAAGCTCGACCGTGACGGGTTCATCCATCGCAGCTGGATGAAGTCCGATGGCTATCCCGAGGACCTGTTTCGCGGTCGCCCCATGATCGGCATCTGTTCGAGCTGGTCGGACCTAACGCCGTGCAACAGCCACCTCGATGAACTGGCCGACCATGTCAAGCGGGGCGTGTGGGAAGCCGGCGGAGTGCCCCTCGTCTTCCCCGCGATGTCCCTCGGCGAGACGCAAATGTTGCCCACCGCCATGCTCTTCCGCAACCTGATGTCGATGGCTGTCGAGGAATCCATCAGAGGTAATCCCATCGACGGAGTGGTCCTCCTCGGTGGTTGTGACAAGAACACTCCGGCCCAATTGATGGGAGCAGCGAGTGTCGATCTTCCCACCATCGTCCTCTCCGGTGGTCCCAAACTCAACGGGCAGTACCGCGGCGACAAGATCGGTAGCGGAACCGATGTGTGGAAGTTCTCCGAGGCGGTCCGTGCCGGTGAGATGAGTCCCGAGGCGTTTCTGGCGGCCGAGTCGTGCATGTCCCGTAGCAAGGGTTTCTGCAACACCATGGGCACGGCTTCGACCATGGCGTTGTTGGTCGAGGCGATGGGTATCACGCTGCCACAGAACGGGGCCATTCCTGCCGTCGATTCACGTCGTGCCGTCCTGGCGCACCTCACCGGACGACGCATCGTCGAGATGATCCACGAAGACCTGCGTCCCTCGGGCATTCTCACCGAGACCGCTTTCGCCAACGCAGTGCGGGTGAACGCCGCCATCGGTGGCTCGACCAACGCCGTGGTGCATCTACTGGCGATTGCAGGCCGTCTTGGTCTCGAGTTCGAGTTGGCTGACTGGGACCATTTCGGCAAAGGGGTGCCGTTGTTGGTCAACCTGATGCCATCGGGTGAGCATCTGATGGAGGATTTCTACTACGCAGGTGGACTTCCTGCCGTCATGCAAGAGATGGGCGAACTCATCGACGGTGATGCCCCCACAGTGTCGGGCGGGCCCATCGGCGAACAGGTGGCTGCGGCCGAACGGTTCGGTTCGGATGTCATCCGCAGTGCGGTCGAGCCGATCCTTGACGACGCCGGCATTGCCGTCCTCCACGGCAACCTGGCTCCGGACGGTGCCATCATCAAACCAGCAGCAGCCACCGCCGCGTTGCTCCAGCACACAGGACGAGCTGTCGTGTTCGAGAGCATCGAGGACTTCAAGGAGCGCATCGACGAGCCCGGCCTCGATGTCGACGCCGACTCGATCCTCGTCCTCAAAGGCTGCGGGCCCCAGGGGTACCCTGGGATGCCCGAGGTCGGCAACATGCCACTTCCTCAGAAGCTGCTCGAACGGGGCGTCACCGACATGGTCCGGATCTCCGACGCCAGGATGAGCGGCACCGCGTACGGGACGGTGGTCCTGCATGTCTCCCCGGAAACCGCAGCCGGTGGCCCGCTGGCGCTGGTTCAGAACGGGGACGTCATCAGCCTCGACGTTGCCGGGAGATCTCTCCAGCTCGAAGTGTCCGACGATGAATTGGCCGCGCGTCGTGGTGCGTTGAGCGCT
>JAYEIP010000241.1:0-7887 GCA_034660155.1 Actinomycetota bacterium | reverse complement strand
GTTCCTTCGGCGGCGCTGCAACTGATCGACGTCGACGGCGCCGACTATCCGGCTGTCTTCCAGCCGTGGTCGACTCCGCTGGCCGGATTGGTTTCCGCACCAGTGCAGTACGCCGACGGTGCCGGTGGCAATCTCAACGGCTGCGCACCGTTTGCGCCTGGATCACTCACCGGCAAGATCGTTCTCGTGGATCGTGGGGCATGTAACTTCACGCTGAAGATCAAGAACGTCGGCGACGCCGGCGGACTCGTCGGCATCATCGGACTGGTGGCTCCCGGCGCACCTTTCGCCGGTGGCGACGGTGGCGACGGCCCGATCACGATCCCCGGCTACATGATCAGCCAGGGCGACTCGAGCGCCATCAAGGCCCAGATCGGCAACCCCGGGATCGGAACGCTAGATCCCGGTAACCAGTTGCCGCTTATCGGTCAGATGGTCGGATCGTCTTCCCGCGGACCGCAGAACGACGACAACCGCATCAAGCCCGAAATCGGCGCCCCGGGTGCCTCTGTGTCGGCGATTGCCGGCACCGGAACCGACGAAGGCCCATTCGGTGGCACCTCGGGTGCTGCGCCGATGGTCGCCGGATCTGCGGCCTTGCTGCTGGCGGCCGAGCCGGGCCTCAGCCCGCTTGAGGCCAAGGCACGGCTGATGAACACCGGCGAGACCAGCATCGACACCGACCCGTTCACCGGGTTGGCACCGATCACCCGTATCGGTGGCGGTGAGGTGCGGGTTGATGCGGCTGTGTCCGCGCCGGCGGCGGCGTGGGATGCCGACGAGCCGGCCGGGGCGCTGAGCTTCGGCTTCGTCGACATCTCGAAGGACACCGTAAACCTGCACAAGACGGTGGTCGTCCACAACTACTCGGACACAACGCTCGAGTACACCATCACCCCGACGTTCCGCTACGACGACGACGCCCTCAGCGGCGCCGTGGAGTTGTCGGCACCGAAGAAGGTGAAGGTGAGACCGGGTCGGAGTGCCACGTTCCCCGTCAAGCTGACGATTCATGGCGCTCTGCTCCAGGGCAACGCGATGAACTCCGGAAGTGATGGCGCCAATCCGGATGCGCTGACTTTCAACGAGTACGACGGCTACCTCGTACTCGACGATGGCAGCCAGCCGATCCACATGGCATGGCACGTGTTGCCGCGCCAGGCGGCGGATCTCACCGGCCGTAGCGTCCTCAATTTTGAGGGCGGTGTCGACAACGTCGACCTCACCAACACCGGTGTGGGCACGGCGCAGAACGACGCCTATGCGTTGCTGGCGGTAAGTGAGAATATCCCGGCGGGCGCACCCGGTGAGCAGTCACCGACTCCCGACATCCGGGCGGTCGGGATCAACACGTTCCCGGTGCCCGCGGGCTTCTGCTCCGGAGAGCCGTCGTTCCTCTGGGCGTTCGCCGTCAACACTTGGGAGCGTCAGTCGCACCTGCTCCCGGTGAGCCACGAGGTATGGCTGGATACCAATCGGGACGGCGCCGACGACTACCTCGTGATGAACCGCGATCTGACCCTCACCGGGCTGTCGGACGGTCGTCAGGTGACCTGGGCTGTCGATCTGGCCACAGGCGCGGCCTCAGCGTTCTTCTTCGCCGAGCATTCGACCAACACCGGTAACACGGTGTTGTACATCTGCGGTGAGCAGGTGGGTCTCACGGGGACCGACATGCTGACGACCAGCGTCGACATGGACGTCTACGCCAACGACTTCTACTTCGGCGGTCCCGGCGACCTGGTCGACGGTCTCACCGTCACCCCGCTCGGCGAGCAGTATCTTGGGCTGCCCGCTGACATCGCCGGCTACGGTGAGGGGACCATGACGGTTCTGGACTTCGGCCCGTTCCCCGGCAATACACCTGAACTAGGTGTGATGCTGGTCACGAACGGCGACCGGGGCGGCGGCGCTCGTGGCGGTGCCACCCAGGCAACCGAGATGATGCAGTTCCTCGCTCACTAAGCAACGAATAGCCAATCGACGAAGGAGCGGGACCCGGTCGGGTCCCGCTCCTTGTCGTCTGGATCTCGCGGAACCTACCCGGTCGGGTTAGAGGGTGGGGCGATGCCGGTGCACAAACGGAAGAAACCCGACGCGCTCGCCCGGTAGTCGTAGCTGGAGCCGGCGTGCTCAAGCACCACCCAGTATCCCGGCACCGGCTCCTGGGTGTAAGTGGCGCCGGGCTCTGCGCAACCGAGTGAGCCGTCCGGCCAGATGGCTTCTTCCGCCCTGATCACAGTGATCTCACCGAGCGTTGCGCCGGAGCGTGCTGTGAGGTCGGCGAAGATCGCTGCCATGATCTCCTCGGGCACCTCTCCTGTGACCGGCATGCTGGTGTCCGGGGGGTGGGTCTTCTCCGGAGTATCGCCGGCGGAAGACCCACCCGCGGTCGATTCGGCCGGTGACGTAGTCTCCGGTGGCTCCACAGCTAGGGCGGACCCGGTCGTCGCTGTCGATGAGGATTCATCGGAGGTCGACGGCACCGCGCTCGAAGACACCGTGACAGGTTCTCTCAGATCCTCCGAAGGCGCTGGCTCTGCCGCAGGAGCACCGTCACCGCACGCTCCGGCGACGAGGATCAGCGCCAACGCGAAGGCAAGGGTGCGCATCGAATTCATGATCATCTCCTGATCCACCTTCTTGACAGTACCTACGTTCGGTACCATTTTCGATGTCGGCAGCACCACGGACGGAGTCGCCTGCTCAATGGCCCGGGCTCGTGACCGAGCCTACGGAACGCCTGCGCCGCTTCGATCTTCTTCAAGCGCCTCACGCCATCTTCTTGGTCCAACCATTCGACGTCGCGGATGATGCCCAGGGTTCCCGCAAAAGGAACGCCGGGACTCGACCTATCCGCATCACTCCGACAGCCCGGGGAAAGCGGCCGTCTTGAGGTGGTTTCTGGTACGTGAATGTGCCTGATCGGCATCTGCATCTCCAGTGAACAGGACAAGGAGTTGTCGTAGCGTGCGCGCGGAAAGTAGTCTTCCGATCTGTAAGGGGAATGGAAGCGAGGCCAGGAGGCACTCCGTCGCGGGGTTGGCTCAGCTCCGTCCCACGTATCGAGAGGGAAGGGGCCCTTTAAGTGTCTCGAAGAATGTTGACACTGCTCGCGGTGCTCGCAATTGCGATAGGCGTACTGTCACCAGTATCCGCCGGCGCCGCGTCACCGACGGTAGATCTCGGAGGAGATAAGACCGTCGTAGAAAGCCAGACCGGCAGCTACATAGTTGTCATGGAGGCAGATCCATTGATCGTTGAGTTTGGCCAGGATGGTCTGACCAGCAAGGCGGCGGAGAAGAAGGCCAAAGGTCTTGCCAAGGGGCACGACAAGGCACTCACCGATGCCGGCCTCAGCGCCAGCGACAAGGTGCAGGGCTATACCAATGCTCTGAATGGCTTCAGCGCCTTCCTCTCCTTTGAGGAAGCTCAGGCCGTCGCCAATCAGCCCGAGGTCGCCATGGTGCTACCAGACGAGCTGATGCAGGCCGACACCGACTCCAGCCCGACGTTTCTCGGTCTGACCGACCCGGCAGGTGTCTGGCAAACCGGTTATGACGGCGAAGGCGTGGTCATCGGTGTCATCGATACCGGTATCTGGCCCGAGCATGACTCGTTTGCGGATGACGGTAGCTACAGCTCACCGCCAATCACCGTTGGTGAATGCGATTTCGGTAATTCCGCCCACAACGCGGATGACGCGGACTTCGAGTGCAACAACAAGCTCATCGGCGCTCGCCAGATGCTCGACACCTACAGGTTCTTCATCGGGGCCGAGGCTTTCGAGTACGACTCCGCACGTGACGACAACGGACACGGCACCCACACTGCCTCGACCGCCGGCGGCAACGCTGGTGTTGATGCTTCGATCTTCGGTATCGATCGTGGAACCGTCTCCGGCATTGCACCTCGTGCTCATATCGTTGCCTATAAGGGTCTGGGATTCCTCGGCGGGTTCGGTTCGGACCTCGCGGCCGCGATCGATCAGGCTGTCGCTGACGGTGTAGATGTGATCAACTACTCGATCGGTTCGTCATCGGCCGCCATAGGTCCCGACGACATCGCATTCCTGTTCGCTGCTGCCGACGGTGTGTTCATCGCAACGTCCAATGGCAACAACGGACCGGGGGCGGCGACGACCGGATCGCCGGCATCAGTGCCATGGCTAACTGCAGTTGGGGCGAGTACCCAGGCGCGCACGTTCCGGGGCTCTGCTGTTTTAGGTGACGGCTCCGAGTTCTTCGGTGCGAGCGTTACAACCGGCGTCGGCCCTCTCCAATTGGTTGATGCGGCAGACGCCGGCGATGAACTGTGCAACTTAGGAGCACTCAACACAAGCGTTGTCACAGGAAAGATTGTCCTGTGTAAGCGAGGCGTCATCGCCCGCGTTGAGAAGAGCCAAGCAGTAGCCGCTGCCGGCGGACTAGGCATGATCCTTTATAACGCCAGCGACACTCAAAGCCAGGTGACTGACAACCACTTCGTGCCTTCGGTGCACATCAACAACACCGATGGTCTGGTAGTGAAGGCCTATATCGCATCTGAGGGCGCTGCAGCCACAGCCACCATTACCGAGGGCGTCTTCGCTCCGGCTCAAGGGTCAGTAATGGCGGCATTTTCATCGCGGGGCCCGAACGTGTTGTCATCCGACATCATCAGGCCGGACGTGACCGCACCAGGTGTGAACATCCTGGCCGGCAATACGCCGACACCGGACAGTGGGGCTCCCGGCCAGCTGTTCCAGTCGATCAGTGGGACCTCGATGTCGAGTCCGCACGTCGCCGGCTTGTTCGCCCTGATCAAGCAGGCGAACCCGGATTGGTCGGCAGCAATGGCGAAGTCGGCAATCATGACGACAGCTCGCCAGGATGTCACGAAGGAAGACGCGACGACCCCGGCGGATCTATTCGATATGGGTGCGGGACACGTCGATCCGGGTAAAGCCGTCCACAAGGGCTCGTCGTTCCAGCCAGGACTCGTCTATGACGCTGGCCTGTTTGAGTACGCCGGGTTCACGTGTGGCGCCGATCTCAATATCTTCTCATCGGGATCGTGCGATTTCCTCGCAGGAATCGGCGTTCCAATCGATCCCAGCGACCTGAATGTTCCGTCGATCGGCATTGGTGAGCTTGTTGGCTCACAGACCATCACGCGGACTGTGACCAGTGTCGCCCAAGAGAGCGGTTGGCGGACCTACAACGTGTCCGTTGATGCTCCGGCAGGCTTCGATGCCACAGTTTCACCGTCATCGATCAGGCTCAAATCGGGCCAGTCGGCGTCGTACGATGTGACGTTCACCGCCAACAGCGCAGCTCAGGCTGGCGTTTGGTCGTACGGTGCACTGACCTGGAGCGATACCACCGGCAACTACGATGTCCGTAGCCCGATCGCACTACGCGGTGAGGCACTAGGGGCTCCTGTCGAGGTCTCCGGGACCGGGACTACTGGATCCGCTAGCTTCGATGTCACCTTCGGTTACACCGGGGATTACACGGCGGCGCCGCACGGCCTCGTCGCCCGGGTAGACACGGTTGACACGATAAGCCAGGACCCCGATCAGACCTACCCCAGCATTGATGATGGCGTCGGAGTCAACAAGCACACGTTCACGCTTACCGACGTCGCCGTTGCTCGCTGGAGTCTTGTCATCCCTGGCCCTGACGACATCGACCTGTTCCTTGAGGATTCCTCTGGGACCATTGTTGCGGCCAGCACGAATGGGGGTACGGACGAACTGATCGAGCTGTTGCTGCCGGCCGACGGTACGTACACAATGGTCGTTCACGGGTGGTCGGTACCCAGCGAGCCCTTGGCGTACACGCTTGAAAGCTGGATCGTCCCGAACGCGAGCATGTCGCTGTCCGTAACGGGTGCCCCAGCATCAGCCACCGCCGGTGCTGTTGGGACTGTCGACATTGCCTGGACCGGACTTGCCGCTGGCACCGAATATCTCGGCGCTGTGTCTCACAGTGACGCCTCCGGTGTGCTCGGTTTGACGTTGGTATCAGTCGACACCAACTAGCTACAAACAACCGAATACAACAAAGGGCGGGGCGCCGATGCGCCCCGCCCTTTCTTCTTGTTCTAGATCCCGGCCTACACGTCGCCGTAGCCACCCTCGACCGGATCTATCGGGTTCTTGCAGTAGAACGGCGCCCGGCGGCCTCCGGAGTGATACTCGTAATCAACCCCGGATATGCGAAGGATGATGCGAGTTCCGTTGACCAGCGCCTGGGTGTACGACATGTCGGGCTGCGGACAACCAAGGCTGCCGTCCGACCAGGTGACCTCTTCAATCGAGACGACCTCAATCGCGGCCGGGTCAACGGATATCCGACTGACCAGATCACCGAGCGCAGTCGCCACAAGCGGATTGGGATGATCCACCTGTGGTGGCGCTGTCGATGTCGGTGGGGGCAGCGTTGTCCCAATCTCTGCTGCAGGCGCGGTCACGGGTGGCAAAGTCTCCAGGACGACGGGCTGGGTGGTTGTGGTCGCACCCGATTCGACTCCATCCGTGTCGCCCTCGTCACTTTGGGGTGTAGAAATCTCGGGCGACGGTTGACCGTTGGTCAGTTCGGTCTCATCAGATGTTCTGTCGCTATCGCTGATCTCACCAGCTCCACCACAGGCTGTCGCAGTCATTGTCAGAACCAATCCGATCATCAAGTTTCTCACACCATCTCCTCAATTCAACCATACGACGCTTCCCGAGCTACCTCGGGTTCCCCATCCGAGAACGCGAAAACCCAACCACTCACAGTTGTATTGGATTGAACTGCTCGGTCGCCGACCGCTATCGTGAGTGGTCGCTGGGAAGGGACGTGGGAAGGGTCTTTGACTCGACCGGAGGCACACGTACTGGGCCCGGGCCTTAGGGGTAATCGGAGTGGAAGAAAGGGGCCTTAACTGTGTCCAAACGAGTGTTCGCATTCATCTCGACACTGTCTCTCATCTTCTCCCTCGCAGGACCCGCATACGCATCGGCACCGGTTACGTCTGATGACACAGCCGCCGTTGACGCGCTCGTTCGTATGGACCCAAAGGTCCAGTTCGAAGAAGCGTCGTTTGAGGTAGTTGCCGAAGATCCTTTCAAGGGCGCGTCGGAGGGGATCTTCCTGATCCGCCTCGATGCCGCACCTCTCGCCACCTATCGCGGTGGGGTCGCCGGCCTCGAGGCCACCAGCCCCGTCGTCACCGGCGACCGGAAGCTCGACGTGAGCACTCCGGAGAGCATCGCGTATGTGGACTATCTGGAAGCGAACCAGGCGACAGTCATCGCCCGGATGGAGAAGGCGCTCGGCCGTGCGGTCGACGTGAGATTCACATATACAAACGGTAACAACGGCATAGCCGCCTGGCTGACACCAGACGAGGCTGCGCAGGTTCTCACATTGGCAGGCGTTTCATTCGTCCAGCCCGACCTGGACCGCGAGATTCAAACGGACACCGGTCCTGGGTGGATCGGCGCACCGGACATCTGGGGTGGCACCGACTGCTCGCTCCCGGGTAGCTGCGGTGAGGGATTGATCGTTGGTGTCATTGACACCGGGATCAACCCGAGCAACCCGTCATTCGCCGACATCGGTGGCGACGGCTACGACCACACCAACCCGAACGGCTCCGGCGTCTACGTCGGTGTTTGTGACGCCACCGAAACTGGTGACGCCGAAATCAAGCCGTACGACGCAACCTTCCCGTGCAACGACAAGCTGATCGGTGCCTGGGGATTCAGTTCGGTTGATGCAGCCGAGGGCGCCAATTCACCATTCGACTACGACGGCCACGGCTCGCATACAGCTAGCACTGCGGCCGGTAACTTCGTCGAAGCCACTATCAGTGGTGGCGCCCGTGCACCCGAGACAATCGACCTTTCGGGTGTTG
>JAYEIP010000240.1:0-7902 GCA_034660155.1 Actinomycetota bacterium | reverse complement strand
GCCAGCCCCCTGTTGTCCGCTCAGTTCGTCATCTGGATAGTGCCGTTTGCGGCGCGCTGAGCCACGATCGACTGGTACGGGGGGAGTGGCTCTGGCCGCGGTCCTGACCGGAACCTTTGTGACGTTCTGGGTGATGGACGCCTGGTGGTGGTGGGCGATTATCGTCGCCCGCAAACTCATCCTCGCCGTGGTTTGGTGAACACTGCGGACAACCAGGGAGCCACCGGACCAGAGACCCGACAGACGGCGCACCGTGCGAACATAGGGCTGAGCTAGTGCCACCCTACGAGGCGCGAAGGGGAGTTCCGATGATGCGACGAACCATCTTCAACCAGGACCACGAGCTATACCGGCTGGCCGCCCGCGAGTTCATCGAGAAGGAGATAACCCCGCACCACGCCGACTGGGAAAGAGACGGTGTGTTGAGCAGGGAGGCATGGCTTGCCGCGGGAGCCGGCGGGCATCTCTGCCACTCGGTGCCCGAAGAGCACGGAGGGGCCGGTGTTGACGACTTCCGCTTCTCCGTTGTGCTGATAGAGGAACTCGGGAAGGCACTGGCAAGTGGCCCCGGGTTCACCGTTCACTCTGAAATGGTAGTCCCCTACATCCAGGACTATGCCTCCGGCGACCAGAAGGCAAGATGGCTCCCCGGATGCGTCACCGGTGAGCTCATCACAGCCGTGGCCATGACGGAACCCGGCACCGGAAGCGACCTTTCGGCCATCGAGACCCGGGCGATAAGAGATGGCGACGACTATGTACTGAACGGCACCAAGACTTTCATATCGAACGGCCAGCTCGCCGACTTGGTGATCGTTGTTGCCCGCACCGACAGTGATCCACACAGAGGTCTGAGCCTTCTGGCCATCGAACGCGACATGGAGGGGTTTGAGCGGGGACGCAATCTGGACAAGATGGGAATGAAGGCTCAGGATACTTCAGAGCTCTTCTTCAACGATGTGCGGGTCCCGATAGCAAACCGCATCGGCGAGGAAGGCGCAGGGTTCTTCTGTCTGATGTCCGGTCTCGAACGGGAACGGCTATCTATCGCCGCCGGAGCCGTGGCGGTGGCGCGTCGCGCGTTCGACGAAACCATTTCGTATGTGAGGGAGCGAAAGGCGTTTGGGCGACCAATTGGTAAGTTCCAAAACAGTCGTTTCCTGATGGCCGAGACGGCTACCGAACTGGAGATCGCGCAAGTCTTTGTTGACAAATGCACGATGGATCTGGTCGCCGGGCGGCTCACTCCCGACGTTGCGGCCATGGCGAAGTGGTGGACCACCGAACTTCAGCTCCGCGTCATCGATCGTGGAGTGCAGCTCCACGGTGGCTACGGCTACATGATGGAGTACCCGATCGCCCGCATGTATGCCGATAGCCGTGCTCAAACCATCTACGGCGGCACCACCGAGATCATGAAAGAGCTGATAGGTCGGGGCCTGGGCTTGTAGCAAAAGCCGGTGACACCAGCCCACGGTCCAGCCGAAATGTGCTGGAAACAAGACTGTCGCTGAGTCGTAACTCGACAGCAACGTTGGGGAAATAGGCGGGTCATAGGTTGCTCCACACCGAACTGGAGGAACCGACAATGATCCGTAGAGGCATGATGGGACTCGGTATCACCGCCGTGGCGTTGCTCGGTCCGCTCGCCGGTAGTGCGTCTGCCCAAACCGATATCGCTGACGTTGCGACCGCTATTGACGAGGTGTGGCTGGTCATTGCCGCTGCGCTGGTCATGCTGATGCAGGCCGGTTTCGCTCTGGTGGAGGTGGGCTTCACCCGGGCTAAGAACGCCGGCAACATCATCATGAAGAACTTCATGGACTTTTCCGTGGGCGGGATCATGTACTGGGCGCTTGGCTTTGGCCTCGCCTACGGAGGGTCCTCTGTAGGTGGATTCTTTGCTTACGGGGACGGGTTCTTCTTCAACGACGCCGGCCGTGGCTCGGAATGGTTGTTCCAGGTGGTCTTCGCTGCCACTGCGGCCACCATCGTCTCAGGGGCGGTGGCTGGTCGAGTCAAGTTTGTCTCGTATTTGATCTACACCCCGTTCATCACCGGCCTCACCTACCCCGTCGTCTCCCATTGGGTATGGGACGGCCGTGGGTGGCTCGCCGAACTGGGCTACAGCGACTTCGCCGGATCGGGCGTAGTTCATCTGCTTGGCGGCGTTGCGGCCTTCGCCGGTGTCCTCGTGATCGGGCCCCGGATAGGCAAGTACGACGAGAACGGCAAGCCACGGGCTATCCCGGGCCACTCGCTCACACTTGGTGCCCTGGGTGTGATGGTTCTGTGGTTCGGTTGGTATGGATTCAACGCCGGCTCCACCCTGGCCGCGGTCGGTCAGGACGTCGCCTACCCAGCTGTCACCACGACACTTGCCGCTTGCGGGGGTGCGGTCGGGGCGATGTTCGCGGCATGGGCAATCACCGGAAAGCCTGATGTTGGCTTCACACTCAATGGTGTCCTTGCCGGGCTGGTCGGCATCACTGCCGGCACCGCCTCTATTGGCTTCAGCGCATCAATCCTCGTGGGCGCAATCGCCGGTTTCATCATGGTCCTCTCAGTCATCGGATTGGAACGAGCCGGCTTCGACGATCCAGTCGGAGCGATATCGGTCCACGGCGCCGCCGGCTTATGGGGTGTGTTGGCAGTAGGCCTCTTTGGTGGTGGAAGCTTCGTCAACCAGGCAATCGGCGCCGGGGCCATCATCGTCTGGACATTCATCACCAGCTACGCGGTCTTCATGCTCGTCGACAAGCTGGTTGGTATCAGAGTGTCGCCGGAAGAAGAGCTCTCCGGACTCGACCGCTCCGAACATGGCACGGACTCATACCCCGAATTCGTATTCCAAGAGCAAGTGGCCGAGCCACGTGCTCTCGATCCCGTTGGTTCCAACGGTCACTGATCCCGCAGCCGGTCGCTACACACAGGATCCGGTTGGACCGTTCGCCGAAATTCTCGGGAATACATGCGGGCCAATCCCACTTGTGGTTCTAGAACGCTCGGTCTAAATGGCTACGACGGAGGCCCCCATGAGCAAGGTACAGGCAAGCATCCACATCGACGCGCCGAAAAAGGACGTGTGGCCGGCGCTGGCAGACTTCGGACAGATCGCCAATTTCAACCCAAATGTCAAGGAGTCGCACCTCACCGCAGAACAGCCCAATGGTCGCGGTGCCACCAGACACTGTGCCCTTACGGTTGCCGGGGCGTCGATTGAGGAACGCATCGTCGACTGGCACGATGGAGAGAGCTACTCGGTCGAGATCTACGAAAGCAAGCGTGTGCCCGTGGTTACCGACATGATCGGGGCCCTCTCTGTGGACGAAGACGGCAGCGGGACCCGGGTCACGATGAGCATCGAGTACGGGACCAAGTACGGGCCACTCGGGTCGCTTCTGGATCGGGTCGCCATCCAGGCTCAGAACACCAAGGCGATCCGCTTGGTCCTCGCCGGGCTCAAGCATTACATAGAGACCGGGGAAGAAGTTGTTTCGGGAGTAAGGGTAGATACGACAAGCGTCGAGGTCGCGAGCTAGCTCCGTCTCTGCACAAACAGGTATCACAGTCACGACGGCAACGTCATGTAGACATGGCCATCACAGACGTAGGACACAAAGACTTGGGCCTCCCCACATATGGGGGAGGCCCAAGTGCACCGTCAAGAATCCTCAGTCGTCTGCGAACTTACGGTCGTGTATGTCTATCCACACTAAGCGATGGTCTGAGCTCACAGCCGGGAAACCGCCTCCGGTAAGCCGGAACAGTGGATCATCTGACGTCGGCCAGAAGATTCCGGCATCGACGATCTTCATGCTCTTGCGCGGAAGTACGTAGTCGGCTCGCAGGTTCCCGGGACCTCCAAAGGCGGCTTCCGAGAAGTCCGCGGTGTCAAACATCGGATCGCCAAGATGCACGTCATTGGGCGGTCCCTGGTCGGCCGCCTCAACCCCACCATCGCTCGAAGGGGTCACCTTGGTATTGACCTTCGGGTTGTCCAACAGCAAGAATGCCGGATCACCGGTGCTGTCCCCATCGAACGGATCGGCGTTCAAGTCACCCGCTATGACGAATCGTGCGTTGGGATGGAGACCGCCGCGCCCGCCGTCGTCGTCGGTGATATAGCCACTTCTCGACGGTTGGATGTAGTCGGCCCAGAAACGAATCTCGTCATGGTTGCGGGTGCCGTTGCGGTCTTCCGGGCCATCGAACACCGGCGGAGTCGGATGACTCACCAGAAAGTGGACCGTGCGATCCCCGATCTCGATCGGGATGTCGACGTGGTTCTTCGACGAAAGCCGAAAAACATCCAGCTCTTCGGGGGAATACCAGTCGCTCGGCGCCGATGTTGCCGGGTCGTCGGGTAGCAGGGCGCCGGGCATGTCCTTCCATAGGAAGTTCTGGAACGTACGGATATCGTCCGCGGCGATTTCGTACATCGAGTAGACAACGAAGGCGAACTGTCCCTCGAAGAATCCGAAGCCGAAGGCATCCCCGGGTCCTCCGACGCCTCCAGAGTTATCCAGATCGAATCCCGATGGCACGCCCGTATTCGATGAGAACGCCATCGCGTAGGGGTAAGCGATGGGGTCAGACCCATTGTGGGACACAGATAGATAATTGTCCTGGAACAACCCCAGCGCGATCTCCGCCGCGTCGTAATCGAATTCGTTGATCAACAACACATCAGGTCGAGTCAATTGGATTATCTCGGCCACGGCTTGCGCCTGCACATCGTCCGACGTAGACAGATCGGCGATCAACTCGCCCTCCCCGAAACGGTTCAATGACGCGTTAAAAGTCGCAAACCTGGCCACGTCATTACCTTCGTGTACGCCTTCGCGATCCTTGTGGTCGGTTGCTGTCGCCGGCGCGGCGACCGCAACCATTGCCATGACGGCTACTGCGAGTACAAATATCTTGCTAGTGACTTGGGTCATAGAGAAACCCCCTTCTGGTTCTCTTACGTGCAGCCGGCTGACGGCCATCCCTTTGAACCTACCCGCGATTGGCACGCCAATGGGACGAAGCTCCGCTACGGCTCCGGATTGCGGACACCTGTAGGGACTGCAGTGCGTGGCTAGGGGACCTGTGCTGACCCGGAGCTCGCCCTGCGGACTTGTGAGTGCCCCCCTCCCCCAGCGGCTCCGCCGCTGCGGTACTTTCCCCCAAAAAGGGGGGGGACTGATAGAAGCCGCGACTTCCCTATTCGCGCGTCTTCCAAGTACCTATCAAGCCCACTTACTGGGGCGGTCTCGCAGTCGATCGAATCCGAATTCATCGCAGAATTCGTAGAAGAGGTCTCGCGGAACGCCCTTCCACTCGAGGTCGGCCAGATCTTCTGTCAGCGGAACGTCAACCCGCAACTGCGCCAGGAAGCGGTACAGCAGTGCATCACCCATCCGGGTGCGCAAGGTCCAGCACAGTTTGTCTGCACCGCGCAGCTTGACGTCCCATCGGTCCACTTCGAGCGGGATCCCCTCGAGGCACCCGTAGCGAGCGAGGATGACGGAACTCGACTTGGCACCCCAGCCGGGCAGACCGGGTAGACCGTCGGCGGCATCGCCGACGAGGGCAAGGTAGTCCGGGATGGACTCGGGCCGCACCCCGAACTTGTCCATGACACCTGCCGCATCGACAAAGGCCTGCCGCCTCCGGTCATAGCCGACGACATTGGGATCTCCATAACACTGGGCAAGATCCTTATCCGGTGTGAGCACAACGACCTGTTCGACTTCGCCCGACCAGCGGGCAGCCCCGCTGGCCAGCGCATCGTCGGCCTCAAACTCGACCATTGGCCACACAGTGACTCCAATAGCCTCCATGGCGCGCTCCGCCAGGGGGAATTGGACAAGCAGGACCTCTTCAATCCCTTCTCCCGACTTGTACTCAGGAAACACTTCGTTGCGGAAGGACTCGATGACGCTGTCGAATGCCGCCGCCAAATGTGTCACCCCGGGTTCAGCCAGCAGCGCCAGCGTGGAGGCCGTAATCCCGTAAGTCGCGCCTAACTCCTGACCCGACGGCCCCAGCCGAGAAGGTGCACCGAAGTGCGCGCGAAACAGTTCGTAGGTGCCGTCCAAGAGATGCAGCTTCATGATCCGACGATACCCGCTGTGCCTAGATGGTGACGGGCCGCTACCGTTGGGCGCATGGCAGAACGTGGTCTCGATCGCATGGTTTACGGAACGGCAGAACTACTCAGTGCCCTGATGTCCAACAAGTGGAGATTGGTGAGTGCCGGCGAGGACGTGGCTCAACTGATTAGGTCGGGCAGGCTTCACATCAGCCGCATTGCAGTTCCGAATGGCGAAGAAGCAGTACTGACACCACACGAGCATTCCGTGGTCCATGCGCTCGACCCTGAGGGCAACGAGCTTGCCAGGATCACCCGGACCTCATGGCTGGGCCGCAACTGGGAGGTCACCTCGAAAAGCTGGGTCTACGAATTGGTCAGCGACCGACGACCGCGCCGCTGGCACGTGACTGTAGGTAGCACGCCGGTAGCCCAGATCTCGGGATCGTTGGTCTCGTACAACCGCGTCAAAGTCGAGGCACCACTCGGAATCCCCATCCTCGTACTGGCTCTTTCCTGGCACGTAATTGCCCGGCCGTGGGAGGCGGCAGCCGCCCCGGGCACGCTTCTGGCCGCCGCCGGCCAGCAAGAGGGTCTGCGATGACGGCTCACCCCATCGACCCACCGCGTCGGCTGACACCTCGGAACCCTTTGACCGGAGAACCTGCCGGGACCGTCCCGATCACCGAGCTTGCCGATGTAGCGGGTGTCGTGGAGCGTTCCCGGCAAGCATTTACGAAGTGGGGTGCTCTGACCCACGCAGAACGCAAGCCGTTCCTCCGCGCGTTTGCCAAGCAGGTGTTGCGCTCCATCGATCGCATCGCCGATGTAGTCGTTGCTGAGACGGGCAAGGATCGCGGCGATGCTCTTGGTGAGATCAATGCCGCCCTCACGGCACTCGATTTCTACACCCGAAAATCAGTCGGCTTGCTGCGTCCCAAGAAGGGTACGTCGTGGCCTTTCCTGATCACCAAAGGATGGACCGAGTATGCCCCTATCGGTGTTGCGGCAGTCATCTCGCCATGGAATTACCCGTTCTATTTGCCTGTACTCTCGACAATCCAGGCGCTGTCGGCTGGATGTACCGTCATCCTCAAACCTTCCGAAGTCACGCCATTGTCGGGAGCCATCATCTCCGATCTCGCCATTGAGTCCGGCATCCCCGATGATGTCGTGCAGGTTATCCACGGCTACGGAGACGTCGGTGCAGCACTGGTCACCGCGGAGACGGACATCGTCGCCTTCACCGGGTCACCGGCCGTCGGCAAGAAGGTCGCAGTGGCTGCTGCCGAAATCCTCAAGCCCGTCGTCTTGGAGCTCGGCGGCAAGGACGCCCAGGTGGTCCTTGACGATGCACACATCGCCAATGCGGCCCGCGCCGCGGTCACCTTCGGCGTCTTCAACGCAGGGCAAACCTGCGTAGGTATCGAGCGCATCTATGTGGTGGATGCCGTTTACGACAAGTTCATGCAGGAGGCCCGAAAGGCGATATCGCAGGTCAAGGCCGGCACGAGGGATCGCCAGGATATCGGCCCGCTGATCTCACCACCCCAGATAAACATCATCGAACACCATCTCGCCGATGCAGTGGACAAGGGGGCCCGGGTCGTGGCAGGCGGGAACCGCCTCGAAACCGAGCACGGTATCTATTTCGAACCGACGCTGGTCGTCGACGTCGACCACTCGATGGAGTTGATGAGGAGCGAAACTTTCGGTCCCATCGTTCCCGTCATGCGGGTAGCGGACGAGGCCGAAGCGATCGCCATGGCCAATGATTCTCCATACGGGCTCCACGGTTCAGTATGGACCCGCGACAAGCGTCA
>JAYEIP010000239.1:0-7945 GCA_034660155.1 Actinomycetota bacterium | reverse complement strand
TTTACGATGGAGAAGGACTTCTACCGGGGACGGCTCGAAAGTCATGGGCTCGAAGTCATCGTCCCCGACGCGGCGGGCCGGACCATCGTCCACGACATCATCTACGACGAGCTGGTCAAGGGCCGTATCGTCCATGAGTCTCGTGACCGCTATCTGGAGACTATTGACAAGCTCGTTGCCGCCGGAGCGCAAGGGGTCATCGCCGGCTGCACGGAAATCGAACTGCTCGTCACTCCGGAAGACGTTGCCATCCCGTATTTTCCGACGACGCGATTGCATGCGATGGCCGCAGTCGATGCCGCCTTGCGCGACGACTAGCCGACGCGACGCGCCACGATGCGGGCAAACATGCCCGCCCGGCCCCGCTTTCCTTCGATGGTGCGCTCGACAGCCCGCCAGAAAGGGATCGTGAAGCCTGGCATAAGAGAGCGCATCGACACGCCCCCACTCATCAGGTAGCGGAACGGCATGAACGGTTCGACACCCTCGATGCGCCACTGCGGGTACTTCTGCTCGAATAGAGCCCGGTCTCGCTCAAATACCATCCAAGGGATTGCCCCATTGGCGCCGGACAACGGACCGGTTGTCGCAAAGGACCACTCCTCGCTGTCGGGACGGAATGGCTCGTGATGCAGGTTCTGATACACCCATGTCGACCAGCGCGTGGCCCACGGCTCCACCATTGCCATTACTCCGCCGGTGACGACGGTGCGGGACGCCGCGTCAAAGAACTTTCCTACGTCCGGGATGTGGTGCAAAACGTCGACCATCAGCACCGCTCGCAGCGAAGCATCACGGATCGGCAGCCGCGTTGCGTCGGCGACGAGATCAAGCTGGGGAGTGGCGAACAGCTCCGACGTGATGAGATTGGGGATAACCTCATCGAGATAGCCGGCGCCACTGCCGAGTTCCAGCGCCGGCAGGTTGATCTCGTCGGGGGAAGGCGTTACCTCCGCTAGGAAGCTGTACCACTCGTCGTGGATCGCCCGGAGGAATGCCTTTTCGCGGATTATCTGGAGGCGTACCAATGTCGTCGCTGGATCATTGAGGTCCATCCCTCGCGTCAGTGGATGTTCGAGGATTCGTGACAGCAAAAGCCCTGCCTCCGTCGGGGTGTCGGTGCTGCGAGATTGTATCGCAGGTGATTCCGAACCGAATCACCCCTCCGCAACGAGCGTTCCCTCATGCAGGTGGCTCGCCGGGTAGCCTCACCTCATGAGAGCTGTCCTCTGTAAGGAATTTGGTCCGCCCTCTTCTCTCGTCATTGAAGACGTCCCGGACCCGGTTGCCGGCAAAGGAGAGGTCGTTGTCGACGTGGTCGCAGCTTCGGTCAATTATCCAGACACCCTCACCATTCGGAACATGTACCAGTTCAAACCACCGCTGCCGTTCTCTCCCGGTGGGGAGTTCGCCGGCACGGTTTCGGCGGTCGGTGACGGTGTGACCAATGTTGCTGTGGGCGATCGGGTCATCGCGATCCAGACTGCGGGGGGATTCGCCGAGAAGGCCTTGATTGCTCAGCCGCAGGCGCTGATCCCGGTTCCCGACGATATGGATCTCGATGCGGCGGCGGCCTGGGTGATGGCTTATGCGACGTCGTATTACGCCCTCAAGGATCGTGCCGGCGCGAGGGAAGGCGAAACGGTGCTCGTACTGGGGGCCGCGGGTGGCGTCGGATTGGCCTCTGTCGACCTGGGGGTGGCGCTGGGTCTACGCGTCATCGCGGCCGCCTCATCGGACGACAAGCTCGAAGTGTGTCGCAGGTACGGCGCAGCCGAGACGATTAACTACACGACGGAAGATCTCAAGGAGCGTGTCAAGGAAATCACCGGGGGGGCGGGCGCCGACATTGTGGTCGATCCTGTGGGCGGGCCGTACTCGGAGACGGCGCTGCGGGCGACCGCCTGGGAAGGGCGGTTCCTTGTCATCGGCTTCGCCGCTGGTGACATCCCGCGTATCCCGCTCAACCTGACACTACTCAAGGGCTGTGACATCAAGGGCGTGTTTTGGGGCTCCTCTACCTTGCGCGAGCCGGAGCGGCACCGCAGAAACGTGCTTGACCTTATTGAGATGTATCTTGGCGGTGTCATCCGGCCGCACATCTCGGCCCGGTATACGTTGGAAGAGGCACCGCAGGCGATCGCCGACCTGCTGGAGAGACGGGCCACGGGCAAGGTAATTGTCGAGGTGGCTAAGCGCTAGCAAGGATGACGATCGGGATTTCCCGCTCCGTTCTGCCCTGATATTCCCGATAACCGTCGTACGCCGCGAGCACCCGGGGCCACAATCGACCTCGTCGCTCAGGGCCTGCGGTCGTAGCCCTGACCGCGGACTGCTGCCCATCGATCTGGATGGTCGCTTCGGGATTAAAGCGAAGGTTCAGGTACCACTCTGGGTGATAGTCCCGGCCACCCCATGAGGCGATGACCACCACGTCATCATCATCCCGGAGAAAGAGCAGCGGCACCGTATGCGTCTTCCCGCTGTGTCGTCCGGTCGTCGATAGCAACAACATGTCATTGTCGACGAACCGTCTCCCCACCCGACCCCGGGTCAGACGGAACAGGACCGTATGCAAGGTCGACAGATTCTTGGCAGTTCGGTCACGCATCGCCGGCAGGTTAGGCATCCGTGGACTGATAGGAGTCGATCCGACCCGATGTCAGATACATCGGTGGCATCTTCTACCATGTGAATCATGTCTTTGGACAATGTGATTCGGGCGGTTGCCGAGGCGGCGCTTAGTGTCGAAGAACGGCTCGGGTTCCTTGATTTATGCGAGGCACGAGGGGTCGACGACCTGCTTCGCGATCGTGATCGGGTGCGGGGCCACATGCGAGCGATCGAGAACGCGGTGGAAAGCGGTGCTGCGCTCGAAGATGAGCTTGCCGGTCGCATCGGTGAAGCGTTGATTGTTCTTCTCAATGATGCTGATCAGTGGTCGTTCGTGCAGCGGCGGGTGCTGGCGGGTGCAGTTGAGTACTTCATCCAGATCGACGATGTGGACGGTGACTTCCAGCTGGGTCATGGCCTCGAAGACGATGCCCGGGTGGTTTCCGCGGTTTGTGATGCACTCGGGCGGCGTGACCTCATTGTCGATCTCAAATGATCTTGTCGTCCGTGCCTGTCACCTGACGCAGGATCTCGGTCTGGCCGGTGTGGTAGGTGTCGTGGAAGTAGTCGAAGAAGAGGCGTTTTGCCAGGCCGACCATGCGCCCGTCGATCTCTGTCTCGACAGCGACGTCCTTTTCGGTGAGATTGCCGACCAGGGTGTCTATTGATTCTTGGCTCGCAGCAATGGCGCCAACGAGCTTGTCGAGCTGCCATACGCCGGGGCCGTCCTCCGTGACTGGCTCCGACTCCCGGAGATAGCGGTCGAGTTCACCGTTTGCGAACGGTGGCTGTCCACCCGCCATCGTCAAGACCCGTCCCCGGTAAACCAGGAGGTGACCCAGCGTCCAGTTCAGGCAGTTGATGTTGTATGGCGTTTGCAGCAACGCCTCCTGGTGGGTCAGGCCGGCGGTCTGCAATCCGATCACTGCAGCATTGCGGCCAAATGCTTTTGCCAGCTGTTCTGGGGTGATCACGCTCTTCATCTCCCTCTTGAATCTCGATTCCAGACTACGCGGTGAGGAGGCCTAGCGACGCCACAGCTCGCGGGTAAACAGCAGGACGACAGGAAAGATCTCAAGCCTGCCGACGATCATCAGGAGCGACAGCAGCCACTTTCCGAGGTCGGGAACCAGCACATAGTTCGACGACGGCCCGACGGCTCCGAGACCGGGTCCGACGTTGCCCACCGACGACGCAACCGCCGAGGCTGAAGAAACGAGATCGAAGCCGGAACCGGCGACATCGGTGATGATCCCGAAAGCCAATGTGCCGGTCATGAATATGAACAAGTAGAGCAGGAAGAACGACTGCACCGACTGCACGATCTGATCCGGGACCGTATCCCGCCCCAGTCTGACGACAAAGATGCCTTTGGGATGAATTACTTTGCGCAGGTCGACTTTTGACGCCTGGTAGAGGACCCCCAGCCGGTAGGGCTTCATGGCGCCGCCGGTTGAGCCTGCCATGCCACCAACGAACATCAACCCGAGGATCATGATCTGTAGAGCAGCCGGCCAGATCCCGAAGTCGGCGGTCGCAAACCCGGTTGTGGTGACAATCGACGTGACAGTGAACACGGCATCACGCACGATGTCACCAATTTCGCCGGCCCATGTACCGACAAGGGCCACCACGGACGCAACGATGATGATGCCCGAGTACAGACGGAACTCGGCGTTGCGGAGGTATTCCTTGGGCCGCGACAGGGCGCGAAAGTGAAGGGCAAAAGACGCCCCGGCGAGGAACATGAACACGATCACGACCCATTGGGCGTAGGGATCGAACGCAGACATCGATCGCACGTCGGTTCCGAAGCCGCCGGTTGACATCGTGGTGAACGAATGCGCCAATGCCTCAAACAACGTCATGTCGCTCGCCCACAAGAGGGCCGTCTCCGCAAGCGTGAAACCGACATAGACCAACCAGAGCCGTTTTGCGGTCTCGCGAAACCGGGGCGTTAGCCGATCAGGGGTCGGCCCCGGTGATTCGGCCCGCGCCAACTGGACACCACCCACGCCGAGGAGGGGGAGGATGGCTACCGACAGGACAATGATCCCCATGCCGCCCATCCACTGCGTGAACGCCCGCCAGAACAGGATTCCTTTGGGGAGCGTTCCCGGGTCGGCGATGATCGAAGCCCCGGTGGTGGTGAAGCCCGCGGCGGTTTCGAAGAAGGCGTCGGTGAACGACGTGATCTCTCCGGTGAAGATGTAGGGCAGCGTCCCGAAGAACGTCATGGCTATCCACGAGAGGCCGACAATCGCAAAGCCCTCACGTGTCGTGAGTTGTGTCTTGTAAGCCCGCCCCTGGCGCCAAGCCACAGTTCCCACCGCAGCGGTCACCAGGGCGGCGAAAGCGATTTCGGCAGCGTCGACATACTCTCGATACACGATGGCGATTGCGGCGGGGACGAGCATCGCAACGCCCACTGCCCCCACAACTGCTCCGATAACGCTGAGCAGACGCCGTAGCGACATCAGCCTGATAGCTCCTCGACAAGATGAACTGCGCCGGGCAGGGCAATCACGATGAGGCGGTCACCAACCTGGATGCGGCTCTGGCCTCTCGGGACGAATGCTCGGTCCCCACGAACGATGCCACCGACGATGATGTCGTGCGGTAGTTGCATGTCACGCAAGCTCTTGCCGACGATCCCACTTTTCTCTTCTACCTCTACCTCGAGCGCCTCCGCGTCGCTGTCTTGGAAGGTAACAACGGAGTGGATGCGTCCCCTCCGGACGAACCGCAGAATCTCGTTGGCTGCCGCCAGGCGTGACGAGACGGCACCGTCAATACCGGTCCCGGCGAGAAGCGTCACAAGGTCGAGACGATGGAAGCGGGCGACGACTGTCGGTACGCCGACCGCCTTGGCGACCAATGAGCCAAGGATGTTGATCTCATCCCAGCCGGTGAGCGCCAGCGCGGCATCAGCGTTGTCGAGACCCTCGCCGCGGAACAGTTTCGGGTCCGTGGGGTCCCCATGGATAGCCACGACCCGGGGGTTCTCCGTCGCGATCCGGCGTACCCGCCGCTCATCCTGGTCGATCAGGAACGTGTGGATACCCTGATTGCAGAGTCGTCTAACGGTTAGTTCCGCGACCCTCGTGGCTCCGAGGACCACAACCTTGCGGGCGGGTTCGAAGTGGAGGCCGAGCATGTCGAGGGCTTCGTTTGCCTTGTCGGTCTCAACCATGATCAGGACATGGTCACCAGGCATGATTCGGGTGCTACCGCGGGCGATGATGGTTTCACCGTGGCGGATAATGGCTGCGATGAGCCACGACCAGCCGGTGACCAAATCGCGGAGCTCGGTCAATGCCAGCCCGGCTGCCGGGGCATGGGGGCCGATGTAGCCGCCGATCAGCTCGAGCTTGCCCCCAGCAAATTCTCGCACTTCCGAGACACCGCGTTGTCGGACGAGTAGCTCCAATTCCCGGGCCGTGGCGTCACCAGGGTCGATGAGGAGGTCCACACCGAGAGCTGCCGCACCGCTGCGCAGCTGTGGGTCCTCCACACGGGCAATCCGCCGTGGCGCTCCGACCTTTGCCGCTGCATGGGCCGACAATACGTTCACCGCGTCGGATGATGTGACGGCGATGAACAAGTCGGCGCGATCCGCTCCAGCTTGCTCGAGGACCTCGCGGCTCGATCCGTTGCCGGTGATGACCAAGCAATCGATCTGGTCCTGCACCTCGGACGCGGTCGCGGGGTTGGATTCGACCACCACCACGTCCTGGCCTTCGGCCGACAATCGCTCTGCGAGGTGTGAGCCAACGGCCCCGGCCCCAATTACAACAATCCGCATTATCAACCCGTCCCTTATGACCGTCGAAAGAGTAATCGGCTGGGGTGTCGGCGCTCAATCAAACGCACCGTTGGGTCAGCCACCAAAGGCCTGTACGAAGGCGTGGATTACCAGCCCGGCCAGCCCGCCGACCAGTGTTCCGTTGATCCGGATGAACTGCAGGTCGCGGCCTACCTGGAGTTCGAGGCGACGGCTGGTCTCGTCGGCGTCCCACCTTTCGACGGTCGTTGCGATGAGCGAGGCGACCTCCGGGCCGGATCGTTCGGCGAGATGACCGGCAAGATTGCCGACCCATGTGTCGATCTTGCTGCGCAACTCGGGGTCGGTGCGGAGTCGCTCCCCGGTCACCAGGGCGAGCTGTTCTAGACGTCTGCGGAGATCGGAATCGGGTTGCTCCGCGGCTGAGACGAGGCTGGTCTTCAACCCTTCCCACAGTCCATCTGTCCATGCCTTGAAGTCGGGATGCGCGAGCAGTTGTTGCCTGAGGTCTTCGCCCCGCTTCTTCATCTCGGGCGAGGTCTTGAGTTGCTCGGCGAGCACCCGGGTGCGCTCATTGAGTAGTCGCCTGATCTCGTGATCCGGGTCCTTGGCAATCTCTGTGATGAAGCGATGCAAGCTCACGTAGAGCTTCTCGAAGACAACATCATCGACCTGTTCGGGAACCCACCACGGCGATTCTCTGCCGATGCGGTTGCGCAGTAGCTCTCTATTGTCCGTTATCGAGTCGGACAGGCCACGCAGCAGTGCTGTCACCAGTGCTTCGTGTTGGCCGCCTTCGATTGCCTTGTCGATAAGCGAGCCGAGGACGGGGGCGACGTCGACAGCTTCGATGCGTGCTGCCACCAGGTCTTGGATGCTCTCCTGGATCTCGTCTTCGTTGATTGTTTCGGCGAGAGCTGCGATCACGTCTGCTGCCTGGCGTGCTGCATTGGCGGCGTTGGTGGGCTCTGCCAACCATTCGCCGATCCGCCCGGCGGGGTCGGCTTCGGCGATCCGTTCAACCAGCGCAGTTGGGTTGAGGAAGTTGCGTTGCACGAACTCGCCGAGGCCCTTGCCAATGGCGTCCTTGCCACGGGGAATAATCGCAGTGTGGGGAATCGGGATTCCGAGCGGATGCCGGAACAGAGCGGTCACGGCGAACCAATCGGCGACCCCGCCCACCATGGATGCCTCGCTGGCGGCCCGCACGTATCCGGCCCACCCGGATCCATCCGTGAACACGAAGGTCGCAACGAACACAACCGCGGCCAGCACCAGCAGCCCCCCGGCGTTCCGCTTCATGGTGCGCAGCCGCCTGGCCCGCTGTTCGTCGACGGATGCAAGCAAATCCGGAATGCTCATTGCGACCAGGGTAGGTGGGAACTCACCGGGTGAGTTCCTTGGGAGTTCGCAAGGCGAACTCCGGGGTCCTTGCCGGGTGAGTTCCTTGGGAGTTCGCACCGCGAACTCCGGGGTCCTCGTAGGTGTCTGAGATAGCTGATAACCGTAGCGCTATGTCACCGCTGTCTGGCTCCGGCACCAATCGAC
>JAYEIP010000238.1:0-7948 GCA_034660155.1 Actinomycetota bacterium | reverse complement strand
ACCGATCGGAGCGAGGTTTTCGAGAGTGGCTGTGCTGAAAAGATCGCCGAACTCGTTGCCCGTGAACTCGGGGAGTTCGTCCGCAGACACGGTTGCGCCCGGGCCAGAGCCAACGCTGATGACCATCACCGCGGCTACCACGATCGGCCGAATGCGATACCGATCGAGACGTCGGTTGCTGTGCTTCAACTCCAATGCTCCGGCTCAGCCGTCGGTTCCGCAGCGACAGCCCGCGCGTGCGTCAGCACCAACGACGAAAAAGATTTCACACATACCCCCGGATCCCGGTATTGCCATCATCGCAGGGAAACTCGCTCGGCCAAAAACCGCATCACCGCTCCCCGATTCATCACGGGCCGGCAGCCATGTACCACCGAGCGCGCGATGCCGGAGGGCTAAATCGTCGGGCACGCCACCGACTCCAACCCGCCGTACGCGCCCCGGTTCAAGTCGACGTCGTCGTTGTCGAGGAAGGCCGCGCAACTTCGATGGGGAGCTTACGCACACCAGTGGAAACGCTCGCGTAGCATTCGACAAATGCTTCACATCACGCCCGTCTCTCGGATTGTCGGTCGATTGACTCCGGACCGCCGTCATGCATGATGTTGTGATTCGATCGTTCGCAGATGCGCATGAGATCGTTGCCGGATTCCGCGACAAGGCCATGGTGTATCGCGGTGTTCGGTCCGTCGACTACGAGTTGGTGCCCAAGATCGGCCGGTTCGCTCGGTTCAGCCCTGAACAGCTGGAGAAAAAGGAGCGGTTGATGTTCAAGAAGTTCAAGCAGCGAGGGCGCCCCTGGCTGGGTACCGACTCCGGTGACGACTGGGATCTGTTGGCACTTGCGCAGCATCACGGCCTGCCCACGCGCCTGCTCGACTGGACGCGTAACCCGCTCGTGGCTCTCTACTTCGCCGTGGCGAATGACCACGACGGAGACAGTCTGCTGTATGCGTTCCACAGTACGAGGAACATCAACAGGGAACGGGACCCCGATCCTTTCAAGCGTGATCGCGTTGGCAAGTTCGTGCCGGACCACGTCACTCCCAGGATCACGGCTCAGGCCGGGCTGTTCACTATTCACCCTCGTCCGAGCAATGTCTTTCGGTCGAGCAAGATCCAGCGCTTCGTTGTGAGTGGAGAGTCCCGCTTCGCGCTGAAGATGAACTTGTATCGCTACGGCATCAACCAGGCGACTCTATTCCCTGGCCTGGACGGACTTGCGGCACAGATTCAGTGGTCTGCACAACACTCTGTCGTGTAGGTCTCGAGGCGCGGAACCGAGCCCTATCACGGCGGCTTTGATCCGAAAACGAAGGCCGGACCCGACTACTGACCTTTGAAGTCGGAATCGCGCTTACCGAGGAAAGCAGCAACCCCTTCGCGGAAGTCATCGGAAGCGAGGAGTGTCGCCTGCGCCTGATCCTCGTAGGAGATCGCCTGCTCAAACGTCATGTCAAGCGAACGCGACAGCCCGGTCTTGATGAAACGTTGCGCTACTGGCGCCCCTGAAGTGAGTTCTTCCGCAATTACAGCGGCCACCCCCTCAAGCTGATCGGGGTCAACTACCCGGCTTACCAGCCCGATTTCGAGCGCTTCTTCTGCACCAACTGTCCGCCCGGTCAGGGCGAGGTCGCGTGCCCGCGCCATCCCGATCAGCCTTGGCAGTAACCAGGTGCCACCGAAATCGAGGGTGAGGCCACGTTTCACAAAGATCTCGGCGAACCGTGCCCGGGTAGTGGCGATGACAATGTCACAGCCGATTGCCAGGTTCATTCCGGCACCGATCGCGACTCCATCGACTGCGGCAACGGTGGGCTTTGCCAGACGATGTAAGGCAGTCGCCGCGGTTCCCGGTCCCCGCATGTACTCCCTACTTGTCGCTGGGCTGCGCATGGCGTCGACATCGTCGAGGTTCAGATCGGCGCCCGAACAGAAGTCATCTCCCGCACCTTTGATGACCAGGACCCGCTGTGGGGAGCCCGCAAAGTCTCCCAACGCCAACGTGAGCTCGTCCCAGCCGTGGCCCGGGACCGCATTCTTGCGTGAAGGCTGGCGCAGCATCAGCCAGCGGACGGGGCCGCGGTCGGTAACCGAAACAAACGGAGAGTCATTCATCGGCTAGACAATACCGGTGCACTACGCTGCGCGCCGTGGGCTTGAATCCGTTTCGCCAACAAGACAAGACGGCGCTCGATCTGGTGATCGTCGTCGGCTTCATCGCGATCACCCTCGGTGTGGTCTTGTGGGCCTTCTTCGGTGGGTAGGCCAATCGGTCCCACGGACGATCCGGTCGTGGTCAACGTCATCCAGCCGTACCAGGCCCGGAAGCTCTACGCCTGCCCGGGCTGCGGGGGCGATATCCAGCCGGGTGTTGGCCATCTCGTGGTGGTCCCCAGACACGAACCCGATCTACGTCGTCATTGGCACCGCGGGTGTTGGTTCAAGGAGTTGCGCCGGCTCGGCGCCTAGAAACACCAACCGAGTCGTGGTGACAGCCACCCATCTGAGCCGTCGGGCGCGGTGGGGCCTGCCCAGACTGGAGACCTCATAGCTCAGCCGAACGTTGTACTCAACACCCGCTATCCCATAGCGGATCGAGACCGTGGAGCCACGCTGTCATTCCTGGCGGTTCGATTGAGGGGACGGTCAAGCACCCGTTTTGGCTTAGAGCCAGGAAAGTTAACGAGCCTCCTTGAGAACTGTCGAGTCCGGTGTACACCGCTCCAGGGATCTCGCCCGACAACATGTTGCTGCCAAGTGCCAGCGTCGCGAGATTGCTCAGGTTTCCCAGCTCAGGGGGGAGAGACCCCGTAAGAGAGTTGCCGGACAACAGCAACGACACGAGACTGCCCAGGCTCCCCAGTTCGGGCGGAATCGGGCCCGAGAGGGCATTGACATTCAACAGGAGAGTCTGCAGATTCGGCAGGGCTCCCAGCTCGGGCGGAATGCCCCCCGACAGGCCGTTTGCGTTCAAGAACAGGAACTTGAGGTTGGTCAGATTCGCCAACTCTGTCGGGATCGACCCCGACAGCGAGTTCAACGTCAGGCTAAGTGTCGTCAGACTGGACAGGTTCCCCAATTCAGGCGGGATCGAGCCCGACAGTGAATTGATGCCCAACCACAAAGAATCGAGATTGCTCAGGTTCCCTAACTCAGGCGGGATCAAGCCCGACAATGAATTGTTGGAGACATCGAGATTGGTGACCGTGTCACCGGCTCCCAAGCAGCCAACACCGAACCAGGTACATGGGTCAGATGACTCAACAAGCCACCCCGTGTTGTTATCCCATGCAGCGCCGTTCGTGGAGCGATAGAGCGCGTCGAGGGCTTCACATTCGGTGGTAGGGATCGAAGTGACTGATGAACAGTTGAAAGGCACGGGATCGCTTCCCGTGTCAAAAGCCCTACGGAGGAACGCTGCGAGTTGACCGCGGGTCAGAGTCTGCTCAGGACAGAACATGTCATTCGTGGGGGGATTACACCCCTTCGTGATCCCGGCCGTCGCCAACCTGTCGATATCGACCTCGAAAACTGAACCGTCATCATCAACAAACAAATCCCCGTCACCAACATCCGTCAACCCCAACGCACGAACCAGGAACGCCGCGAATTGCCCCCGCGTCACCGTCGCATCCGGGCAGAACAAATCATTCGTCGGAGGATTACACCCCTTCGTGATCCCGGAGTCCTTCAGCCACGCAATGTCCGACGCGAATACATCGTCGTCTGGAACATCGTTGAACCCGGACACAGGACCGGCTACGGCAACACCCGCAGAGCTAACCAACAGACCGGCCACCATCCCAACGACACCGAGGAACACAGCTACACGAGAACTACCCAAGGACTCCATCCCCTCCTCGACAGACGCACTCCACACAAAAACTACCAGCGAGTCGGCCGATCTGGGCACGGTGTTCCCACCCGCCGGTGAGAGGCAATCGCCCCCACCACTTTCAGCAAACCGCGGGGAGCCAGCGGATAGTGGCGCCGGCCGGTGACAGCTCTATTCCGACGTAGTCAACGCGGAAGGCATTCTGTCGGCGGGCGAGCGCTCGAACTTGTCGCTGCTTACGTTCGTTGAAGTGGAAGATGGGGTCGCCCGCACTATCGGCGAGACTGGCCTTGACCTCCACAGCCACCCGTTGACCAGCAAAGACCACCATCAGGTCGATTTCGCCGCGACCGACTCGGATGTTGCGACCGATGATCGAAGCGCCGCGGCTCAAGAGAAAGCGGGCAGCTACTGCTTCGCCGAGAACACCGACCTGTTTCCGGCTCAGAGAGCCGAGATCGGCTCCAGTTCTTCGATGTTGACGTCGCGGAAGGTCATCACCTTGACGCTCTTGACGAACCGGGCCGGCCGGTACATATCCCACACCCATGCGTCGTTCAACTCCAGTTCGAAGTAGATCGACCCTTCGGACCGGCGGGTATGCATCTCGACTTCGTTGGCAAGATAGAAACGGCGCTCGGTCTCGATGACGTAGCGGAACATCGGGAGCACGTCGCGGTACTCCTTGTAGATCCTGAGCTCAACATCAGTTTCGTAACGTTCGAGGTCTTCCTCGCCCATCTCTTCTCCTGCTATTCCATGCAACGGAGTCGCATACTAAGCGGTTGCGGATCGATACGTCGGCCTTCCCTTGTCAGACCCACCAATCGTGAGTATGTCGTTGGCTACTGACAAATCCTGTTGCTCCCCTAAAAGAGGCTGCGACCACGTCTCTTTAGGTACGAATGCCATAGCATTCGGGCTGCCGCCGAGCGCCACGGGCGCCATTGTTCGGCGATCTCATCCGCTGCCTCATATGTCGGGATCTCGGACATTGGCAGGCTTTCAGCCATGGAGACGACAAGGGCACGATCGCCGCTCGGCCACACATCCGCACGTCGCAGAGCGAACAAGACGTAGACATCGGACGTCCAGGGACCAATACCCTTCACAGCCATGAGATAGGCGCGCGCCTCCACATCGCTCAGCGATGCCATGCCGCCCAAGTCCAATGTTCCGTCGAGCAATCGGTTGGCAATCCCCCGGCAATACCCGGCCTTTTGACGGCTGAACCCGATCCTCTTCAACTCGGCGTCATCGAGGGACAACAACCCTTCAGGCGCGACCGGCCCGATCGCATCTTCGAGGTTGGAATACGCCGCTGCGGCGCTGTCCAGGGACACCTGCTGTTCGAGGACTATCTTCACCAGAGTCGCAAAGCCCTCGGGGCGCTTCCACAGCGGCGGCACACCATTTTTGTCCCGAAGCTGAGCGAGGCGGGAATCGTGAGAGGCAAGGATGCCAACGGCGTCGGCTAACCCCGAATCCGTCAAGGGTCGGCTGAGCGGCGTCAGAGACCGCTCCATCGGCCCGGGGGCCAAACGACAAAGAAGGCACGACCAACGATCCGGGATCGTTCGATGGGGCCGAATACACGACTGTCCCGGCTCGAACTACGATTGTCCCCCATTACGAAGTAGTTGTTCACGGGGATCACCTCCGGGCCAAAATCATTCATACGTATGTTGGGGCGGAGGTACGGCTCGTTGAGCGGCGAACCGTTGATTTGAATCTGGTTGTCCTTGATCTCGATGGTGTCCCCGGGAAGGCCGATGATTCGTTTGATCAGATCCGACTCAGGAGTTCGCAGCCCGATCGATTCGAGCAGGTTGCGAGACACCTTCGTGAAAACCGACTCTTGTTCGGATGTTTCGGGTTCGAAGACGACGACGTCACCACGGACGGGATCACCAATACGATACGCCAGTTTGTTGACGATGACCCGGTCGCCAATCTGAAGCGTCTCTTCCATCGAACCCGACGGGATCCAGAAGACCTGGACGAGGAACGACTTCACCAACACAGCGACGATCAGAGCGCCGACGATCAGAAACGGTAGTTCCTTCAGGAATGACCACGCATCGGACCGTTCAGCTTCTGGTTCGACCGGAAGCAACGGATCCAGATTCTCTGCATCGGTCACAAGATCAACTCCGAGCGCGCGGTTCCCGGGATCTACAGTCTCATCCCCGGGGAGCTCGTTCATGGTTGAAACGGGGGTTAGTCCCGCTTCTCCTTGATGCGGGCAGCCTTGCCCACCCGATCACGCAAGTAGTACAGCTTGGCGCGTCGCACATCTCCGCGACGAACGACCTCGATCGAGTGGATGATGGGAGCGTGCACCGGGAAGATGCGTTCCACACCAACGCCGAAGCTGATCTTGCGCACAGTGAAGGAAGCACGAACGCCTCCACCGTTTCGGGCGATCACAACGCCCTCATAGATCTGGACGCGTTCGCGGCCACCCTCGACGACGCGCACGTTGACACGCACTGTGTCGCCGGGGGCAAAGTCCGGGATGTCGTCGCGCAAAAACGCGGACTCGATTTGGTCGACCGTATTCACGGGGTTCCTCCGAGAGAGGGGAAAGGAAAACTGAAGGCGGGAGTTTACCCGAGGTCCTCGGTTTGCGCTAACTCTTCGTCGGCCTCTGCAGCTAGATGATGTTCCAACATCTCAGGACGCCGCTCCCGGGTCCGCGCAATCCGCTGCTCTTGACGCCACTGTTCCACCTTGCCATGGTCACCTGAAAGGAGCACCTCCGGCACAGCCCACCCCGCGAATTCGGCAGGCCGGGTGTACTGCGGTTCCTCCAGGAGCCCGGTGCGGAAACTCTCGGTATCCAGCGATTCCGGATTGCCGACAACACCGGGGAGAAGCCTGGTGACCCCTTCGACGATGGCCAATGCGCCAACCTCCCCACCAAGGAGCACATAATCGCCCAACGAAATCTCCTCTTCGATGAGCCTGTCGGCGATGCGTTGATCGACACCCTCGTAGCGACCGCAAACCAGCGTCAACTCGTCCATCGCCGCCCAAGCGTCTAGCCGTTCTTGAGTCAACGGCTGCCCGGCTGCAGCCAACAACACACGATGACTCGTGTCGAAGGGAGCCAGCGCCTCTGCAAGCGGTTCAACCATCATCACCATGCCCGGCCCGCCCCCAAAAGGGGCGTCGTCGAGCTGCCGATGGAACCCTTTGCCGAAAGGCCGTAGGTCAACGATGTTGACGACCAACGTCCCATCTGCGGCGGCCCGCCCCACCAGACTGACCTGCAATGGGGAGTCAAAGAACTCGGGAAAGATTGTGATGACGTTAATTCGCATGAACACAGGGTATTCTGATATTGGGTACGGGGGTAAACGAGTTGGCGAAATCTATCAGACCTGCAAGCACATCGGTGGGGGGTAGCAACTGGGTTTCTTCAGCCGCGTCCGCAGATACCCCATCGGGAAGCGGGCCCGCCGGTGAGGACAGATTCCAGGCTCGATCGCGCCTCGACCAGGCCATGACTGTCGCGCAGAAACGCGTCGAAGCAGGGAAACAGATCGCTACCAGCCAACGATCCGGCCGGCTTCCCAGCGATCGTGACACCAGCGAGTGGGGCTCCGCCCGCAAACAGCCGGTCGCAGAGGAGCCCGAGACAACCGACGTTTCTGAAGAGTCTCCGCACGTCGTTGTCGACCTCCGTCCCGATGCCGACCGCATCCCGGGACCGATGCCTGCCGTGCGCGAGACCGACTATGGACTTGGTCGTCGTTGGGGCACCGAATGGCAGAGATCAGCCCAAGGGTGGGTCACCGCAGCCGACGGCCGGGCCACATGGCGCCCCGTCGTCACTACCACCCAGGACCTGGCCAATTGGGATGTCCACACCTACCTCGGTGTAGTCACCGCTGAAGTGGCAGTCGATGCCCCCGGGGCCGATCTCCGACAGGTAGGTGCCACCCTTGCCAAGGGTAGACAAGTGGGGATCGAAGGCCTTGTCGATGAAGCGGTCGAGCGTGGCGCCCACGCCGTCATCGGGGTCACAATGCAATACACCCCCATCGGCACCAGGATGCTCATCACGATGTCGGGCACGGCGGTAACGCTTCAGGAAAAGGCGCG
>JAYEIP010000237.1:0-7976 GCA_034660155.1 Actinomycetota bacterium | reverse complement strand
CGGCGTTTGCAAGCTCCTGGGTTCTGTCGTCCCACTCGCGGCCACCACTCTCAACGAGGGCGACGGTGACGCCGGGCTTGTTGATGTACTGCAATGCCAGTGAGATACCGGTTGGCCCACCACCAATTATGCAAAGGTCTACGTCGACTGTCGACCCTGCTGGAACGTTACGGCCGTCGATGATCATTGCTGAAACCCCCGTGAGTACTGGCCCGTACTGAATCTCTAAATCTACTTCAACCATCGCCACTACAGGTCGGGTGCTTGACCAACTTCTGGCCAGATCCTTGGCCCGCCTATTGTGCCGCAGATCGCCACGCTGTGCGAAGCTTGACTTTTGCTCCGCTATGGAGAATCGCTCCTCGGTAGATCCTTCCGCCAAGCCGCAACAACGCGTAGGTGGTCAGCAGGATTAGCAGGATAGAGACTGCAAGCTCCCAGGTCGGCACTGTAGAAACTGTGACACGAACCCCCATCACCATCGGCGACCAGACAGGGATGAATGAGGCGATGCGAACGAGCAAGGTATCGGGGTTCACCAGGGCCATCTGACCGAGGAAGAAGCCGGGAAGGATCAGGAGTACGGGCAGCATCGCCACGCCTTGCATATCTTCTTGTCGCGAGATAGTTGCGCCGAGCGTTCCGTATAGGAAGCTGTAGAACATGTAGCCGAGCAGATACCACAGAACCAGGATGCCAAAGACTTTGATGCCGATGTCCGTGATGTTGATGTCGGCGATGTCCACGATAGAAAGTGTGAAGATAGCCGAGGCGCCGAGAGCAAGGATTTGGATAAGCCCGAGCAATCCGATCCCGACGACCTTGCCGACGAGGATTTGTGTTGGCCTGACCCGTGACAGCACCACTTCTACCACTCTGGTCTGCTTCTCCTCCATGATTCCCATCATCACGAACTGTCCAAACATGAGAAGCGACATGTACAAAAGGAGGAGGCCGGCAAGTGCCCCGGCCTGCCTCGCCTGGTCCTCATCGGTCTCTGCGGGTTCCAAAGTTCGTTGGGAGAAATCCACGGGGAGGAGTAACGAGTCGACCTCCGACGGGGATAGACCCATCTCGGCGGCGATCACCCCTCGCTGCGCTGCCGCGACGCCACCGATCGCTAAGGCCGCCAAACGCGGCTGCACGTTCTCCCGGAAGACGAGCTCGTCGAGGCTATTGACGGCTACCGATATCTCGCCATCAGCAATGGCCTGCTCGGCGAGCTCCATGTCCGTGAAACTCATCACCGCAACGTCCATGTCGAGTGCGCCGGCTTGGAGGAGAATCGAATCACCGGTTCCAGGGGGCAACTCACCGACGAGGCCGACATAGGTCGGGCCGGAATCCTGATCGATCATGCTCAGAATCGGGCCGATCATGACCACGATCCCGACGGTGAGCAGCATCGCTGTCAGGAATGCCTTGCTCCTGGCCCGTTGGACGAAGTCCCTACGGGCAAGCTCGAAGGTCTGTCTGGTCCGGTTCATCGTCCAACCGCCTCGCGGAAGAGATCGGTGAGATTGGGCGGTTCGAAGGAGAACCTGGTCACTTCACCGTCCTGCCTGGCATAGCGGAGGATGTCTTCGATGGCCGCGTTGCGGTCTAGTACATAGCGTCGCCGGTCGTTGGCGTCGACCACCTGTATTCCGTCGAGTTCGGTCGTCCACGGCCGACCATTGACCTCGATCTCGAGGAAGCGGATCGGGGCCAGTCGGCGGAGCTCGGTGACCTCGCCACTGAGGACAGTGCGGCCGTGGTCGATGATCACTACGTCCTGGCAAACGTCGGCGACCAGATCGAGTTGGTGGCTTGAGAACAAGATCGCTACGCCGCGCGATGCGAGATCTCTCAGGACGTCGGCCATGGTCTCCATGCCGATGGGGTCGAGACCGGCAAAGGGCTCATCCAGAATCGCCACCATTGGCTCGTGGACAAGAGCCGCCGCCAACTGCACGCGCTGCTGGTTACCGTGCGAGAGCTCTTCGAGCTTGGCGTCGGCACGATCACCCAACTCAAAGCGGTCCAGCCAGGCAGCGGCGGCGCGGCCTGCATCACTCCGGCTCAGCCCGGAGAGGCGGGCAAAGTAGGCAATCTGCTCGCCGATCTTCATCTTTGGGTACAGACCACGTTCCTCCGGCATGTAGCCGAATCGCAACTGGGTAGCTACATCGAGAGGTTTTCCGTTCCAAGAAACACGGCCGGCATCGGGGAGAACCAGGTCGAACACACAGCGCATCGCGGTGGTCTTACCCGCACCGTTGGGTCCGAGGAAACCGAGGATTCTACCGGGATGGACCTGGAAGCTGAGACCGTCCAATGCCGTGACGTCACCAAATTGCTTCTTGAGTTCGCTGAATTCGAGCACCTATGCCTCCGGTACCTGCCCCGCTTGGCCTGCGTCGGGTCGAACGCTAGTTCAACTAGGCCGTGGAAAGTCTACGAAACGGGTGGCTGAGCCAGGGAACCCACGCTCGTCCCAGGCAAAGGCGGTGTCGGGGGATGCGACGAGAACGGGCTCGAACTCGAAGTCATCCGGCATCGAATACTTGGTTCGGTAGGTAGCGAATACCGTCCGGATGATGTCGGTGTCCGACTCGGTTGCCATCCGACAGTGGAGGACTACGACGTCGTCGCCACTTTCGAGGTGGACGACGACATACGGGTTGGCCGCCATGTTGGCCGCCTTCTTCGAGTTGGGATCTGTACCGAAGTAGAGGCTGCCATGGAGCCAAACACCCCAGATTGGTGTCGAATGGGGCCGGGCATCGGCACCGACAGTGGCGATCCAGTAGTTCCGTGCCGCGGTGAGCCTGGTTTCGACTCCGGGCCACGGGACAAGACCGGCTCCTTGGTCGGCAGGGAGCACGCCATAGCTTGCTGCCAGATCGGGGCGAGATGATTGCATGCAGTGACATTAGAGCTCACACAGCTTGCCGCCCGACGTGCTTCGTATTCCGATCGGATTGCGGACCACCTACCCTTGACCCTGACGTAACGTGAGAGTGTAATTTGGCGTCATGACTGCGAACGAAGGACTAACAGTTGGGGCGGTAGCCCGTCTTGCCGGGGTCACCGTACGAACCTTGCACCACTATGACGAGATCGGACTGGTGGTGCCGGAGCGGCGCGCCGAGTCCGGGTATCGGATCTACGAACGTTCGGAAGTAGAGCGATTGCAGGAAGTGCTGTTCTTCCGTGAGTTGGGCTTTGGCCTGGAGGAGATCAAGCGGATCGTTACCCAACCCGCCTACGACCGGCAAGTTGCGCTGGAACGGCAAAAAGCCTTGCTGAAAGCACGGGCCGAACACCTCCTCATGATGGTCGACGCGGTCACAACAGCGGCACAAGCACAGAAACGAGGGATCAACATGTCAACCGAAGAGATGCTGGAAGTGTTCGGGGACTTCGATCCAACACAACACCAGCAGGAGGCCGAAGAGCGTTGGGGTGACACCGCCGCATACCAACAGTCTGCGGCCCGCACTTCCCGTTACACCAAGCAAGACTGGCAGAGGCTCAAGCAGGAAACCGAAGCAATCAACCAGCGTCTGCTCGACTTAATGGAAGTGGGGGCGGCTCCCGAGAGCTCTGCCGCGATGGAGATCGCCGAGGCGCATCGGGCACACATCACCAAATGGTTCTACGACTGCTCTAGGACCAATCACTCCGGGCTTGGCCAGATGTACGTTGCCGACCACAGGTTCAAAGAGAACATCGACAAGGCAGGCGAGGGTCTCGCCGAGTACCTGTCTGCGGCTATCGCCGCCAACGCGCTTCGGTAGCTGCCAAACGGGACGGTAGGGTGACGGCATGTCGGAACCGGTCCAATTGTTCGTCACCTGCCTGGTCAACAGCCTCTATCCGGATGTGGGGAAAGCAACGGTGACGCTGTTGGAACAGGCGGGTTATCGAGTCGAGTTCCCGTTCGATCAGACGTGTTGCGGACAGCCGGCGTTTAACGGCGGGTTCAGTGAGGAAGCCACCGCGATGGCCCGGCAAACACTCGACGTCCTCGATGCCACGCTTGGCCCGATCATCATCCCTTCGGGATCATGCGCCGCGATGATCATTCAGCACACTCCTGAGCTAATGGTGGGGGACTCGGAGTACGTGGCGAAGTCCGGGCGGGTCGCCGCCCGGACCAGGGAACTCACCCAGTTCCTTGTTGATAACGCCGGAACCGAGATTGTCGGAGCCGATTGCGGCGACTGTACAACCACCTATCAAGCCTCGTGTCACGGCTTACGCGGGCTCGGTGTCCTCGAGCAACCGAAGCGTCTCCTTAGCGATGCCGGTGTCGACCCGGTGCCCCTTGATGGCGAAGATGAGTGTTGCGGATTCGGCGGATTGTTCTCCGTCAAGATGCCCGAGGTGTCGACGGCGATGATGGATACCAAGATCAAGGCGATCGAGGCCAGCGGCGCCGACCTCGTGGTCGGCATAGACGTGAGCTGTCTGATGCACATCGGCGGGGGCTTGAAGCGACAGGGCAGCCATATCAGGACCAAGCACATCGCGGAAGTATTGGCCGGAGAGTCAACCGGGACATCACAGTGACATCGCAGCCTGTCACATTCCGCGGACGAATCCAGGGGGCGTTTGATGCGGGTGTTCCGCCCGCGATCAACAAGGGCGCCCGTGGGCACTTTCAGGGGAGGCGCAACGCCGAGCAGGCGTTCCCGGAAATGGATGGGATGCGGGACCGTGCTAGGGAGATCAGAGCTCACACGCTGAGCCGCCTCGATCACCATCTGGCTGAGTTCGCCGATGCGGTGGAGCGTCGCGGTGGCAACGTGTTCTTTGCCGCCGATGCGGCTGAAGCCAATGAGTACATCGTTGGCCTGGCGAGGTCGGAGAACGTTGAGCTCGTCGTGAAGTCGAAGTCGATGGTCACCGAAGAGATCCATCTCAACGACGCCATCGAAGCCGCCGGTATCGAAGTGGTCGAGACCGACCTCGGGGAGTTCATTGTGCAGCTCGCCGGTGAAACTCCGTCACACATCATTGCCCCGGTCCTCCACAAGAATCGCTATGACGTCGGGGAGCTGTTCTCCGCTCAGCTTGGGGTCGAGTACACCGATACGCCGGGCGAATTGAATGACATCGCCCGCACTTACCTTCGGGAGCGCTTCCTGGGTGCCGAGATGGGTGTCAGCGGTGCCAACTTCGGGGTTGTGGAAGACGGGGCCATCTGCCTGGTGACCAACGAGGGCAACGGCCGGCTAGTCACCAGTGCACCTCGGATCCACGTCGCGGTGATGGGGATGGAACGTCTAGTGCCGACGCGCACCGACCTTGCAGTGATGCTCGAAGTGCTGGCACGCTCGGCTACGGGCCAGAAGCTGTCGGTCTACTCCAACATTGTCGCCGGTCCCCGTCGTGACGGTGAGCCAGATGGTCCAGATCAGTTCCACGTTGTCATTGTCGACAATGGCCGCAGCGCCACCCTGGGCTCGGCGGTGGCGGAAATCCTCTATTGCATCCGGTGCGGGGCATGCCTCAATGCCTGTCCGGTCTACCGGCACGTGGGCGGCCATGCCTACGGGACCGTGTACCCCGGCCCGATCGGCAAGGTGCTCACACCTTCGCTCTTCGGGCTCGAACAGTGGCACGAGCTTCCTGCGGCCTCTTCGCTGTGCGGTGCCTGCGAGGAGGTCTGCCCGGTGCGGATCGAGATTCCGAAGCTCCTTGTCGAGTTGAGGAAGCAGAGCACCGGTCACATGCCGTTAGGCATCAGGACCGGGATCGCCTGGTACTCACGGATCGCCACTCGCCCCCGTCTCTTTCGAGTGGTCACCCGGCTCGGCGGATGGATGGGCCGGCTGCTTGGGCGTGGCGGATGGATGCGGCGGATTCCGTGGCTGTTGTCTGGGTGGACCGACAAGCGCGAACTGCCGGCACCGGCGCCCCGGACTTTCCATGACTGGTGGAGTAACCGTGAAACGTGACCAGTTCCTCGGGAGGGTCACGAGTGCCCTGCGCGGCGCCGCGCTACCGGTGGTGACCGGGCCCGACCGCGCGCCCGTGATCTCGTTCCCGGACCCGGTCGAGCGGTTTGTTGCCGAGGCCACTGCAGTTGATACCGAGGTTGTCCGTGTACCGGATGCCACCGCGGCATTCGATGCTGTCGGCGCAGTGTTCGAGACGAACGGTGTTGGTTCCTACGTTGCCTGGGATGACCTCGAAGGAGTTGCGCCTGGTTGGGATGAGTGGCGTGCTCGGTCCGACTACGAGCAGGTCGATGCCACCGTCGGGCGTGATTCGGCTACTCGTATGAATGACCAGGCCCGGATGGGTGCGGTGCGTATCGGCATCACCACCGCCGACTCGGGGATCGCGGCGACGGGATCCCTTGTCCTCTGCCACGGCCCCGGCAGACCACGATCGGCTTCGTTGCTGGTCCAGAGCCACATCGCGCTGCTCCCGGTCTCCCGAATCGTCCCCTCGCTCGCCGATGCGATGGAACAGGCCCACTGGGATGACACATCGAACATCGCCGTCATCACCGGCCCCAGCCGAACCGGCGACATCGAGTCGATTCTGACCCTGGGCGTCCACGGCCCCCGCCACCTCCACATCATCCTCATCGGGTAACTCGCGAAGGTCTTTCGCGTCGCGTGGCACGATGTAGCATCGCGTCATGGAGCAAAAGCCCAAGCTGACGCACTCCGATGCCCTCGTGGTTCTCGGTGCGATCAGGGATCAACTAGAGCAGCGCAACCAGGGTGCCGCTGTGGCCGTTTGCGATGATCACGGCGAGCTGATCGCGTTCATTCGTACGGACGGGTGCAGACTGCCGTCGGTCCGTATTGCCATCAACAAGGCATACACCGCGGCTCGCGAGCAGACTGAATCGAAGCTCGTTGGCGAAGCGTCCCGGAACGAGCAATTCCCGATGACGAATTTTGGCGAACTTCGGTATGTGTCCTGGGGAGGCGGCATCCCGATTAGCGCGGACGGGATCGTGGTTGGGGCCGTTGGCGTCTCCGGCCTACCCGAGGCAGAAGACATCGAGCTGGCCCGGCTAGGGGTCGCCGTCTTCGCGGCGACACAAGCGGGGCTCGACGTCTGACGACGTTCAGGACGTTGCCTTCCGGGCAGGCCTCTACTGGCTGAGCGGAGTTGTGACGAGGGTACCGTCGACCAGTTCGCCGAGCACAGTGACTAGCTGATCGGTCCAGGTCACATCGCCCCCGCTGACAAGCTCATCCGGGTCGATCTGGTCGAGGCTGTCGATGAGAATCGAAGCTCCTCCGCATTGGGGAGGGAACGACTCGGCGAGCAGCTCGCAGAGCCGGGCTTCCTGACCATCGTCGATGAGGAACCCTTGCACCGCGATGATGCCGGTGGCGTCTGTTGCCAACGCGTCGGGGATTGTGAGCCCTCCGTCGATGACCAGACCCCCGCTGTTGACTGCACCGTCATCCCCGGAAGGCAGATCCTGTGGTTCCTGATCACCTGCAGGGGTGTCGTCGCATTCGGGTTCTTCTATCAGACAAGCAGACGCAACAACAGGCCTGTCCCCGGCGTCGTTGACGGGGACCTGGGCATCGGTGTCGCCTCCACCGCAAGCGGCCGCGGCCAATGAGAGACCTGCAATGAGCGCAGCCAACCGTGGGACAAGAGTCTTCATGCGGCGTTTCCTTCAATCAGTGGACTCGTTTTGTGTAGCGGTCTGACGTCGGCAGCGGCGCACCGGGTTCCCTTCCTCCTACAGACCTTGATACCAGTTTCGAATCGCCTCACCGATTTCATCTGGTGAATCCTCCTGGATGAAGTGAAACCCGGACACCGTGACCTCGGTCTGGTTGGCCCAGGAGCGGCAGTAGTCGCGTTGCGGTCCCGTCAGGATGCTGCCCGGTTTAGCGTTGATGAACAGCTTGGGAACATCCTCGGTCTCCAGCCACTTCCCATAGTTCACGACTATCTCGTGGACGTCGGCCGGGTCACCGTCGATCGGAATTTCTCGTGGCCAG
>JAYEIP010000236.1:0-7978 GCA_034660155.1 Actinomycetota bacterium | reverse complement strand
CATAACCGGCCCAAACGACTCGGAAGGTTGAACAAGCATGATTAGATCATTCAAATCAGAGATGCAGAAACTGCTCCGCAGGCCCCTGGTGATGGGCGTAGTTGGTTCGATGGTTGGATTCACGATCCTGGCTACATTCCTGGCGTTTAGCACTGCGGATAGCGGGAGCAGTGACGGTGGTAGGAAATCTCCTCCGCAACGGCGGCAGATCTGGCCGAGGCTTCCGGGCTCGTCGAGGGTGTCGCTGCCGCCACGGTGTTCCTCGGCGTTATCGCAATCGTCGTGGTCGCATGGAAGGTGGCCGGTGAGTTTGGGAACGGAACTATCCGTAACCTCCTCATCCGGCAGCCGAACCGGGTGAAGCTGTTGAGTGGCAAACTGCTGGCGTTGTGGACCTTCGTAGGCATCGCGGTTATTGCGGCGGTCGCCGTCAGCGTCGGGGCTGCGATTGTGCTCGCACCCGCCTATGACATTTCGACTAGCGCCTGGTTCACGGCAACTGGATTGGGGGCTGTCGCGTCGCCAACGACCAACCTTTTCATCGCTGTTGCCGGATATGCCGCCATTGGTGCGTTGCTGGGAATTGTCGTGCAGTCGGCGGCTCCGGCCATCGGGATTGCGCTCGCCTGGTTGCTCCCTGTGGAGAGCCTGTTGGCAAGGTTCGGCGAGTCGGTGGGCGACTATCTCCCCGGCCAGGCGTTCAGTGACCTTGCGGCTGGCGGAACACAGTTAGGTTTTGCGCTGGCACTCACGGTGACCCTCGGCTTCGTGCTGGTCGGAACGGTGGGAGCCATGGCTCTCTTCAGGTCGAGGGACATTACCGCATGAGCGTGGCAGCACCGGCTGGCCAGCTTCTGCTCGACGCGTGCTCTACAACAGCCCGGTGAGACCACCGTCGACGACGATGGTTTGGCCGGTGACGTAGTTGGAGGCGCTCGATGAGAGGAAGATCGCGGTACCGGCGATGTCACCGGGTTGGCCGGCTCGACCCATCGGGATACGGTCCATCACCTCATCGGCAACGTTGTCGAAGATGAACTGTGTCATCTTCGAGGGGAACAATCCCGGAGCGATCGCATTGACGTTGACGTGCTCGGCCACGAGTCGCTTGGCCAGAGAACGAGTGAGATGGATCACTGCCGCCTTCGCTGCGGAGTATGAGTACGCCTCGAAATCGGGGACATGGATGCCGTCGATCGAGGCGATGTTGATGATTCGTGAGGGCTGGTCTGCGGTGCCGGCGGCGGTCAGCAATGGCGTCAGCTCACGGCTGAGAAAGAAGAGAGACTTGAGATTTAGGTTGAGGACCTTGTCCCATCCTTGCTCCGAGAAGGTTTCGAGGGGCTCTCCCCAGGTCGCTCCTGCATTGTTGACCAGTATGTCGAGTTGATCCTCCCGGGCTTTGAGTTCGCCGGCTAATCGACTGACCTCATCCATCGACGAGAGGTCCGCCGGAATCGCCACCGCGTGTTGGGGGCCCCCGAGTTCTGCGACGACCTGATTGCAGACTTCGGTATTACGGGATGAGATATAGACCTTGGCGCCGGCGTCGACGAACCCCTGAGCGATCATCAACCCGATGCCTCGTGAGCCGCCGGTGATTAAGGCGACCTTGCCCCGGATGTCGAACAAATCCACTGCCAGCCCTCCATACCCGTCGGGGCACTGACCGTAGCTGATTCAACCTCCTGCCTGCCGGCAAGCTCGCCTGTCTAGACGGCTCGCTCCCGAACCACCGACCCAACATCGAGCTTCCGAACCGAACGGATCCCCGGTATCAATGACACCACAGCAACGATCAGCATCGAAAGCGCTGCAATGATCACCGTCAAAGGGCTAATCGATGGAGAGAAGTTGAGTGAGTCATTGCTGAACGATGACATGAACAGTCCTGATACCCAGATCCCAAGCACCAGGCCGGGCACGATGCCGATCGTGGTCAAGAACAGGTTCTCGCCGGCGATCATCGTTGCAATTCTCCGGTTCGACATCCCGTTTGCCTTGAGCGTTGCGAACTCCGTCGACCGTTCCGCAACGTTCACGGAGATCGTGTTGAACATAAGCGAGAACGCCATCACACCGCCGAAGATGAGCATTATGCCGACAAAGGCGTAGAACAAGCCGAGGAACTGTTGAATCAGATCGAACAGTGTCCTCGCATCCTGGACCGCAAGCACGCCGCCAATGTCCTCCAGGCTCGCGATCGTTGCGGTGCGGCTGATCGTCGGGTCGAAGAGCGTCATCGCCGTTGTCACGGTCGGCTGAGCCATGAGGCTCTCCGGATCGTCGGCTCCTGCGTCACGCAATGCTTCGGTGATCGCGTCATACCCGGCGTAGAGGGGGATTCCGAGTGGCTCGTCAACGAACTCGACGATCTCGAGCGTGATTGAGATGTCGTAGGTGGGTAGGTCGATTCGAAGACTGTCGCCTTCGGATACCCCCAGCCGGTCTGCGAGGCCCTTACCTGCCAGCACTCCACTCGACGGGAGACTCCCGGAGGGGTTGGTCCAACCGTGCATCCTGGTGTCGATCTCGAATCCCTGGAGCGTGGTCGCCAATGTTTCGCCGTTGCCGGTCACCGAGGCACTGAACCCCGCGGTGCGCTCTGCGTCTGTTACCCCCCGGATCTCGCGGATCCCGGTGAGCAACTCCGGGGTGATTGGCTCGGTCGCGATCACAGACGCGTCCTGAACGGCTACCTCGTTGAACTGTTTGTTGATCATGGTCACGATGGAGTCGATCATCCCTCCCGAGGCGAGGATCAGGATCAAAGCGAGCACCACCCCGAGCACGGTTGAGAAACTGCGTCGCTTTGACCTGGCCATGCCCCGAAGCGTCATCCGGGTTCGCATCGACAGCGACGAGACAGGTCCGATGATCTTCTCGATAGTGCTCTTGCCACTCGACATCAACGGAGCGGCCCCTCGCATCGCCTCGGCGGGCTCGATTCTGTAGGCGGCCCGCGCCGGTATCAAAGCCGAAACGGCCCCGGCGATGACGCCGAACATAAGTCCGACAATGATCGTGAACGGCCTGACGACGATGACCGTGTCGGGGATGCCAAGCAAGCGCGTGTACAGGTCCGTCATGAGCGCTCCGGACATCGCTCCGAAGATCACTCCGAGAACGGCACCAACCGTTCCGATCCACAGACCAAAGCTGAGATAGTGCTGACGGAGCTGGCGGGCCGTCATTCCGGAGGCACGCAACGTGCCGATGATCGAACGCTGCGCGAAGACGGTCCGGGTCAGTAGGACATACACCGCCATCCCTGCTGCTAGGAGGAACAGGGCCGGGAACGCAACGGAGATCACACCGAATGCATCAACGTCCAGTTGCAACGTCGAATGGGAGGGGTGGTCGGCCTGGGTGAGAATGCTCGTAGCCACAGCATCCGTGGCTGCGGTGTGCACTGCTGCGTCAATCTCATCTACGTTCACATCGTCGTCGTACAGCACGAGCGTTTCGCGTACGGAGACTGAAGGCGGCAGTTGTGAAACCAGCTCCTCATCGACGAAGAACACACCGAATTGCTCAGGATCGGGGAAGATCTCCTGAGTGCTCGCAGCCGGCCAGATGTACTCGGCCGAGGCAGCAGTAGCCGTAACGGTGAAGTCCTGTTCAGGGCCGATGACAACAGTGAAGCCGTCACCGATCTCGAGATCGAATGTACGGGCGACGTGGGCCTCGGCAACCGCCTCGTATGCACCGTCCGTCGAGAAGTAAGCACCCTCCTGCACATCGATCGCATTGACATCCGGCTGGCCCAAAATCGGCATGCCGATCAATCTGCCACGGAGGGTCGTGTCACCGATCGTGATGGGGAGATCGGCGCTGTGGCGAACAGTGACTGTTCGAACACCCGGGATCGCCCCCAGGATTTCCGGCAGCTCCTCGCTTCCCCCGGCGATCGTCATGTCCGCAAAGGAGAGCCGATCGTAAGTCTGCTCATAGCTCGCAGTGAGATTGTGGAAAGAGTCGAAGGTTGCCGCGAACATCATGACGCCGACAACCACCGTTGCGCCGACCGCAAGGAACTGCCACCGCTGGCGTCGCATGTCCCTGCGACGCTTGCGAGCGAGGTAACTCACCAGCGAAGTTCCGATGCGGGGATAGGATCAGTGATCTTCTCGTCACCCACGATGTGGCCGTCACTCAGCCGGATGACCCGGTCCGCCATCTTGGCGATCGTCGAGTTGTGCGTGACGAGGAAGACCGTTCTGTCCGTACCTTCAGTGGTGGATTTCAGGAGTTCGAGGATTGAGCGTCCGGTCGCGAGATCCAGCGCCCCCGTTGGCTCATCGCACAGCAGCATCGGCGGATCTTTGACGATGCCTCGGGCGATCGCAACCCGTTGTTGTTCTCCACCCGACATCTGACCTGGGAAGTGCCCGGTCCTGTCCTCGAGACCTACGTTGGATAGCACAGCCGCGGCGCGGGACTCGGCATCGTCTCCAGTGATCTCTGCGATCAGGGCAACGTTCTCCAGTGCCGTGAGGGTGGGGACGAGGTTATAGAACTGGAAAACAAGGCCGACTGTGGCACGGCGGTATTCAGTGCGCTCCTCGTCCGACATGCCGGCGATCTCGACGCCGTTGACCTTCAGGTTGCCCGAAGTCGATCCTTCCAGGGCACCGATCTGGTTGAGCAACGTGGTCTTTCCCGACCCCGACGCACCGAGCAGGACAACGAATTCACCCTGGCTGATCGACAACGAAATGTCGGCGAGAGCCGTGGTCGCGGTGTCTCCCTCTCCGTAGATCTTCGTCAGGCCCTGGGCGACGACTGCTGGTTCGTTCACGCGGCTCTCGCTATCTTCGACGGTGTGGAGCGTGCGAACTTATCAGACGGTGACGTGACTGCAAAACGAGGCGCCGTTGATTTCTGCATCGAGGTCCGTGAGAGAGCAAGCGAAGCAGAAGACTTTGGCTGAATGGTCTCGAAGCACCGACTAGGTGGTGGGAAAACCCTCGTTTCGACCCCTGAATTCGAAATAGAGCGCCGTAGCCAGGCCGGGGACGAGGGGGGCGACAAGCGCCGATGCTGTGATTTGGATCAACGACCGGACAATGCTGAAGTCCGAGAAATCTGGATAGCTGAGGGCGCCGGGTACAGCGATGCCGCCCAGCACGACGGAAGCGCCGATGTTGATCAGGAATCCGATCAGTACCACACCGATTGCCGTCCCCCAGTTGCCGGAGATCAGCTGGATGCTGCGCGAGATGGCCGAGGTTCCGCTGATTCGTTCGTTGAGGATCGCCGGCGGTCCCAGTGAGAACACGATGATCGCGAGGAAACCGGGGATGATCAGGAGAACGAAGCCGATGGCCGTCAAGACGGCGGCGATTATGGCGAAGATGATGATCGCCACAATGTTGCTGAGGACGGCGTCTCCGGCCTCGTTAGGCGTTACTACTTCACCGCGGTAGATCTTGAGGAACGTGTATGACAGTGCGGCGGTGAGCAGCAAGCTGAGAACGACCGAGATGAAGCTACCCCCCAGGGATCGGGTCAGGAAGTTCCCCCATTCGAAGTCGTCGACGCTGTCCGGCACGTCCGGAAGCCCCGCCACGACGATGGCATTCACGATGAAGATCGGCACCGTGAAAAGCGCGCTCACGACAAAGACGGGACCGAAGTTGTCAAACCAACCTCGGAACATGTTGGAGACAATGTCTCCCGCAGACAGTTGGTGTTTTCCAATATCCATGAGCGCACCCTATCTGGTCGGCACCTGTCCGCGTCGGATCTCTTCCCGTGGACGAGGTGGCGCTGGGCGTCGCTGTGGAGAACCCGAACCGAGCACCCCCGCTCTACCAGAGCTTCGGGGTCGCGGTCAGTTGTAGTGGCGTACGTCATCCCAGACTGATGACAGGGGTGCGGTAGGTTCGCGGCAGAGCCAGAGCTGGGTGCCGTTCTCATCATTGTCGACCCCGGCCTCGTTGGTAATGGTTCCAGCCTGTTCCACCTTCGGGCACACTTTCGTCAGGACATGGTCGACGAAGCCGACGCCGATGATCGGTCCCGAGCGTGTCCCCGGGCCCCAGAGCCAGTAGTTGTTGTGACCGGAGATCGGCTGTGGCAGTCTGCCCGCTCCGAGCACCTCGATGGCACCAGCTTGGCCATAATTGGATGTGAAGATGACTGCATCAGCTTGGTCCTCAGCCGGGAGCGACATGTATACAGCCTCGACCTGATCGACGAGTTGGTTCCAGCCGTAGGTCTCACCTAACTCCGTGTTGACCTCGTTGAACGTATTGACCGACTCCGGCGGTACGAGGGGGAGGGCCAGGAAGAGCCCGGCGACGATTCCGGCGCCCGTGACGCTCAGTATCGCGATCCGCTTGCGATGGTCCAATCGCTCTACCCACAGGGACCCGGCGGCGAATAGCGGCAGATAGAGCGGTGCGACGTAATAGCCCTTGCCGCCGGTGGCGGCGAACAGGAGGAACAGAAGGACGAATGCCGTCGCCAGCGACTGCCAGCGTCGCCCGAGGTCGTCACGCCACAACCATCTCCACCCGGCGACCGCCGGGATGACCAGGAACAGGGACAAGATGGCGATCTGGAGAAGTATGTAGTCGGCAGCTCCGTCGGCATTCTCTCGAAGTGAGCGTGCCATCTCCAGCTGTGGCCAGTTGTTTGCGTTTTGCCATAGGAGATTTGGAATCGCGATCACCAGGGCGACATGGGCCCCGACCCACGGCCACCAACCGTCGAGTATTTGTCGGCGTGGCGAGAAGACAATGCCCAGGGCAACAGCGCCTACGAGCGCGATGATCATGTACTTGTTTGTTAGCCCGAGGCCGACCAGCGCGCCTGCGGCCAGCCACCACCGCCTATCTGCGTCGTCGAGGATCATGATCATCACGAGGATGACTGCTGCCCAGATGAGTACGTCAAATGTCGTGGTGCTCAGCAGATGACCGACCGCGAGGAAGAAGGCCCCACCGGCTGCGAATAATGCAGCCATTGTGATGGCGAGTTTCCCGCCACCGAAACGCCGTGCCATGAACGCAGTCAGGACCACCACGCCGCCGGCACTCAACGCCGGCACGATCCGAATCACAGACGGTGTCACTGCACCGGGGAGCAGATCCCCAAGCCGTGCGAGTAGCGGGGTCAGCGGTGGCTGGTCGACAAAGCCCCAAGCCAACCTGCGACCGGCGGCGATGAAGTAGAGCTCGTCACGATGAAAACCGTAGCGGCCGGCAACAACGATCAGCGTTGCGACGACGATACCGGCGATCACCCAAACGGCCCGCGGAATCGGCTCTAGCCGCCGCCCCACGGGCTGTTCAATGCGGATGTCCGACGCCATCTTCGAATCTCCCGTCGCGGCAACGGCATCCTAGCCATCGACTTGCCCCGAACCGTGGGCTGGTGTGCCCGGAAACCGGGCACACGAACCCTGGGTTCGCAGCACCGGTATCGTGCGGAATGGACCTATAGCTGGGGAGAGTGTGATGAAGATTGCGGGACCGGTGCCTGACGGGATTGGCATCGAGCGGGATGAGTTTGGGGTTCCGCATATCCAGGTTGATGATCTCGCCGGTGCCTACTGGGGGATGGGGTACTGCCACGCGCTTGATCGGGGGATGCAGATGAGTCTGATGCGTCTTCTCGGGCAAGGGCGGGTCGCCGAATGTCTCGACGGCAGCGATGAGTCAGTCGAGATCGACCTGTTCTTCAGGCGAATGAACTGGATGGGGCAGACCAGCGATCAGGTTGCCCAATTGACCCCCGAGACCCGGATTCTGGTCGACGCCTACTGCGACGGTGTCAATGCCCAGCTGACCACGTCGCGACGTTGGGAGTTTCGTCTCCTCGGTTACAAGCCCGAAGCATGGACAGTGGAGGACACGCTGCTGATGGCCCGGATGACGGGGTATTTGACGCTGGCGCAATCACAGGCGGAGATCGAGCGGCTCTTCGTCGAGATGGTGCAGGCGGGCATCGATGATGCCCGGCTCGAGGC
>JAYEIP010000235.1:0-1570 GCA_034660155.1 Actinomycetota bacterium | reverse complement strand
CGCCACAGCTTCGCTGTGCAGACCCTCACGGACTGGCACACCGCCGGTATCGACGTCGAACCCCGACTGCCCCTTCTCTCCACCTACCTGGGCCACGCCCGGCCCTCGTCGACCTACTGGTATCTATGAGGTTCCCCCTGTTGGCCGGACACGGTTGTTATGCGGCCAGGGTTTCGGTGGTGTGATGGTAGTTGTTCTCCCATTCGATTGGTGATTGGTACCCGATGACGGAGCTTCGGCGTCTCAGGTTGTACCACGATTCGATCCAGTGACGGATCGTGATACGGGCCTCGGCACGGGTCTTGAATGTGGTTCGGTAGACGAGCTCCTTTTTCAACGTCGCGAAAAACGATTCGACAGGTGCGTTGTCCCAACATTGCCCGGTACGGCCTACCGACTGGGTGATACCGAAGCTCTCGCACAGGATCCCGTAGTCACCTGAGGTGTATTGGCTGCCCCTGTCGGAGTGGAACACGACACCGTCAACGTCCCCGCCGCGGGTCCCGACAGCTTCTTTCAATGCGTCACTCACCAAGCTGGTGCGCATGTGGCTGGCCATGGACAACCCAACGATGCGTCGCGATGCGAGGTCCTCGACCACTGCAAGGTACAGGAACCCTTCGTCGGTCCGTATGTAGGAGATGTCGCCTGCCCACAGCTGATCGAGCCAGTCACGGAAGAAGTCCCGTTTCACCAGATCAGGGATCCGATGCGCCGCATACGGGATCGTTGTCACCGTCTTGATAGGCGGCGTATAGCCGACAATGTTGTGGATACGCATCAGACGCTCCACCCGTTTATGGTTCACAGCCCAGCCCTCGTCGTACAACTCCGCTGTGACCCTGGGTGACCCGTACGTGCCACCCGAAACCTTGTGGATCTTGCGGATCTTGGCCACCAGATCGCGTTCGGCGAGCTCAGCGGCGGTTTCGACCCCGCAACGGTGTCTCTTCCAGTCATAATACGCAGACGTAGACACGTCAGCGATCTCACAGATGCGCTCTATGGGGAACCCTTCGGCCTTCTGTTCATCGACGAAGCAGTAGAGCATCATTCGTCGGTTTCTCTCACCCAGAAGGCCACAGCTCGCTTTAAGAGTTCACGCTCCATCCGTAGATGGGCGTTCTCGCGTCGCAACGCAACGATCTCCTCGCGCTCAGCTGTGGTCACACCATCACGCACACCACGATCGATCTCGTGCTGTTTGACCCAGTTCCCCAACGTCGAGTCGTAGATCCCCAACTCGCGGGCGACCTGCGCGATCGGCTTCCCAGAACTCGTGACGATCTCCACCGCGTCACGCTTGAACCCGTCACTGAACCTACGTCTCGGTCTCTTCGCCGGCCTCTCTAGCCTCTCCTGTTTCTCCTGCTTATCCAATTGGACTCCCCTCCAGGCGACTCACCGCCCATTATCGGGGTGTCCGGCTCACGGGGGAAACTCCAAACGGTGTGGCCCCACCCAGTCCTGTCCACCCAACCCAAAAGCTCCTTGACAAAACAACACCCATATGAGATTCATTATGTCCGGCGACCAGGCAAGCCGTGGCAGTGCTTGTACTTGAGGCCTG
>JAYEIP010000234.1:0-7997 GCA_034660155.1 Actinomycetota bacterium | reverse complement strand
GATCGGGCGACAGTGCTTCGTGCCGGGCAGGTGACCGGCGAGACCGAACTACCGGTTCCCACGGCCGACTTGGTGTCGATGATGTTTGGCAAGGCGATCGTGCCGGAGGAGCGGACCGATGTCGAGATCGGGTCGGCGGTCCTGGAACTGGCCGACATCACGGCGGCGGAGAGGCTCGTGACCTTGCGTGACGTGTCACTGCAGGCTCACGCGGGAGAGGTTGTTGGCCTGGCCGGGCTTGCCGGCAGCGGCCAACAAACAACATTGCGGGTGTGTGCCGGCCAACGAAAGCCGGATCAGGGCACCGTAGTGATCCACCGTGCGGACATCACCGGCTCGGGCTATAACCATCACCTAGATCTTGGAGTCCACTGGCTTCCCGCGGATCGTCTCGGTGAAGGTCTGGTGGAAGGGCTCACGATCACAGAGCACTTTGCGCTCGCTGGAGACACCCCGCAAGGGTTCTTTGCCGACTGGGATGGTGCTGAAGGCGAAGCGGGCACCAAGATCGCCCGCTTCTCGGTCAAAGGAACCACGGCCTCGACCCCGGAGTCCCTGTCCGGTGGTAACCAACAAAGGCTCCTGTTGGCGATGATGCCCGACCACATTGAATTGTTACTGATGGAGCATCCGACGCGGGGCCTTGACATCGAGTCGGCCGAGTGGGTCTGGCACCAGTTGTTAGCGCGCCGCAATGACGGCACCGCACTTGTCTTCTCATCCGCGGATCTCGATGAACTGCTTCGCTACTCGGATCGGATCCTCGTCTTCTTCGCTGGTCGGGTGTTGCGCGAGTTGGTGGTGTCGGAGACCGATGCCGAGGAACTTGGCTACCTCATCGGTGGGAAGGAGCGGGAATGAGCGCCGCTCGCAACCGGGCAGAGATCCGGGGGATGGTCATTGCCGTTCTCGGCGCCACCGTCGTGGTCGCCTTGCTCCTGTTAGCGCTCGGTGCCAATCCGTGGGAGGCGTTCAAGCTTCTCGTCGAGGGGTCGTTGGGCTCAAAGGCCAAGCTGTCTTCGACGTTGCTCGTGTGGGTGCCCCTGGTGATTGCCTCGGCCTCTTTGGTCATTACGTATTCGGCCGGTCTATGGAACATCGGGGTCGAGGGCCAGATCGTGATGGGAGCAATCTTCGCCACCTGGGCGGCGCGCACCATTCCGGGACCCGGTTGGGTAGTGATCATTGCGGGCATCGTCGCCGGGGTTGTCGGAGGGATCATCTGGGGACTTCTCGTCGGCGTGTTGAAAACCCACGGTGGTGTCAACGAGATCTTCGGTGGTCTCGGGCTGTTCTTTGTCTCACTTGGGTTAACCACCTACCTGGTCATTGGCCCGTGGTCGCGTGAAGGGGTCGCCTCGACATCGGGCACCGACTTGTTTGCGCGTGATGTGTGGTTCCCCAAGATCGGCTCGCTAGAGATCTCGTGGCTGTCGCTGCTTCTCGCCGCCGCCTCAATTATCGGTGTCTACATCCTGATGCGGGGGACGATTTACGGCCTGAGATTGAAGGCGATTGGCCACAACATGCAGAGCTCTGCGCGGCTCGGGATCCCCTCCAACCGATACATGCTTAGTGCCTTCGCGGCAGCAGGCGGGTTGGCCGGGTTGGCCGGAACTACCCAGGCGATGGCGTTTCATCACAAACTGGTGCCATCTATCTCGGGAGGATTCGGCTTCCTCGGGATTCTGGTGGTGCTGCTGGCAGGTTTTCGGGCAGGTCCGGTCGCTCCGCTCGCGTTCTTTTTCGCGGCGCTCTCAGTGGGTTCTTCTCAGCTTGAGTTGCGTCTCGACCTCGACTCATCGGTTGGCGGGGTCATCCAGGGTGTTCTTGTGCTGTTCGTGCTCCTCGCGGCCGGGTGGCAACGCCGCAGAGCGGAGCTGCGGGCAGTTGCGGCCGAAGCCGAAGGGGGGACCTGAGCCTTGCTTGTTGTCTTGCTCGTGTCGTCGCCGTTGGTCTTCGCGCTGGCGATTGCGGGCGATCTTGATGTCACTACCGGGACCGTTGTCGCAGGCGCAGCCCCGCTGGTTTACGCGACCCTGGGCGAGACGATCACCGAGAAGGCCGGTGTCGTCAACCTCTCCCTCGACGGAAGCTTGTTGCTCTCGGCAATGGCAGGCTTCGGAGCTGCCTACACGTCCGGCAATGTGATCGTCGGCTTCCTTGCCGCGGCTGCTGCTTCGGCTCTTGTGGCCCTGATCATCGCGTATGCCGGAATCGAGTTGAGGCTCAATCAGATTGCCGTCGGTTTTGTTCTCTTCCTGCTCACGACAAAGCTGTCTGCGCTTCTCGGCGAACCTTTTGTACGCCAGCCGGGACCAGCGGTTCCGAAACTAGAGATCCCCCTACTTGCCGATATCCCGTTCCTGGGCCGTGCTCTGTTCCAACACAACTTGTCTGTCTACGGAAGCATCGTGCTTATCGCGGTTACCTATTGGTTCTTTTATCGAACCCGCCCCGGGCTGGAGATGCAAGCCGTAGGGGAGCGGCCGGAAACGGCGTTCGCCCGCGGTATCTCGGTCAGATGGTCGCGGTACTTCTACACGGGGCTGGGGGGCGCGTTGGTTGGTATCGGCGGCGCCGCGTTTTCTCTCGACCAGAAGTTCGGTTGGTCGGAAGGCCATGTCCGCAACTTCGGGTGGATTGCGCTGGCGATTGTCATCTTCGGTGGCTGGCACCCAATTCGGGTGGCGCTGGGGTGCTACTTGTTTGGAGCTCTCCAGGTAGTCGCTCTCAAGCTACAGCCGGTGTTCCCCGGCTTGTCGCAGGTGCTCCCGATCTTGCCTTTCCCGACCATGATCCTCACCCTGGTGGTGATTAACCGACCGGGTTTCCGGGCGTTGGGCGACCGTTTTGCGTCGTTGCGAAATTTCCTCGCTTCGGAGCCACCGGCAGCTCTCGGTACCAACTTCGAGCAGCAGTAGTCCGGCCCACCCAATGCGGGATCCGATATGTTTGAACAGCGATGAGCGCGGCACACACCAAAACGATTTCGTTGTTGGGAGCTATCCGCACCGATTGGCGGGAGATCGGCGGACTCGGTCGGTTTGCCCTGGTCGGCATCGGTATCGCCGCCGCCGTCACCGTTGTGCTGGGGTTCTCGATCACGGCTACGGTACGCAATCAATTGCTCAGCGCCAGGGCAGCCCTCATCGAGACGTCGGTCGCCGATCTTCCTGAGTTTCCGCTTGATCGACCGGCGACGCTCGAGGAGTTTGCCCGCTTCGACGCAGAAGTTCGCCGCCGGGTTCTCGGCTCCGACACGGTGCGTGTCAAACTGTGGACACCACAGGGCACCATCGTGTATTCAGATGCTGGAGAGCTTGTCGGGCAGACCTTCGAGCTCTCCGCGGCAGCACAGGAGGCGTTCTCCGGCGATACCGGGACCACCATCTCTGATCTGCGGGATGATGCCCACGCTTTCGATCGGGACGAAGGCGAGCTCATCGAGTATTACGTACCCCTCCCTGTCGGTTCGGGCGGGGTCAGCTCCGTGATCGAAGTCGAGCAAGATATCACCGAATTCAACGATGCCCTGGGCCGAATCACACGCAACGTTTGGCTATCGATCAGTATCGGGCTGACCGTCCTCGGCGTTTTCATCGTCACCCTTGCCGCTGCTCGGGCCCGTGAGCTCAATCAGAGGCGGCGGCAGGCGGAACTCCTGTTGCGTTCTTCGTTCCACGCCCAGGAAGAGGAGCGGCAACGTATCGTGGGCTCGCTCCACGACGATGTAGGCCAACCTCTGTATCGGTTGCTATACGGCCTCGAGGGGGTCGGGGCGCGCCTCGGTGATAGGTACGAGGTCGCTGCCGACATTGCGGATCTCCAAGGCATCGTGCGCGACGTCGACAAGACGCTGCGGCGCGAGTTGCGGCTGCTCCACCAGGGAATGGCCGAGGACACCGGGCTCGACATGGCGCTTGCCGATCTCGTCGAGATGACTCAGCGGGAGACCGACCTGACCATCACCACCTCAATCGACCTCGCGGCGGAGCCGTCCGCGGTTCAGTTGTCGGCGCTGTACCGTGCCGCCCAGGAGGCGGTGACCAACGTTCGTAAACATGCCAATGCTCGCGAGGTTCACATCGATATCCACCAAAGGGATGGCCGAACTGTGCTGCACGTCGACGATGACGGTGTAGGTCATAACGGGGAAACCGGACTTGGTCTCACTACAACCAGAGAGCGATTCGAAGCTCTAGGCGGATCGATAGCAGTGAGCGAGAAGCGTGACCGAGGGACCCGGTTTGTTGCCTGGCTCCCTGCTGCTCCGGGGGTCGAGAGGTGAGGCTGGTCATCGCCGACGATCACAAGGTGGTACGGGACGGGATTCGTTACATGCTTGCCGATGCTCCCGGGATTGAGATCGTCGCCGAGGCGTCTAGCGGTGAAGAGCTCATTGAATGGCTTGTCAAAGACCCGGTTGACGTGGTGTTGCTGGACGTTCGGATGCCGGGGATGAGCGGGTTCGATGTTTTGGAGCGTCTCCAAGATGGGCTTGCGCAGGTCCGTGTGATCATGCTCTCGATGCACGATGCCCCCGGATACGTCCGACGCGCCATTGAACTGGGCGCCGCCGGCTATCTACTGAAGAGCGCGAGCCGGAAAGAGGTGATCGCTGCCCTCGAGGCGGTTATTGAGGGTGGGGCATATGTCCAGGGCGAGTTGATGCAGCCTTTGATGAACGAGATCAGCGGTAAGCCGGGATCCGGGACAGCGCTGAGCCCACGAGAACGCCAGGTCTTGCAGCTGGTGTCTCATGGCTACGAGAACAAGCAGATCGTTACGGAGCTCGAACTGTCGGAGGCGACGGTCAAGACCTACTTGCGAGGGATCTTTCAGCGGCTCGACGTGGCCAGCCGCGCCGAGGCCGTCGCGGTCGGCCTCCGGCTGGGGATCATTGACTAGGGCCGTGTGGCTCTCGGTTGTAGGGCGATGCGAGTGGGGCTCGTCTTCCGTACGAGGACGCTGGGCACCCCCTTTCCGTCTTTCGCGTCGGACCACGATGGCGTCGCAACGCCCCGCGTGTTGATCGGGACACGGCGGCCCAACCCATACAAAGGTCCCGAATCTGAATCCATTTGGGTGAGGGGCCGGCTCCAGATGGGCGACTGTCAGGAAGGCTTTTGGTAGTCGATTCTGTCCCCATGAGAACGATCTCGCCTTCAGGAGGAATCATGAGGAAGCTCGCTTTGCTCTTTGCGTTTGTACTCGCGGTCGCAGCATGCGGTGGCGGGGGTGATGTCTCAGATGCCGGTGACGCTGTTGCTGCTCCTGTTGCGACGACTGCTGCTCCAGTAGACACCCATGTTGTGGACGACCATATTGACGACGGTCACGTTGACGAGGTCCAAGCCAACGAAACTCATGCTGATGACGATCACGGCGACGAGCATACGGACGACATTCATGCCGATGACGATGGTGGCGATCACGCCGACGACGTTCGTGGAGACGACGACCACGATGATCAAGCTGTCGCGGTAGCTGATCGCAGTGTCGAGGTGGCCCTCACCGAGTTCACTTTCGAGGCCACTGCCTTTGAGGTGACCGCGGGCGAAACCGTGGAGTTCATCGTTGCCAACACCGGTGTCCTCGAGCACGAGTTCCGGCTGTCCAACGAGCACCGCATCGAGGAGCACCTCGCTGCCGGTCATGCCGATCACGAAGACGGCGCCGGGGTGCATCATGAGGAGGGCGGCGATGTCATCCTGCTGGTCGAGCCAGGCGAGACTGAGTCCGTCACGTTCACATTCGGTGATGATGCGACCCTCTATACCGAGGTTGTTTGCTTGATCCCGGGCCACTACGAGGCCGGAATGTCTACCCCGCTTACGTACAGTTCGTAAACAACCGACAGGTCCCAAGGCAAGGCGTCCACGTGGCCCCTTGGCCTATAGTCGAGCTACCTATGGCCTTCGAATCCCCTTCGCCCGCACGACGTCGTGCCTTTCTGTGGGTCTCTGTCGCTGCCGTGTTGCTCCTCGTCTTGCTCATTTGGAACCCGGGAGGTACACCGGCCACCGACCCGCTTGCCGGCGAAGGAGACGTCGCCGCCGGGGAAGTTGCCTTTGACGCCACGTGCGCTGCTTGCCATGGCTTGGGAGCCGTCGGGACCAACGAGGGACCCACGTTCCTGGACCCGATCTATCGGCCCGGCCACCACGCCGACGGGGCATTTCTTGCCGCGGTGCGTCTTGGCGTTCGGCAGCATCATTGGCCATTCGGGAATATGCCGCCCCAAGATGGCATTAGCAATCAGGACATCAACAACATCGTCGCCTACGTGCGACAGCTTCAGCAAGCAGCCGGCATCCAGTAGCCGGTTATCACCCATTGGGGAGTGTGGATGAGTAACAAGCCAAAGCGAAAGCCATCGAGCACCAAGCGGAAGACACCGGCAAAGCAGCAGCAAGCGCCGTCACCGTGGGGGAAGCGGATTGGGCTCGGGATTGGATTTGTAGTCGTGGCCGGCATTGTCGGCGTGATTGCCTTCTCCTCGGAACCGGTGAGCGGTGTGCCCCTTGGGACCGAGACGGTGGCGGTCGAGGCGCCGTTGCATGTAGACGGCGAATTGCATGAAGAGGGCGAGGTTCCGGCAGGTGGCGAGCACAACCCGGTCTGGCTCAACTGTGGCTACTACGACACGCCCGTCGAATCGGAGTTTGCGGTCCATTCGCTCGAACACGGCGCGGTATGGATCACGTACAACCCGAGTATCGGCGCCGATGGTGTTGACCAACTGCGGGGCCTGGTACGGCGTGATCGCAAGATCATTGTCAGCCCGGTCAACGACCTCGAGGACTCCGTCTTGCTCACAGCTTGGGGCACCCAGTTGCACCTGGATTCGGCAGATGACGATCGGGTTGCCCAGTTCGTCAACGAATTCGCCGGGTCGGCGAGCGCTCCCGAGCCGGGAGCATCGTGTAGTGGAGGGGTCGGCAACCCGAGCTTCTAGAGCGGGGCGTGGATCTCGTTGACGGCGGGTAGGCGCATAGCGCGGTCCGCTGCGGACAAGGGTTCGATCGTCTGACAGCGGTTTGGGTCGACGCAGTCGGCCGGGTCCAGTTGTTGGGCACGATCTGCGATGGCCGTCAGAGTTGCTCTCGTCTTTTGGAGGGCGGCGATCCTGGAGTCGAGCTGCTTGAGATGATGCTCGAGCAGGTGCATCACATGGTTACAGGTCGCTTCGCCACGCTCGCGCAGGCCCAAAATGGCGGCGATCTCGTCGAGGCTTAGCCCTGTCGCCTGCGCGTCCTTGACGAAGGTCAGACGGTCGACAGCGCTCTCGGCGTAGAGCCGGTAGCCATTGTCGGCGCGCTCCGGCTCGGGCAGGACACCGATCTCCTCGTAGTAGCGGATTGTCTTGGTCGATACACCCGTCACCCGGGCCAGTTCACCGATTTTCATGATTTCCATGATAACCACTTGACCTTCCAGCCGGGTGGAAGGTGTATAACGGTGACAGGACAACAAACGAGGAAGCGTAATGCTCGACCAAATCGCAGTAGCCGACGGAGTCGGATCGGGCCACATGGCAGGCTGGGGATGGGCCGTCATGATGCTCGGATGGCTTCTGATGTTGACGCTCGTCGTCATCGTTGCCTGGGCACTGTTGGGTAACGACCGCCCCGGCAACCGGGCCATCGAACTGCTCGACGACCGGTTCGCCCGCGGCGACATCGACCGCGACGACTACATCGAGCGCAAGAAGGAACTAGGACGATGAACACCATGACCCGCGAACACCACACTCCCGGCGCGCCGGCCCCCATCGATAAACCTTCCGGAGCCCATGATGAGCATGCGGGCAGACATGACAAACACGAGGGGCACTCTCCTGCGATGTTCCGCGACCGGCTTTGGGTGAGTCTCGTACTCACTGTCCCCATCCTGTACTTCTCGACACAAATCCAGGAATGGTTTGGCTACGAAGCAGTTTCGTTCGTCGGTTCCAGCTGGGTCAGCCCGGTGTTGGCGACAGTCCTGTTCAT
>JAYEIP010000233.1:0-8005 GCA_034660155.1 Actinomycetota bacterium | reverse complement strand
CACCGTTTGGTGAGTACTAGGACCCCGGCGGCGATGGCCACGACGGATCCCGCACCGAGGTAGTCGGCGAGATCCAGGATCGGGTCACTGGCTAGCTGGTAGATGAAAAGTCCGCCTACAGCGACCAGCCCGATCCCAAGGGGCCTGAGCAGATTGCTCAGCTTGGCGAGTTTCGGCACCAGGGCGATTGCGGCAACGGATCCGCCAAGTGCCAGCAGCACGATGCCGACGGAGAAGCTGGAGTCGGCCGTGGTGACGTTGAAAAGCATTGCCACAGGGACGTCGAATGCGTTGAATCCGATTCCCGAACTGATCCACGGCACAAAAACGGCAACCACAGCGGTGATCGCACCTGCAGCGGTGAGGGGCCGTGTCACGAGGCCGGTCCTTGCCGACGGCGGAGGGGTGCTTTCCAGGGCAGGCGGAGGTGCACCGGGTGGGTCGAGGAGGTCCGGGTCCACGAGCAACCGATCGTCTACCCATCCCCTCCAGCCGTTGTCGGCCATTACGTAAGCCCAAGAGCCTCGGAGCTCAATGAGGAGGAGGTCGGTGCCGCCTGCCAATTGCGCTTCGGGTTGGGTTGCCGCATCGGGTTGGCTCCACGCCGCCATCCCCGTCGGCGGGACTCGGCGCGGCTCGAAGGGCATTGGATCGCCGACAACGCTTTCGGGAATCGGGGTGCGGATGTCGGGCACCTCAAAGGCTCCCGCGGGCTTCCATTCGGCAGGATGACCCTCGTCGGCCACGGCAGTTGCCACCTCCAGAGCGCTGACGGTCGGGACGCCGGCCTCAATGGGAGGATCAGCCTGGCGTTGATCTGGCGCTTCGATTACGGCCGAATCGCCGGCCAGAGCGGTGCCGCAGCCAGTGCAGAACTTGCCCGCAACATCGTTCGATGCGGCGCAGGACGGGCAGGTTCGCACTGCAAGATCGGACCCACATTCGGCGCAGAACCGGTCATCGGGAGCGGCACGGTGGCCGCACTGTGAGCAGTCCTCCGGATGCGGGGCATTGCTAGCCAAGGCTTATCTCCTCTCCGACGGGCGGCGACGCGATCAGGGCCTGAGTGGGAACCAGATGCAGGTGACAACCTGAGCAAAGGGTCGCCGTCGAATCGTTGGGTGTTCCGCAGGCCGCGCATGCCCTTGCTGCGGTCCCAGCTTTGCTGGCCCGGCCCTTGAGAACTGATTGTCGGTTCCACAGGACGAGGTTGAGCCCGACGGCAACGCCGGTGGCGAAGTACATCGACGCTAGACCGGTGCTGATACCAGCGGGCAGTGCCCCGAGGGCGGTGAGTTGAGCAAAACTGTAGGTCGCGGCCCAGAGACCCATGTACCAGTACGTGTGAGTTCCGTACACGTCGAGCCCGCTGCTCCGCAGGTCAACGGTGGTCGCGACCCGCCCGCCGGCGACGGCGCCGCCGATTAGCAGCCATAGCGACCACGGTGAGCGTTCGGCATCGAGGACCCACTCGTATGCGAACAGAAGCCCGGTCGAGATTGCGGCCAACACAAGGAGTTGCCCGCCCCGCAGGAGTTGCTCGCTCTTGAGCGTCGAGATCATCATGAATACGGCAACCAGCACCAGGGGTATCGAGAGCCAACCGATGATGAGGAAGACAAGGTCCATCGTTATGGCGCTTTCTTGAGTCGCTCGGCGAATTGTCGTTCCATCTCACGGAGAGCGGCCTTCTTGCCGTTGATCTCACGCAAGGTCTCGATCATCTTCTCGCGGTGCTCGTTGTAGAACTGGATCTTCTTGGCCGCTCGGTTGTACAGGCCCGTTGCCTCGACGTTGTACATATCGTTGCGTGCAAAATCTTGAAGGGTGTGCAGGGCGTCCCTTCTGATGGTTTCGAGGCGCTCGTGGTATCGGGCCGCCTCGGGCCCCTGGTTCCATTGGCGGACCCTGTCCTGCCATCCGGAGTCCAACATATCCACCGGTCGGTTGTACTTCTTTGTGAGCATGTCGTTGAGATCCGAGTAGCGCTGTGCTTCGGGCAGATCCCTGTTCTCGAGTTTCAACAGATATCCACTCGGGTCCGTCATGCGATTGTTGTGCCTGAAGATCTCGATGAGGGCAAATGTCATGCGTGTTCGGTATTCCAAACTCAGGTCTTCTTTGATCCACTTATCGAGCTCCTGCCGGGCATCGGTCAAACCGGTCTGAATTTCCCTGACCTGGTTGTCGTGCGTTTTGATGTCCTCAATCTGATGCTGATGCGCGGCGGCCTCCGCAGCGGTGACCGTCACGTCACCCTGGGGCAACTTCAATCGAGTCGGCATATCGGCGACCGGAACGGTGCCGGAACCGCCTTGGCTCTCGTTCTGGGAATCCAGGTCTTTCTGGATCTCGTCGGGGGTTCGCTGGTTTTTGACGCCCCAGTCGATGATGTGCTGCTGCTCCGGTTTCGTGAGCTCGACGTTCCCGGGCTGCTTAGTTTCCGGGGTGACTGTCGGATCGGCGGCGGCAACTGGGGCGACCGGCGTGGGTGGCGGCGGCGAGTTCTTTGGCGGGTCAACGGGTCCGTCGCGGTGGGGGATCACGGCAACCTTGTTCTCGTCGATCACGTCTACACCGTTGACGGTGATCGTCTCGTAGGCGATGCCATCTGTGTTGGGGGGGATTCGTGGCGGTGGGATTACGTAGGTTTTGCCATCGTGCGTGATGGTCTTTGCTCCATCATCGATCAGCCACTCCGTGGCCTTGGTATCGACGAGGACATCTTTCACAGCAGGCCCAGGCACCGTGGGTCTCTTGCCGCTTCCAGCCATCCGTGCGTGGATGACGGCCCCGCCGGCAATGACGGCTCCGGTGAGGGCACCACCGGCCGCCGTCCGCGCTGGTGAGGTGGTGGTTCTGACCAGCCGCTGTGCCTCGGGGTCGCCATCGAGGTTGAGGTCGTCGGTCAGGCTCCAGATGGTGCTGTTCCCAGTGGAATCGAAGCGTCCCTCCCGGTTGAGATTCTCTACCGTGCGCAACAGATCTCCGCCCACCATCTCCCCGGCGGTGAAGACGTCTCCGGCGCCGGGTGCGCTGTCGTTCATCTCGCCGCAGAAGGCTTTGAGTAACGATTCGGAGTCGCCGGGCGGCACCACAACGATCTCACCGCCGGCCGCGATCATCGTTTGTACCCCGCTGTCGTTGGGGACAAAACGCAGACCGAGCGGTATTTTCACGCGGATTGGCCGGTCGGTGGTGTTAACGAAGTTGGCGCGGAGGGAGTCCCCGTAGTACCCGAGACCGGAGCCGTTGACCTGGACTGTGAGCCCTTCGACGTTTCCATCTAGAACATCGCGAATGTCGACATCATCCGCGGCGGCGGTGTTAGGGGAGGCGCACACCACGACGAGAATGCTCAGGATCGCGGCAACCCGGCCTGCCTTGGACCCGACTCGATTGCGGCGGCGTAAAAAGCGCAACACGAGAACTCCCGCTGTGCCCAAGCACATCATGTCCCACGATGCACTCGCCAACAAGGGTCGAAAGTCCCGACCAGCCCGAGGTAGTGGGCAGTGGGCGCGCCTCGAGGACGTGACCCACGACAGTCATCGGTTCAGTCGAATCTTGCGACTAAGAGGATTAGCGGATAAGCAAACAGCGGCTCCATCAGTCCCCTCTCTTTGGGGAAAATACCGCAGCGGCGAAGCCGCTGGGGTTGGGGGGTCCCCGCCCGGGAGTTCGCGGGACAGCCTATCCGCGCCTCCTCTAAATAGGGGGTGATCCCCCATGGTCGCCGGACGTGACCCCCGACACAATGGTCAAAGACCGCCTGGAGGGAGTTCGCATGAAAGGCAAGGACATCGTTGACCGAGCGGTAGAACCGGGCACCGAGCACATCCAGATTGAGGTCTCAGGACCTTCGCGACGCACCAGAGTCCTCCGCCGCGCCGGCCTCACCGCCGGTGTGCTGCTGGTCTTGTTCTATGGAGTCGGTGGTTGGTATTTCTCGAGCGAACTTGGCAGCGATGCCTTCGTTGTCAGTGAATCGTCTACCGAATTCGATCTCGAGATCATCGCCATCGACGGTGATGAAATCACGCTGCGAACAGAAGTGGGGAGCGACGAGGATCTGTTGAGGGAAGCGGTGTTCGGCCTTGCCCTGCCAACGGGGCGACTCACTGTGGGTGACCCGGTGGACTCAAGGGTTGAGGAAGGGTTCGACGTGGCAACTCGCCAGTTCCAGATCGTCGAGGGACCGACACCATCGCCCGGAACCCCGGCAGACCTAGATTCGTGGTTCTATGAAACGGATCCGTCTGACATCGACTTGGCATACGACGAGATTCGCTATTCGTCTTCCGTCGGCGAGTTGGATGCCTGGTTCGTTCCTGCAGAAAGCGCAACCTGGGCCATTGTGATTCACGGGAAAGGTGCCCAGCGGAGAGAAGGTCTCCGCATCTTGGAGGCCATCAATGAGGCCGGCTACCCGACACTGGTTATCACGTCTCGAAATGACCCGGGTCAGCCTCTGGACCCCAGCGGGTACCACCGGTACGGCGCTACCGAGTGGGCCGACGTCGAGGGTGCGGTCAGGTACGCCGTTGACAGCGGTGCCGACGACGTTGTGTTGGTCGGGTTGAGCACCGGTGCGGCCCATGCGCTCAGCTTTGTCTATCAGTCGGAGGCGAAGGCCCGTGTCGTCGGTGCGATCTTCGATGCACCGAATATCGACTTCGGTCGAACCGTCGATTTCGGGGCCAGCCAACGCGAGTTGCCGGTGATCGGCGTCAAACTGCCACAGTCGCTCACGACGGTCGCGAAGTTCATCAGCTCGCTTCGCTACGACTTCGACTGGTCCCAGCACGATTTCATCGACCGTATCGACGAGGTCGATTTTCCCATCCTGGTGTTCCACGGGACCGATGACAGCACCGTCCCGATGGATGTCAGTATCCGTCTCCACGACGAGCGGCCCGACCTTGTCAGATTGATCGAGGTCGAGGGCGCCGCACACGTCCAATCCTGGAACGCAGATCCTGCCGCATACCGTGCGAACATTGTTGCCTTCCTGGATTCGATCAACTGACCTTCGTCCGAGGCGAAGGGACGGTCTACGAAATCTTGCGTCAGATCGGGCATACTCAGGTGCGTGGATGCCACGATTCTGCTCGTCGAGGATGACCCGTCGATACGAGAGATAGCCAAACTCGGGCTTCAGGAAGCAGGTTTCGCCGTCGACACCGCTGCCGATGGCGACGAAGCTCTGATTCGGTTTCGCCATGATCAGCCCGACCTCGTCGTGCTCGACGTCATGCTCCCCAAACGTGACGGCCTGGAGGTGTGCCGGACAATCCGCGCCGAATCTGCAGTGCCCGTGGTGATGCTGACCGCACGAGGTGACGCCATCGATGTAGTCGTTGGGCTCGAATCGGGTGCAGATGACTACGTCACCAAACCCTTCGAGATGCCGATCCTGATCGCCCGCATCCGTGCCGCTCTCCGCAGAGCACAGCTTATGGATCCGGCGGAAACGCTCACGATCGGGGCACTGCGAATTGATGTGCCCGGTCATCGGGTGACGATTAACGATGACGAAGTCGCGCTGACGCCTACCGAGTTCCGGCTGCTGCTCGAGTTGGCGCGACGCCCCGGGCAGGTTTTCACAAGGGAGGTGCTTCTCGAACGGGTGTGGGGATACTCCTATCTTGGCGACTCCCGCCTGGTTGATGTTGCCATCCAACGGCTGCGAGCGAAGATCGAACTCGCTGATTTGATTGAAACCGTAAGGGGTGTTGGCTACCGGGTGGGGCGCTGACGTGCTTCGCAGCTTTCGGGCCCGTCTCATCGCAACAGTCATCGCGCTGATTGCGGTGACCGCGGGATTTATGGCCGTCCTGTCATTTGTTCTCGTGCGCAATTCGCTGCGTGGCCAACTGGTCGACGATGCGGTGGCTCGGGCTGAGTTCAACATCACCGTGCTGGCCACCACCGAACACCTACCGGCCGATGCGGGGCGTCAGGCATTCGAGGCAAGCGGGTTGGCCGATCGTTTCCTATTGCGGGGCACCGGTGGTGTCTATGTGGAATTCACCGACGGTGAGCCCTTTTCCTCTTCGCTCAGTTTGCTCGGCGCTAACGAATCATTCTCATCCGAGTTCCGCCGGATAGTCGGACAGGCGGAGTTTGGATACGAATTCTTGACCGTGGATGAGGTTCCCACGTTGGTTGTCGGGGGCCGTCGGCCACCGCTCGGTCCCGACTTCTACTTCTTCTTCTCCGCCGTCGACGTGGAGAACGCCATCTCCCAACTAGCCCGGGTACTGGTCATCGCGGGTGTCGCCATCCTTGTTCTGGGAGCGCTTGGCGCCGGATTGATCGCTCGTCGAGTCCTACGGCCGGTCGCAGTTGCAAGCAAGGCGGCCGGGTTGATGGCGGCGGGTGACCTAACGGTTCGGCTTCCAGCGGACACAGGTGATGAACTTGGGAGGTTGGCCGACGCCTTCAACCAGATGGCCGCCTCCCTCCAACACCAGATCGAAGCCCTCGTTGCCGCACATGATCGTGAACGCCGGTTCGTTGGGGACGTATCTCACGAGCTGCGGACTCCACTCACTGCGTTGGTCAATGAGGCTGCCATGTTGCAGGGGCATCTGGATAAGTTGCCCGACACCGAGCGCAGGGTCGGTGAGATGTTGATAGCGGATGTGAGCCGGCTGCGCACCCTGGTTGAGGACCTTCTCGAAATCTCCCGTCTCGATTCGGCGCCGACCGCCCCGGATTCCACCGATATCGATCTCGGTCTCTTCCTCGAGGCCGTGATCGCGGATCGATACCCGGGGGCCGAACTCAGGCTCTCGGACTCGGTCGGTTCCGTTCGCACCGATGGTCGCTCGCTGGAACGAATCGTCGGGAATCTCCTGGACAACGGCCGCCACCACGCACCTGATGCACCGATCGCTGTTGATGCCGCGGTCGAGGCTGGGGAGATTCGCATCGAAGTGGCCGACGCCGGTCCCGGGGTTCACGCTGATGAACTGCCCCATCTCTTTGATCGCTTCTACAAGGCGGATACCTCGCGGCGAGGAGGGTCGGGTTTGGGTCTTGCGATCGCACGTCAGCATGCCCGACGCTTGAGCGGCGATCTCATCGCGCGGCCGGGTAAGCGACGCGGGCTCGTGTTCGAGCTTCGGGTGCCTGTGACCGAACCGTTACATTCGCGTGACGCTGCTGAGAAGCTGCCATCGCAACCTGAGGGTGAACCAACGAATCACACCAGGAGTGAATCATGAACCGCATCATCCTCATCGTCAGCGTGTTGGCCTTGCTCGCGGCGGCGTGCGGTACCGGCAACGTAGGTACCGCCGGCCCGGTCACGACTGTCCCATCCGTCGAAGACCCAGCGACAACCGTCCCCGCCACCACGGTGCCCGGCGACCAACCGACGGTCACGACGACACAACCACCAACGGTCGATGAGCCGGCAGATCCAGCCGATCAGATCTTTGTCGAGCTGTTCTATGTGAAGGAGGGCCTGTCGGCCAAGTCCGTGATCCGTGCGGTCGACACCCCTGACGTGGGAGCGAACGCCATCCGAGCCTTGGTCGATGGGCCCACACCTGCCGAGCAAGACACCGAGCTGTCAACGGCTATACCGGCAGACACGCTCTTGCTGGGGCTGACGATCGAAGATGGGCTGGCGACGATTGACCTCTCTCGCGAGTTCGAGGTCGGTGGCGGATCGTTCAACATCCTCAGCCGGCTGGCGCAGGTGGTGTACACCCTCACGCAGTTTCCGACGATTGATGAAGTCCTATTCCATCTGGACGGCAGGCCTGTTGACGTGTTCTCGGGAGAGGGGGTCGTTCTCGAGGATCCGGTCGACCGCAGTGACTACGCCACGATTCTGCCGATCGAGCCGGGCCCCGACACCACCGCGGCTGAGCCGTGGGAACAGGATGAGCTGCCCGACACCACAGATATCGATCCGACCATGTTGAGCCGCGTCGCCCTGGTCGCCGAGGACGATGTCCTGAACGTACGGCAGGATCCGGGCGTTACAGCT
>JAYEIP010000232.1:0-1582 GCA_034660155.1 Actinomycetota bacterium | reverse complement strand
CCTCGGTCGTGGTGTGGCTCGTAAGAGGCGAACGCCGGAGGCAACCAGTTGTTGTGATCAGGAGTGCCCACCGCGGTCATCCCCCGTGACACAACGAAGGAGGTTGTGATGGTCACGACGATTGGAATCGACCCGCATAAGGCCACTCATACAGCGGTGGCGATCAACGACACCGAAACAGTGTTGGGAGAGCTAACCATCCCGGCCGACCGGTCCCAGACCAAGACGCTCATCGACTGGGCTCAGAACCTGGATGGTGATGGTCGGGTCTGGGCGGTCGAAGCCGCCGGCGGCCTCGGCTATCTCCTCTCCCAGCAGCTCATTTCTCATGGTGAACATGTTGTTGATGTGCCACCAGTGTTGGCGTCGAGGGTTCGGGTGCTCTCCTCGGGACGTTCAGAGAAGAACGATCCCAACGATGCCCTATCGGTAGCCATTGCTGCTCTCCACCAGCCCGGCCTGGTTCGGGTCCGTGGGGAGGATCACGCCCAGGTGTTACGGATGTTGGCGAAACGTCACCTCGAGCTCACCGCCCTACGCACTCAGACGGTGTCCCGGCTCCATTCGCTGCTGATGCTGCTGCGACCAGGAGGAATGGCCCAGCGGCTCTCAGCCGACAAAGCATCCAAGATGCTTGGAGGGATGAGGAACCTCGATGCCATCGGCTCCCAACGACGGATGATGGCGAAAACACATCTCGCTGACATCCGCAGATTGGACCGGGAACTGAAAGCCAACAAGAAGCAGATCCGGACTGCGGTGGCTTCTTCAGGGACCAGCGTGACCGACATCTACGGAGTCGGCCCCATCGTGGCTGCGTTCCTGATCGGATACACCGGCGACCCAGGCCGGTTCGCCACCGCTGGCCACTACGCCTCCTACAACGGGACCGCTCCCATCGAATACTCCTCAGGAGGCAAGAAACGACATCGGCTCTCGAGGCGAGGCAACCGGGTGCTGAACCATGCCATCCACATGGCCGCGGTCACCCAGATCCGCCACGACACCCCCGGACGCATCTACTACGAGCGGAAACAGGCTGAAGGAAAGACGAAGAAGGAAGCCCTCCGAGCGTTGAAACGACGCATCTCCAACAGCATCTACCAACAGCTCACCGCAGACCAGAAGTAGGGCCCGGGAGACACTCAGGAACGTCTAAGTAGCTTGCGTGGCCGGCCTCACATCCTGAACACCGGCTCTTCAGCTCAGTCATCCCGGGCCGTCCCCCAACATACACCCACGGCCAGACCCCTGGCCCACTTCAACGCGCCGTCACACCCCCACTTGACACAAAGAGGCTTCGTTATGCACGGGGGTTCTTGGGTGGCTTTGCGTCGAGGTGGACAGTGGTGGCCACCCGTGATCCGAGCCATGTGGTGGCTGGAACTGCTGCCACCAGTCCTATCGAACCGACGAGCGTTCGTACGATTTCGACTGCTATCACTTCGCTACTGGCAACAACGCCGAGTGGTTGGGCGGCAAGTGTGAACAGTACGAGCAGTGGCAGCGAGGCTCCTGCGTATGCAAGAAGAAGCGTGTTAACGGTGGACACGATGTGATCCCGACCCACCCTGAGACCAGC
>JAYEIP010000231.1:0-8069 GCA_034660155.1 Actinomycetota bacterium | reverse complement strand
GTCGACGTCTCGGACACCTGCGCAGACCCAGGAGTTCGCCCTGCGAACTCCCAAGGAACTCACATAGAAGAACCGACGAACGACGAGGGTGCACATCTCCGCCGGAGGTACACCCTCTATCCAAATATCCCTCGCCATAGGCGGCTCAAGATATTGCCGTCCGACGGTGACGGCATTTCAGTCAGAACCTGCTCCAGGTGATCGGGGGGCAGATCTCCCACGAGCACATAGGTGAGCCCGTCGGCGTTCCACTGAACCCACAGATCCGACGGAGTCAGAATCCATCGATAGTCAGCACCATCGACCGTCATCACGTCACCATCGGCAAACGGGCCGGACGCTACACGGCCGTCGATAAGGAAGATCGAGAATGAGAAAAGACCGTCTGTGTAGAACGCGTGGAGCGATTCGTCCGGGCCCGCGTACGCGTCGACCCGCACATAACCGGCGACCGTGTCGACAAGACTCCCAGCGTCGGCGGATACCACCACGTCATAGGTAGATCCATTGTCCCCCATCATCGTGTAAATCTTCCGAGGATTTGGGTCGAAGTTGAGCATCCAGCTCAGCCGGAACAGCTCACCATCGTCGTCGTAGATTTCGGATCCGAGAGCAGCACCGGTCTCCTGGTCGAACCAGATTCGTGCCCGCACCTCATCGTCCTCGTCAACCGTAACGACCATGACGTCCCTATCAAACCTTGTCTCCGGGACAGCCGAAGCGGTTACGTAGCGGCCGGTCGGGGAGGTGGATGACCAGCCAGAGAGTGCAATGCCGTCGCCGGCTCCACCGACGACTGAATAGCGGCCACCGCCGACCATCTCCGAGTACCCGGCATTCTCGACCATTACGAGTGCCCCTGCATGCTCCACCGACACCGTGCTGAACTCGGTGTGACCCCCGTAGCTGCACCAGGTTGCCTGCCTGCCCGCAAAGGTGGCTTCACCTGCCTGCTCCAGGTAGTCCTCCAAAACGTCTGCCCCGGCAGTTTGGATCGATGACACAAAGACAAAACCTACGACCGAAGCGAGAGTGAGAGTGCGCAGCACCTGATTCCTCATGGCGTCACCGCGATTGGAGCCACAGCAGGTAGCACACCAATCCCCGATTCAACGGACACCCGTACCTGGTGCTGATCAAAGAACTGATTGATATCTAGGTTTCCACCGACGTCGGGGGACGGCCCAAAGGTAACGAAAACGACGGCAGCCGCAGCAGCTATCCCGACACCGGCGGTGGCGATCCTTCTCCGGGTCCACCGTTCGTTCTCAATTCGTTCGCGGTGGACCGAGAGGAACTCTGGTGGCTCGAGCCCGGGAAGGGATCTGATCGCGGTTCGTGCCGCATCAAGTTCGTGGAGCTCCAAACGACAATCTGTGCAGAACTCGAGGTGAGACAGCACAAAGCCATGCTCTGTGGTGGCGAGTTGACCGTCGAGATACGCTGACAGCTGCTCCCCGAGGTGGGTGTCGGGCAACAGACGCTCCGGCATTTCAAAGAAGGGAAGGGTGCGCAAGGCCGCCCGGATCTCCTTGAGTCGGTGAAACTCAGCGATGCAGCCGGCGCAGTCGGCCAGATGTGTGGCAACGATGTCGAGCTCCCCGGGTAGAAGCTGAGCATCGAGGTATGCCGAGACCAGCTCGGCGGTATCGCAGGACTCGGATGACTTCACACGGGCCATGTCAGCAACTCTCTGAGCATCTTGCGACCACGATGGATCCTGCTCCTGACGGTGCCCACCGGCGCCTCGATGGCGTCTGCGATCTCCTCGTAGGTGAGACCAACGACATCGCAGAGCACGACACACTCCCGAAAATCGAGCGGGACCTTAAGGAGCGCACTCTGGATATCTTCCGAGAGTCGTACCGAGGCAAGTACCTCATCGGGGGAAGGGCTGGCGCCGAGGATGCTACGATCGTCGTCCGGAAGTGGGCTGGTTGGGCGACGTTTCTGCTTACGGACGCCATCGAGGAATGCGTTACGGGTGATACGCCACAACCATCCGTCGAACGAGCCGGGCACGTACGACGTAAGGCCCTTACGCACCCGCAGCAAGACCTCTTGCACGAGATCAGCTGCATCATCGGGATTGCCTGTGAGGCGATAGGCAAAATTGTATATCTTGCGCCCATAGATTCGCGCTACGTCTTCCCAGGTTGGGGTGAATTCGTCGGCCATAGCCTTCCCCGGACTCCTAGGTCAGACAACGCACGGGAGCGACACTGAGTTCCCGAACACGATTGTCAGGCGGTATTGTCGTCGTTTTCGTCGACACCTTCGTCGAGTCCCTTGCGGAACTCCTTGGCGGATGCCCCGATAGAACGGGCAAGATCCGGCAACTTTCTGGCACCGAAGAGCAGCAAGACGATCACCAGTACGATGACGATCTCCCAGCCGTTGAAGTTCTTGAACACTATTCGACTCCTTGCTTGGCTTGAATCCACCATTCTGGACTCAGATCGCGTACACAAAGCGAGCTGTGACTCCGGTCGTAGATTCAGGCTCGACTCAGAGTGTACTCGTGGCGGCGAGGAAGGTCGGCGAATCAGCCAGGTACCGTGGCGTCACCCAAGCGCTACCGAATCGACGAACGCCTGCAGCCTTTCCCTCGTGATGAATCTACCGTGTGGGTTGGCCCGCTCCTTCTTGTAGATCTCGTAGGGACCGTACTTGTCGGTGACGAGTAGACCACGGTCGGTGCGGGCGGCAGCGAGCCTCACCAGAAACTCCGAGATTGCCTTGCGCGACAGCTCCGGGTACCCACCGGGCTCATGAGGTACAAACATGATCAACGTCAAGGATCCGCCGCGAGACGCAACATATGTTCCATCGTCGCTTCTCGTGACGTCGTAACCGGCGAGTTCCAAAATGCCAAGGCCAAATTCGGTCACGGTCATGCTCTCGGGGTCGACGCCGAGTCCACGCAACCCAGCAGCGATCCCCGCCGTAAGGCGAAGTTCCTCACCCAGCGGAGCCAAATGATCTGTCTCGCTTACCTCCGCCGGCAGCACCACCTGGTCCATGTCGGACTCTCCGAGCTTGCGCAGTGGATCGTCATCGGGCGAAGCCCCAATTGGCAACAGGATCGGGAGTTCAATCTCTGGAAGCCCCTCGGGCAGACTCAGATCAATCGATCCCACTTCGACATCGACCCCGGCCCTGTTGGCCGAGACACGGGCAACGGTGAGCCCATCGAGTGGTTGGCCGCGGCGCCTCCGATCGCGAATCAACTCAACTGCGTGGTGAAGAAGCAGGTCACGCAAGACGGGATCGGGATCTCCGGTGGGGAGAGGAACATCGAATACGACAAGCGCCTCGTCGTCGACGACGTGGAACTCATGCACCGGGTGTTTCACCGCGCCACCTTCCACTACGGCATCGTCGCGATCTTGTTGCGTCGAGCGGATCCTGCGAATGACCCCGAGGACCACTCCGGCCGCGACGACAGCCACAACTCCACCAATCAAGTTTCCCCTCCCAGTGAGCTTTGTCGTGCCCCGAGGCTACCCACGGGTCCGCCGGGTTGTCTAGGACACCTTGCGACGCTTTGTCGCGTCAGCCCGCTCGCGTCGGATCTTCCTGCGCTCTCGTTCGGACATGGCTCCCCAGATGCCGAATTTCTCGCTCGACACGATGGCGAATTCAAGACACTCGCCACGGACGGCACACTGGCGGCAAATCGATTTTGCGGTGCGGGTCGAGGCACCCCGCTCTGGAAAGAAGAGATCGGGGTCGGCTCCCCGGCAATTGGCAAGGTCATGCCAACTCAGATCTTCTGTGTCTAGCACCTCGAGCAAACGGGCGAACAACGTCATCTCCCTACACGTTTGTAATTACGTCCATGTGATTCAACCAAGGCCGCGCGCGCCTGTCAACCCCGAAATCGCTCGTGACACTTCAGTCCAAGGACCTGAGCCCCCGACCGACCCGGCTGTATACCTAGTACCGAGGACCTAGTACGTCGTACCTCACCACAAATCGACTCTCGTAACCTGGCTCCAATGAGGCAACCACCCTCTTTCGCACCCGTGGTCGAGGTCGGCGATAATGGCGCCAACGAGCATGAAGGAGGGTCACGGTGACCACAACCGGCCGTCGGGAAGACACCAAGTCAACCCGCAAGCTGCCATGGATCTTCGAGTTCTATCGCTCGGACGTCGCCAAAAAATGGGTGATGGCCGTCAGCGGTGTGATATTGCTCGGCTACATCGCAGCTCACATGCTTGGAAACATGAAGGTCTACCTGGGCCCAGAGTCGATAAATTCATATGGCATATCATTACGTGAGCTAGGTGGTCACCTGGTCCCTGAAGAGCACTTGCTGTGGATTATGCGAATCGGACTTGCGGCCGCCTTTGCGGTACATGTCCATGCGGCCTACGCGCTCACGGTGGGGAACTGGAAGGCCCGTGGCAAGGTCCGGTACGACGTTCCCCGTGAGTATCTGGCTGCAAACTACGCCTCACGCACCATGCGATACACCGGCGTAATCGTTCTCCTCTTTATCGCATTCCACCTGGCGGATCTTACGTTCGGAACGGCTAATCCCGATTTCATCTCCGAAGACATCTACCACAACATGATCGCCAGCTTCGATCAGCTACCGGTCGCCATCTTGTACATCGTGGCGAACATCGCTCTCGGCTTCCACATATTCCATGGCGTGTGGAGCCTTTTCCAGAGCATGGGTGCCAACAACGAGCTCTACAACAAGTGGCGCCGTTACCTCGCTTGGGGTTTCACCGCAGTGATTGTCATTGGCAATCTCAGCTTCCCAATCGCCGTTCAACTCGACATCATCTCTTAGGAGGCCTCGTGACGACACTCGATGCGAAAGTCCCTGAGGGACCGATCCAAGACAAGTGGACCAACCACCGGTTCGACATCAATCTGGTCAACCCGGCAAACAAACGGAAGTACGAGATAATCATCATCGGCACCGGTCTCGCCGGTGCCTCGGCAGCCGCCAGCCTCGGCGAACTCGGTTACAAGGTGAAAGTGTTCACCTACCACGACTCGCCACGACGGGCGCACTCGATCGCCGCTCAGGGTGGCATCAACGCCGCCAAGAACTACACCAATGACGGCGATAGCATCTTCCGTCTCTTCTACGACACCGTGAAGGGCGGCGACTACCGGTCACGCGAGGCCAATGTCTATCGGCTGGCCGAGGTTTCGAACGAGATCATCGACCAGTGCACCGCCCAGGGTGTGCCGTTCGCCAGGGAATACGGAGGTTTGCTGGACAATCGCTCGTTTGGTGGTGCCCAGGTGTCCAGGACCTTCTACGCCAGGGGTCAGACGGGGCAGCAGCTCTTGCTCGGTGCCTACCAGGCACTTGCCCGCCAGATCTCACTTGGCAACGTCACGTTGTACAACCGAAGCGAAATGCTCGATGTGGTTATGGACGAGGGTAGGGCCGTCGGCGTTGTTGTCCGGGACATGGTCAACGGTGAGGTGACATCACACTCGGCGCACGCAGTGGTACTGGGAACCGGTGGTTACAGCAACGTGTTCTTCCTCTCGACGAATGCGATGGCCTGCAATACCACCGCAATCTGGCGAGCCCATCGCAAAGGAGCACTCTTTTCGAATCCGTGCTTCACCCAGATTCACCCGACATGCATCCCGGTCCACGATGAGAGCCAGTCGAAGCTCACTCTCATGTCGGAGTCGTTGCGCAACGACGGTCGTATTTGGGTACCAGAAGACGCCGACGACCCGCGGCCGGCCAATGACATCCCGGAGGCCGAACGGGACTACTACCTGGAGCGTAAGTACCCGGCATTCGGCAACCTGGTCCCCCGCGACGTGGCGTCACGGGCGGCGATGCGCATGATCGACGAGAATCGGGGGGTCGGGCCGCTCAAGAACGGCGTGTATCTCGACTTCGCAGACGCTATCGACCGGCTTGGCAAGGATGTCATCGAGGCTAGATACGGGAACCTGTTCGAGATGTACGAACGGATTACCGACGAGGACCCCTATGACGTGCCGATGCGTATCTACCCGGCGCCGCACTACACCATGGGCGGGTTGTGGGTGGACTACAACTTGATGACCAACGTCCCCGGCCTGTATGCCATCGGTGAGGCGAACTTCTCCGATCATGGCGCTAACCGCCTCGGAGCCAGCGCCCTCATGCAGGGTTTGGCGGACGGCTACTTCGTCCTTCCCTACACCATCGCCGACTACCTGGCAGATTGGTTGAATACCACGCCGGTCTCAACCGACAGCGAAGTGTTCAAGAAGGCCGAGCAGGACGTCAACGACAGGAACGAGAAGCTGCTTTCAATCAATGGGACCCGTACAGTTGACTCGTTCCACCGCGAGCTCGGACACATCATGATCGAGCACTGTGGCCTGGCACGGAGCCGTCCCGGCTTGGAGAAGGCGTTAGCCGAGATACCAGTGCTGCGCGAGGAGTTCTGGAAGAACGTGAGGGTCCCCGGAACCGCCGACAGCTACAACAGCGAACTGGCCAAGGCGGTACGCGTTGCCGACTTTTTCGAGTTGGCCGAGTTGATGTGCCGCGATGCCCTCGAACGGGAGGAGTCATGCGGCGGCCACTTCCGACTCGAACACCAAACCGAAGACGGCGAGGCGAAGCGGGACGACGTCGGCCAGGCGCATAGCTCATCGTGGGAGTGGAATGGCTACACCACGCCGCACACCCATATCAAGGAGCCGCTCGAGTTTGAATACGTCGAACTGGCGCAAAGGAGCTACAAGTAATGGATCTCACACTGAAAGTGTGGCGCCAAGACGGCCCGAACCAGTCCGGCGAGTTCCGCGAGTACCGCGCCAACGGCATTAGCCCGGATTCCTCATTTCTCGAGATGCTCGATGTTGTCAACGAACGCCTTGTGGAGAGCGGCGACGTTCCGATCGAGTTTGACCACGACTGCCGTGAGGGAATCTGCGGCATGTGCGGAGTGATGATCAATGGCCATCCGCATGGCGATCAAAAAGGAACGGCGACCTGTCAACTCCACATGCGCAAATTCAGTGACGGAGATCGAATTGTCATCGAGCCATGGCGCGCAACCGGTCTTCCCGTGATCCGCGACCTCGTGGTCGATCGGGCACCGTTCGACCGCATCATCGAGGCCGGTGGCTACATCAGTGTCAACACCGGTGGATCGCCAGACGCCAATCTGATACCGATTCCCAAGGATGCTGCTGAAGCCTCGATGGACGCGGCGTCTTGCATCGGTTGTGCCGCGTGTGTCGCCGCCTGTCCGAACAGCGCGGCACAGCTGTTCACATCGGCCAAGCTGGCGCATCTGAACCTACTGCCGCAGGGCCAGCCGGAGCGTTACCAACGCACCCTCGCCATGGTTGAGACGATGGAAGAGTTCTTCGGTTCCTGCACCAACCACGGTGAGTGTGAAGAAGCCTGTCCCAAGAGCATCAGCATCGACAACATCGCCTTGATGAATCGGGACTACCTCGTGGCTAAGTTCAAGGATCGGAGGAAGGCCGGTCAGGCCTGAGTTCGAATACCGACAATTGAGTCACAAGAGCCCCAAGCGGCAACTTGTACCGAACGCTCAAATTTCCAGATTGCCGCTACAATGCCCCGTCCAGCGATAGAAGAAGGAATCTCAATGGGTGTGCAGTTCTTGAGCGACGACCACATGGATGCGGCTACCACCGCCCTCAATGCGAACAACGACTTCCTCAGCTCGATCACGAATGTGAGCATGGGTCTCCAGTTCAATGTAACTGAGGCGCCGGTCGGCGAGATCGACTATTACTTGTCGGTCGGCGATGGCGCCGCGTCGATGGCATTGGGAACCATGGACGATGCCGATGTGTCGATTAGCAGCACCCACGAAACCGCCGTTTCCCTCTTCAAAGGAGACCTCAATACGCAGATGGCATTTATGACTGGCCAGATCAAAGTCTCGGGCAACATGGCAGTCCTGATGATGAATCAGGGCGTGATCAATAAGTGGGCCGAGGCGTTGAGCGTTGTCGATGTGGATTATTGAGAGGTACTAGGTACTAGGTAGAGAGTTCGGAACCGGCGGTTCGTGCCGGATCGTCATGCAGAAAGATTGTGC
>JAYEIP010000230.1:0-1586 GCA_034660155.1 Actinomycetota bacterium | reverse complement strand
AAACACTGTCACGTTGGGAAAAATCAGAACTGGGTAAGGATCTGCGTCGGCTCGGGCTGTCGTACGGGGAGATCATGGATCTCATCCCGGTGAAAAAGTCGACTCTGGCGACCTGGTGTCGCGATGTGGATCTGACGAAAGAACAAATCGAGGCGATCCGCCAGAGACAGGCACCGATTCCGGGAATCCCGGTCGACACCAACTGGCGTCGGAGAGCGGAGATCCGAGAATTGAGGGCGGTCGCGAGGTCTCTCGTTCCCGACCTGGCCGACGACCCGTTGTGGATTGCCGGGCTCATCCTCTATTGGGCGGAAGGCAACAAGACGAGAAACAAAGTAGGCATGGCGAATACGGACCCGCGCGCTCTCCGTCTCTTCCTGCGATGGCTCTGCACCTACGTTCAGCCCACGGCCGATTTCTCACTCCAATTGCATCTCCATGAGGGGAACGACGACGACGCTGCTCAAGCATATTGGCGTGAAGAAACCGGACTCTCCGATGCGAACTTCCACAAGACCTTCATCAAGCCCAAAGGGACCGGCCACCGCAAGAACCATCTGAAGCATGGCGTCTGCACCATCCGGATGAGGCGTCCAGCTGACGCATGGAACATCATCATGGAGTGGATCGATGCCCTCGCTGAACAGTTAGATCTTCAGGCTGCAAGCCGGTAACATCGAGCCGGGTCGCTAGCTCAATTGGCAGAGCATTCGGCTCTTAACCGAACGGTTGTGGGTTCGATTCCCACGCGACCCACTATCTCCCGCCCATGCGTCATGATTTGCGGGACAGCGCCCCACTTGGCGGGAGTGGCGGAATCGGCAGACGCTCACAAACCGACTTGCCTCGCCGTCAGTACTTGGGTCCGATGAAAGTGTCGAGCCTTTCTACCGCAGCTTTCCTGTAGATGGCGATGTCTTTGTCGCTGGGGCGGGTCCAAGGGATCTCGAGGGCATCGAGCGACGAGCAGAAGATGCGCTTGATGTCTTCAGATCGGTTCGAGAAGTGGTACCGGACACTGCGATTCCCCCGATCCGGAGCGACCACCCGGCATCCGTCGCTGTGAATCAGACCATGCAACACGTACAGACTCCGACAGGTTTCGATTTCAGGGAACGGACGAACGGCTAGGTTTTCGCGGTGCGCGGGCGTGGTGAAAATGGAAAACACGCCGGCCTTAGGAGCCGGTGCTCGTGAGAGCTTGAGGGTTCGAGTCCCTCCGCCCGCACCAAGCGTTGGGCTACCCACCCGACTCCCGACGCAGTACCCGGAAGCCGTCGCCGCTGCGCACCTCAACCCAGCCCGCTTCTTCGGCATCCGCCACCACAGCCAACTCGGTCGCCCCGGCCGACACGGTGTTGACGACGATCCACTCCACCACCGAAGGATCAGGGCGAGGCGGCACGTCCGCGGTGACTCCCCACGAGTCGGCGATCCAAGGATTCGGCAGCATGTAGATCTGAGCTCTATGCCCCAAATGCGGAGCGAATGTATGCGAAGCGGCCACAACCGCATCGTCGGGGATCATCTCGAAGGCCTCGTTGACCTGCTGCTGCCGCGAAGGGGAAGCACCACCCCAGTCCCCT
>JAYEIP010000229.1:0-8116 GCA_034660155.1 Actinomycetota bacterium | reverse complement strand
CCGGTCAACGACCAGTTCTGTCCCGAAGATCCCGTCACCAGAGGACAAATGGCCGCCTTCTTGGTGCGGGCGCTCGGCTTCAACGACGCGGGCGATGGTGACCTCTTCCTCGACGATGACGGGAACATATTCGAGTCCGACATAGACAAGCTCGGCACCGCAGGCGTAACCAAGGGTTGTAACCCGCCGGTCAACGACCAATTCTGTCCCGAAGACCCCGTCACCAGAGGGCAAATGGCAGCCTTCCTACATCGTGCATTGGCCTCACTCAGCGGTTGAGACAAACTGCCGCGCAGTTTGTCGACGTGAGCACCGAACGTTCGATCACCACAGTTTCCGGTAATCGAACGAGGCTCCCGTCATTCAGACGGCCACCGGCTGAGTGACCCACCAAGCGACACGTAGAAGCGCAGCGGCTACACCGCCTGGCCTGGATCTACGGTTTCGTCGATCAGAAACCAAGGCTCCACGTAAGTGGATTCTTTGGGGGTTTGCCCCCCTTATCAGCAGCGACGCCGCGACATACGCTGGGGGGAGTCGCGAAATAGGAGGGAAAGATGCGACGACTTAAACGTTCATCGACAATGCTCACCACGCTGGTGTTGCTGGCGACCGTCTTTGTGGCGCCGGCCGTAGCGAAGCCAACGACGGTGCCGGGTCTCCCCGTCTACCTGGCGTTGGGAGACTCATGGGCCTACGGTCAAGGGGCCGCGGACCCTACATCTGGCGGCTACGTCGCCCAGCTGGACGAGGTACTTCAGGTGGAACTCGATTGTCTCCCAGGCAAGTCGAACAAGGCTGCTGACGGTTGTAAACATCTCCAATTGCTGAACCTGGCCCGACCGGCGACGGAGACTCTGCCAGGAGTAACAACACCGTTAGTTGCTTCGGAGCAGCTCCCGGTGGCGATCCCGTTGCTAGAGGCACGCAATCAGGACGCCAACCCACGCAACAACGTTGAGGGGATCACACTCCACGTCGGTGGCAATGACGTTTCCGGGCCAATCCAGGAAGCCTGCATCTTCGGATCTCCCGAAGATTGTGCGATCGCATTCCTCACGGTGATGCCGGCGTTCGAAGCCGATCTCGACAACGTTGTGAGTCAGTTGCGAACCGCCGCTGGTGACGACACGCCAATCGTGCTCGGCACCTATGACAACCCAGTGCCGTATTGCGATCTAGCCGCGGTCCCCGGTGCGATAGAGCTCGGAGCGATGGTGCTCGAAGGCACTCCGGACGGATTCCTCGATGGGATCCACGACGTAGTGCGGCGGGTGGCGGCGACGTACGACGCTGAGGTAGCTGAGGTGTTCGGACAGCTCGGCGCCGGCGACTTCGTCGGAGGTGCAGACTGTCTGCATCCGACCGATGCCGGATACGACATCGTCACGGACGCGTTCGCGTCCCTCTTCTAGGGCTGAATGTCTGTGACTACCACTTGGTGGCCGGGTCCCTTGGGCTCGGCCACCAAACGTCGCGGATACCCCCGCCCACCCCTCGCCACACACGCGGCAGGACACAGCGCCAACCTCACCGGACTATCGCCACCTGCAGACGTGATGGTCAAACCGGTAGGCTCAGGCCATGGCGCGCTCGCCCAGGCAAGAGCATCGGGATCTTCCGGTTGACGGCACGCTGCGCAGGGTCGTAGTGCTGTACCGGTTACTCGGCTGGGCCTGGATGGTAATCCTGGTGGTGTTGACACCACGCAATGACCCAGGTGCCAACATGACCATTGCTTTCGGGGCGCTAGCGCTTGCCACGGGCTGGACCGCCCTCACAGTGTGGGCCGCGGGTGAGGCGGACCAGCTGGGGAATATGTGGTTCGTAATCGGAGACATCGCTGTTGTGTTGCTGGTGGCGGCCTCCTCGACCCTTGCGGGCGCTGAGGATCTCTTCCACGGTGGCTACCCGTTGTCGACCCTTGCGGTGGTGGCCTACGCATTCAACTTGCAAGCGGCACTAGGCGTATCCCTCATCATGGGCGCCGAGCAGGTCATAGTGCACGTTCTCGATGATCGAGGCACTCTTCCCGCGGTGGGCTCCGTAACCTTCGTCGTCGTTGCAATCCTGTTCGGCTGGGCCTTTGACCACTTGCGGCTCCAGGAGCGGCAGCGATTAGCCGTCCAGGAGGAATTGGATCTGGCAAACGCTGACCGGGTCCGTCACGAGGAACGGATCCAATTGGCCAATCGGCTCCATGACTCCGTTCTACAGACGCTGACGGCGCTCCAACGCGACGCCGAGGACTCCGGCCAGGTCCGATACCTGGCTCGCCGCCAGGAACGCCAACTCCGCCACACGATCTCCGAGTATCGGTCGCCCTATGCCCACAGCGCACGAGCCGGCGTTCAAGCCATATGTGAGGAGGTTGAAGACCTCTATCGCATAGAGGTCGATGCGGTAATACGTGGCGACGCTGAACTCGACACGAAACATGAGGCCATCCTCGCTTCGGCGCGGGAAGCTTTGATGAATGCCGCCAAGCACTCCGGGGTACCCTCCATCGACCTGTACGCCGAACTTGATGCCGAACGAGTCCAGGTCTTCGTTCGCGACCGCGGCCAGGGTTTCGATCCTGCGTCGTCATCGACCGGCCGCGGCCTCGATCATGGGTTACGCGGCAGGGCGGAAGCGGTAGGGGCAGTTGTGACGGTCGCTACCGAGCCCGGGGGCGGAACCGAGGTCGAGATCCTCTGGATCGCATCGTGAGCGCAGAACGATCCCGGATCTTCCTCGTCGAAGACGAGGAGTTGACGCGTGCCGGTGCCCGACGCTATCTCGAGGAACGCTTCGACATCATCGGCGAGTCAGACAACGTCACAGACGCGGTTGCGATGATCCGAGAGCGACAACCAGATCTGGTGCTGCTCGACATTCGGATTCTGGAGGGCTCCGGGGCCGATGTGGTCGAGCAGGTCCGCAGTACCCACCCCAAAATCCTCTTCCTCGCCCTCACCGTGTCCACCTTGCGCGATGACGTCATCCGGCTCTTCAACGCAGGTGTCGACGGCTACCTCACAAAGCGGGCTGTTGGTGTCGACCTACCCAACCTTGTCGACGAGACGCTGCAGGGTGGGCGTCCCATCTCGCGCCAGGTCGCAGCGTTTCTCCTCGACATAGACGAGGACGTCAGCGATGACTCGGGCATTAATCGCCTTACCCCAAGGGAACGCGAGGTAGTTGCGCTGATCGCTCGCGGATATACGTACCGGGAGACCGCAGGCGACCTCGACATTTCCGTCAAAACGCTCGAGAACCACATTCACAACATCTTCGAGAAACTGGGCATCGCCAGCCGCCACGAACTGGCCGCACTCGCTTTTGAGACGGGGTTTGTCGACCCACGCTTGCAGTAGCCGGCTGACACGCCGGCGGCCCGACGCCCCCTCTCTACGTCGGACCGCTTGACGTTCGTGCTCGTCCACCTCGGCCGAGGCTCCCCCTAGCTCGATGATTAACGATGACATCCATCGCACCTGTTGACGATGGGGGTCATCCCCCATGTTCGCCTGGGGTGTCCTGTCGTACGTTTCACTCAGTCGCGAATAGGAGGGAAACATGCGACGAATGAATTGGACAATCACGACACTGACCACACTGGTGATGGCGGCGACCATCTTCGTGGCGCCTGCCGCGGCAACGGAGAGCACGGTACCGGGCCTTCCCGTCTATCTGGCGTTGGGTGACTCGTGGGCCTATGGCCAGGGGGCCGCGGAGCCCGCGACAGGCGGGTACGTGGCCCAGCTCGACAGTGCGCTCGAGCAGGACCTCGATTGCCTACCGGCGGAATCGGACGAGGCGGCGGATGGCTGCCGGCATCTCCAGCTGCTGAACCTGGCTCGGCCAGCGACGGACACATTGCCCGGCGTGACGACTCCGGCGGTGGCTTCGGAGCAGCTTCCGGTGGCGATCCCGCTGCTGGAGGCACGAAATGAGGATGCCAACCCACGTAACAACGTCGAGGTGATCACACTGCAAGTCGGCGGGAATGACGTCTCCGGACCGATTCAAACTGCCTGCATCCTTGGAAGTCCTCAAGATTGTGCGATCGCGTTCCTCACATTGATGCCCCAGCTCGAGACCGATCTGGACAATGTTGTGAGTCAGTTGCGGACTGCGGCAGGTGACGAGACGACGATCGTGCTCGGCACTTACGACAACCCTGTGCCGTATTGCTACCTAGCCGGGATCCCGGGTGCCGTTGAGCTCGGAGCGATGGTGCTCGAAGGTACCCCGGACGAATTCCTAGATGGGATCCACGACGTGGTCCGGCGGGTGGCGGCAAGGTACGACGCTGAGGTGGCCGAGGTATTCGGACAGCTCGGAAGCGGTGACTTTGTGGGAGGAGCCGATTGCAAGCATCCCACCGACACCGGTCACGACATCGTGACGAACGCATTCCGGTCGGCCATCGACGGCTGATTACGCCACCGGCAGACTGCAGATTTGTGGTCGGGCCCCATCGAGCCCGACCACAAATCGTCCCGACAAACCCGCGAGTAACCAGCTCGAAAGGTAAGTTCCAGTACAAGATGGACTTGGGATGGTCATGAGGAGAGCCCCGAAAGCAGCGTCCGAAAGGATTGAGCGGTCTACGAGACGAAGACGTCCTTCCGGCGAACCTGCGCCGCTTCCCAAGGAACCGCTTGCCGGGCTGGGATGGCTGTGGATATTGTCGTTGTCCGTCGTGGTGGCGATCATCGCCCTGCTCCTGACTCCGACCAGCTTCTTTCTTGGCCGTGGCGACTGGTGGAACAGTTTCGATGGAGTCATCACAGACTGGTTTGTCTCCATTCGCAACGACCCCCTGAACGAAATCGCTCGAGCGTTCGATGCGCTGCGGACCGACTGGTTCCTGACCGTTTTACGTTGGGCCAGTGTCGCCGTCTTGCTCGTCACGATGCGCTGGCGCCACCTGTTCACTTTCGTCGTTGTCGTGCTTGGCACCGAGCTCTTTGTCGTGGGGCTGGCGAACCTGCTGTCAAGGCCCCGGCCCGACGGCGTGACAATCCTCACCGATTGGGCCGGGTTCGCGGCACCATCGCTTGCCGGAGCCGCCGTCGCCGTCACCCTCGTGGCTATGACGTACGCTCTTGTGGTCCCGGGAAAGTGGCGACAGCGGGCGTTGCTGGCTTCGACGATCGTGATCGTGACCTTTGCCCTGGCCCGGGTCTACCTTGGCGTTGATCGCGTCTCGGACGTTGCGTCGGGGGAGATCATTGCAGTTGCATTGGCCGTACTTGCCTTCCGCCTGATAACTCCCGATTCGGTGTTTCCAGTGTCCTATGCGCGGGGGAAGACAGCACACCTCGAGATGTCGGGCACCCGCATCGAGGCGATTGTCGTCGCCATGCAAGACCAGTTGGGCTATGCCGTCGTCGCTGTCGAGCCGTTTGGGCTTGAAGGGTCGGGAGGCTCCACCCCGTTACGGATCACGCTGTCTGACAACACGCACGTATTCGGGAAGCTCTACGCAAACAATCATCTTCGCTCGGACCGCTGGTACAAGCTCGGGCGCACCATCCTCTACGGGTCGCTCGAGGACGAGTCATCGTTCCGGACGGTGCGTCGCCTCGCGGAGCATGAGGACCATGTGATGCGTTTGATGCGGGACGCTGGCGTACCCATTCCGGAGCCACTGGGGATCGTCGAACTCACTCCCGGACGCGAGTACATGCTCGTCACTGAGTTTCTCGATGGCGTCGCCGAGATGTCAGAAGCCGAGGTTGACGAGGGAGTCGTCGACTCAGCCATGTGGTCCGTCAGCAAGATGTGGGACCAGGGCCTGGCGCACCGCGATATCAAACCTGCAAATGTTCTCGTTGGCCGGCGCGGCCTCTATCTGATAGATCACGCGTTTGGCGAAATCCGACCCAGCCCGTGGCGCCAAGCCATCGATCTGGCAAACATGATGCTTTCACTGGCAGCTCACTTGCCCACGGCAGTTATCTACGAGAGAGCCCGGGACCACTTCAGTGAGGACGATCTGGCCGAGGCGTTTGCGGCTACCCGCGGGGTCACCATCCCAGGGGAACTGCGGAACACTCTCAAGGCAATGGATCATGATGCCCAGCTGGAGTTCAGGAATCTGGCACCACAACGATCGCCGATCCGTATCCAACGCTGGACACGACGACGCGTGCTGGGCCTTTGTGCCCTGGTGGTGATCGCAGCGTTCGCTGTTTGGCTGGTACTGCTCAACCGATCGATGGTGAGAGAACTGCTGTGAAGACGCCTCTTACCCTCTTGTTCTTGCTCACCGTTGTGGCCGGGGCGTGTTCGACGACTGACGGGCGTCTCGGCACACCGATCGCGTGCGACACCACCGAACCGGCCCGGTTAATTCTCTTCGCACAGGCAGTGCCAACTTCCGATTTCGTTCCCTGCGTGCGGGATCTTCCAGCCGGGTGGGAAGTCCAGTCAATAGAGACGCGCACCGGTGAAGCGATAATCGTGTTCGATAACGATACGCACGATGTGAGAGCCGTCGGAACCCTCACCGAGACTTGCGCGACGGCGGGTGAAGCCGAGCCGACGCATAATCCATCAATTGTGGCCTACCACGCCTCCGCCGATCGGCTTGTCTTCACCTTCTCCGGTGGGTGTTTTGTCCTTGAGTATCCGGGAGTAGTCACCAACGCAGAGGCCGACGGGCTCGCAACGGCGGTGGATTACCTTTCGCGCGACGATCTTCGCGATCTGACCGGTTGGACGCTCTGACTGCGTCAACACCTTGTTGACGTTGCCCTTGGAGGCAGCAACGGCGCCGGTCGTTCTCAGCGGTGGTGTCGCTTACGAGTCCCCCGGTGTTTTTGGGGGTTGGCCCCCCAAGAAGCACGCAAAGTCTTGCCGTAGGCTGGGTGTTGTAGGCCCATGGGCGCCACCGCATCGTCCCAGGGAGCGCAATGAAGACGTATCTCTCCTACACGGGCAAGTTGGCTGTTGCGACCCCGGCCACCCGGAACCGGATCGTCGACTTCTGGCGGGTCGTTGCCATCCTGGTCGTTATGTTTGGCCACTGGCTGGCGGCTTCGATCTGGCTCCAGCCAGATGGCGAGATTGCGTTGCTCAACTCGCTCGAGTGGATTCCGTACTCGGGTTGGGTGACGTGGATCGTCCAGGTGATGCCGATCTTCTTCCTGGCGGGCGGGTATGCGAATGCGCGGGGTCTGGGCAAGGTGGAACGAGGCGAGGAGCGGCGGAGGGAATGGATCACGGCCCGGGTACGCCGCATGTTCACGCCCGTGGTCCCACTACTGCTGGTGTGGGTGCTGCTCATCATCGTGATGCGATCCTTCGTGCCAACCGAGGTTGTGTACGCCGGGGCGATGTCGGCCACGGTGCCATTGTGGTTCCTCGCCGTCTACCTTACGCTGACCGCCCTCGCTCCCCTGACGTATGCGTGGTGGCGCCGGTCTGGTCCGATCACCATCCTGCTGCTGGCCGGCACGGCTATTGCCGTCGACATCGCCCGCTTCATCTTCGACGTACCCGGCATCGGTTGGGCCAACTTCGTCTTCGTGTGGGCCACCGTCCACCAGCTCGGTTACTGGTGGTCGGAGCGCGACCGAGCGGGTGGCCTGGCATCGAGCACCGGTTGGGGCGTGTTCGGCGGTTCGCTGGCTCTGTTGATACTGCTTACCTGGACCGGGATGTACCCGGTGGCGATGGTCGGCATTCCGGGTGCAGGAGTGACGAACATGACGCCGCCGACGTTTGCGATGGCTGTGCTGGGGTTGATGCAGTTGGGGATCATCTGGGGAACCCAGCCGGCGGTACGCCGCTTCACCGTCCGGGCCAGGGCGTGGCATGGAGTAGTGGCGGTTTCCGGGATCATCATGACGATCTACCTGTGGCACCTGTCCGCAATGTCCCTAGTCGCAGCCAGCGGCCTTTTCACGTTTGACGGAGCGTTCTTCAAGATCGAGCCGGGTACGGCGGCGTGGTGGGCTACCCGCCCCGTGTGGATCGCAGTCCTGCTGACGATGACTGGAGTCCTCGTCGCCATCTTCGCCAGATTCGAATGGCGAATCAGCGACGCCCCGGCACCCGAGAGCCGACGCATTGTCACCATCGGGATCCTCCTGACTGCGGGCTCGGTGGCCGCGGTAGC
>JAYEIP010000228.1:0-1601 GCA_034660155.1 Actinomycetota bacterium | reverse complement strand
AGGTCTGAGCAGGTGTCCGAACCACGTATGGGAGTCTTCGCAGGTGTCCGAGACGCGTTCGCCGACAACCGCACATCTAATCCACCAGTAACAAGCCTTCGTCCTCTAGGGCGGTCCGCAGTGTCTCCGCTTCTCCAGGCCTGACGGAAACGGTGAGAACGCCACCGCCGCCGTGGGGGGCATGGCGGAGCTGCAGGTCTCGTACATCTACCGAAGATGCCCCAAACGCCCGACCGACCCGGGCCATCTCTCCCGGCTCATCGGCAAGCGCCACCCGAACCGCAACAACGGGAGGCGCCAAACTCTGTCGTATCTTCTGACCCCTCGTTAGGAAGTCATCGATGAGGGCGGCATCCCCCGCCTCGAGAGCACCAGCCACTCGCGCCAATCGGGAGCGGAAGTCCTCGATAACAGCGACCACCTCGATCGCGTTGACGGCGAGCAGGTCGACCCACAGGCTCGGATCCGAAGCTGCGACGCGGGTGAGATCCCGGAAGCTCCCCGCCGCCAGATCAAGCGCCCGGGTGCGGTCCGCGGCCTCGTTGACAAGGGCAGCAGCCAACACCTGCGGGAGATGGCTGATCATGGCAACTGCCGCATCATGTTCCGCAGCCGTCATGCGGATCGGTCGGCCACCAAGCTGCACCACGATGTCCTCGGCAGCGACCAGGTCGGTTGCGGCGGTCTCGTCGGTCACCACCACCCAGCTGGCCCCCCGGAACAGAGAAGGCGAAGCACCTTGCGGGCCCCGCACCTCACGCCCGGCCATCGGATGGGTACCGACAAAGCGTGCCGGCCGACTCGCCGCCACCACGGCCGATTTCACCCCGGCAACATCAAGGACGAGAGAGTCGGATTTGATGGCGGACACCTGCTCGATGACGACCCCCGGCGGGCCGGCGAGCACCACAACGTCAGTCGCAGCTGCGACCAGTTCGGCAAACGACGAGACGGTTTCGTGAATGGCCGTCTCAGCCAGCGCCGCTGCGAGCGCTTCGGGATCAGGGTCCCAGCCGGTGACCGTCCAGCCACTCCGAGCCAATCCGAGCCCGATCGAAGCACCGACCAACCCGGTGCCGGAGATGGCAACCGTCGGCATCTACTTGAACGTGCCCATGACGGCGAGCAGCGCATCCACCTGTTCCATCAGCGCAGCAAACTCATCGGGGAGGATGGCTTGAGGCCCGTCGACGAGAGCCGTCTCTGGTGCGGGATGTACATCGACCATGAACCCATCTGCCCCGGCAGCAATGGCAATGCGCGTCAACGGTGCCACCAGGCTCCGCCTGCCACCCGAATGCGAAGGATCGACAATCACAGGAAGATGCGACAGCTCCTTGAGGACGGGGACTGCAGAAATATCGAGAGTGTTACGGGTGGCCGTCTCGAAGGTGCGAATCCCCCGTTCGCACATGATCACGTCGTGATTGCCCTCTTTGTAGATGTACTCGGCCGCGTTCAACCACTCTTCGATGGTGGCCGTAAGACCCCGCTTCAACATCACCGGCTTGTTCTGCCTGCCCAGCTCTGACAGGAGGGTGAAGTTCGCCATGTTGCGGGTCCCGACCCGGATCAGGTCGGCGTAGCTGCTCACCAGCTCG
>JAYEIP010000227.1:28290-60264 GCA_034660155.1 Actinomycetota bacterium | reverse complement strand
CTTCATCATATCTATCTGTAATTAATGATTTAAAATATATATCCATATCTATATTATCTACTGTATAAGAATCTACAAAAAACTCTAAACCCTTATACGCCGACACCTTCGACCATACCGACTACGAGCACTCTCAACCCACGCCTGGCGGCGATCAGGGCAAGCGAAGCCGCTACTGCCGACTTTCCCACGCCGCCCTTGCCGGATACAAAGATCAGCTTGTGGTCGAGCATCTACGCGAGCGTAGCCGGGTGATCGTCACAAGCGTTCGTCGGTTGGGCTGGACGTCGGTGAAGGACCGTTAGGGGAGGCGCACACCGCTACGATGTTTGCCTGGATGATCAGGAGGTCCCCGTGGCTCAACTCGACGTTGAAGAATTCCTCAGTAGGTTCCGTTCGCGCGCTACCGCCGTGCAAGAACGAGGGATCCCTCCGCTTGAGGGTGAAGCCCGTCAGATGTTCGTCCAGCAGGCAGAAAAGGACTTCCTCGATTACTCGCTCATCGGGGGCGCGTCCTGGTCGACCGAAGAGGGACATCTGGTCCTCCGGATAAAGCTGGCGTAGTACTGGGAGGATCAGCGGACCGCAGCTAGTCCGGGTCCAGAACGCCGCGAGCGGCGCGTTTGGCTGCGGCCCGTCGCTCGCTTTCAAGGCGAGCTAGATCGTGGTCCTCGTGGTCGACGTATTTCATCGCGTCGGCGATGAGAGTATGGCCGGCCTCATCGCGGATAAGCCGATGCATCTCCTGACATAATCGCCGATAACCGGGGTGTCCTCCGGCTCCTGTCCGCAGTTCGAGGAGGTGGAATGCCTCGCGCGCATTCAGTTGGAAGAAGAACCGGATCTTGTATGCGAATGGGATCACGTATTGAGCGACGTCGTGTCCAAGGTCGGTGGCGACGACGTTGTAGAGATCGGCGGTCTGCGCCATCGCCTCATCCCATACATCCGAGGCTCCGATGTCGGCTATGGAATCGGGGGTTATGTACCCGTGCGCGGGTGAGAGACGTTGCCACTCGATTGTAAGCATTCGGTGGCGCTGCAGATCGCGGAAGATTCCGTAGTCGCACAGAATGTCGAACCGGTAATCGGAGCGTTCCATCGCCCGTCCCGGCTTGTGCCGTCTGTTGGTTCGATCCCCAACATATGTCTCGATCAACGCTACCCGTTCCGTCTCCGGCATCTCGGCGACCATATTCAATAGTTGGTCGTCGGGCAGGTTGGTGTATGCATACAGCGAAGCCGCCGCTGTCTTCAGTTCAGCATCGGCGTCCCATTCGACAAGGGTTACCTCGGGGCGAGGTTCCGGGTCAACGGTGATGCTTGCGGCGTAGGCGTTCATCTGTTTGGCGACCGATGCCGTGTACTCGCTCCAGGCTATGCCCCGCCCGGGGACATCAACGCGACGCATGAAGGACGGCACCACCTTGCGGAGTTCTGTGAGCATCAGGTCAGCGTATTCGCGGGCTTCGGCAAGCGGATGTGCCCGCATCCGCAGGAGCAGCATCTCGTACGCCTGTCCCGAACCGAATATCCCCACGTTCGATGTCGTGGAAGCCGGGAGAAGGCCCCGAATATCATCACACGCCTTCGCCCGGATAGTGGATCTCCAAACGAAATTGGAGTCACCCTCTTCCCTAGGGAACAGCGTTTCGTAGTAGGGAACCATTCTCCCGACAAGATCCGCATACGTGTCGAAGAGCCACTCCATGGTCTCGACATAGCGGTCACGATGTGCAGATGACTCGATCTCTGCTGGAACCATGTACCGGTACCGGTCGCCAAGCTTCTCGTCGTAAAAGATGTATCGGGTGCTCTGTTCTAGATAGGACGCCAGCCGACCCCATTCAAGGATCTTGGTGAGCACGTTGGAGGCTTGTTCACACGCCAGATGGGCACCACCAAGTTGGGCCACTGAGTCGTCGCCAAATTCTGAGAAAACCCGATCGTAGAGATCCTCAGCGCGCTGCAGTTTGACCATCGGGTCGTCGCCGCTGAGTTGCGAAGCGAGCGCAGCAACCCCGATCTCGGGCTGGTGGTAGAACTCGTCGAGAAACAACCGCCGAACCGACTTCGGTGATCTGCTGTAACGCGCAAAGAGCGCCCCCTTAACAACCTCGGGGAGATTCACGATTACGAACACGGGGCTGTCAATATTGGTGAAGAACCGAGAGAGGACCTGACGCTCCTCCTCTGTGAAATCTTCGATCTGAAACGCCATTGACCACCGTTTTCGGGACGTGCTGCACCCTACCTTCCGTTCGGAAGGGCATGCAAGACTTGAAATAGGAGGTAATCTGCGCGATATGGTTGCCCTGCGAGCACTAATTGTCATACTCATTGCCGCTGCAGTCGGAGTGGCGTTGATTCCGCTAATGGTTCTGCTCGACCTGCGTCGCGGCGGGTCCGGGTGGGGCCTTTGCCCCGACGGGCTGGGTGATTGCCGGACGACCTATTTCGCCGGCTTTGAACTCATAGGTTGGCTATTTCTGGCTTTGTTTATCCTGCTCGGGATGATCGCTGCTTGTGTCCGCATCCTTCGCTATCTGGAAGGACGCGACATGAACGGCCCGTCGCAACTCCTGGGGTCCCGGTGACCATCGGATGAGCGAATCAACGCATTCGGAGTCCTTAGACACCATGCTCCCGCTGCGGGATCGCTTGGGCGACTATGTGGCGACCTTCGCTATCGGTTGGCTGGCTGTGGTTGTTGTTGGCCTTGGGATCGGCGCGTTCTCGACCGCCTCCCTTGTTGAGGGAATCGCCTACGCCGCGGTGGCCTATGGAGTCGTGCTGTTGCTTTCGGGTGGTGCGACCGGAGGCGGCTACACCAGTCTGGGGATCGGCGCCGCGGGCGCAGTGCTCGGATCGCGGCACCGTCACGACGATGACTTTGAGGATCCCGAAGTGCGTCGGGGTCGCGTTAAGTCCTCCGATCCGCGAGATCGGCTTCGCAAGGGACTTCGCCCGGAGAAGAACCCGAGAGCGTTCTGGCAAGTCATGGCCGGCTTTGCCTATCTAGCCGGCGGCATCGCGCTATTGGAGTTCTTGACGTAGTCAATGCGCTGGTGCCGGTTCTTGATACCTAGTACTCGAGTTCTTGCACCACCAGGAACATGCCCGTCGCTTCCGCTACAACCGTCTCCCCATCAAGCATGCGCCCGCTCAGTCGCAGCCGGCGACTCCGTCGCTCAACAAGTTCACCTTCGAGAGTGAAAGTGGTGTCGACTGGCGCCGGCTTGCGGTAGCGGAGGTCGAGGGTGCCGGTCATCACCATCACGTTCTCGACGAGGATTGCCGTCCACCCCATGATCTCGTCGAGGCCGGCGGCCACGATGCCGCCGTGGAGAAGATCCGAGAACCCATGAAAGTCCTGGCGAGGCACAAACACGGCGCGGACCGTGTTGTCCACTTGCTCGAAGTCGTCGAGACGCAAGCCAATCGGATTGTTCACCCCACAGCCAAAGCAGTGGTCGTAGTCGGCTCGCACCGCTGCGATCTGGTCCGAAAGCCTCAAACTTCGTCTCGGAGCACGACTGTGGAACCCTCGATGGCTTCGAGCTCGACCACCGAGTGCACGACCCAACCGCGTCGCTCCAGCCGCTCCCTTCCTTGCTGCCAGCACTTCTCGATAGCGAACCCGAACCCCAACAGGTCACATCCTGCTTCCAGAGCGATGTCGCCGAGGGCCTCAGCGGTGCGTCCCCGTGCCAGGAAGTCATCAATAATGATCAAGCGGAGCCCGGGCGGCAGTACCCGACGGGCAACCTCGACCCGGTACTCAACGCCTTTGGTGGGAGAGGTGACTTCGCGGGCAAAGGAGTATCGATCACCCGTCCCGAGATACTTTTTGGCGTAAACCATCGGTATGTCGAGTTGTGCCGAGCAGGCCAGAGCGGGAGGAATGCCGGACGCCTCGGCAGTCAAGATGAGATCGGGGTTCAGATTGGCAAACACGCTCGCTAGCGACTTACCAACTGACTCGATCACCTTCGGCTCGACCCGATGGTTGAGGAACTCATCGACCAGCACGAGGTTGCCCTCGATCCGAGCCCTCTCTGTGACAGCCGTACGTAGATCCACGAGCGGATCGTAGTAGGAGTTCGTCGTCCGCTGTCCGTCACGGAAGACGGAAGACGGAAGACGTTGTATAAACTCTCCCGCTCATGACAACTACCCCTACAAGGTCGGCACCACGATCTCTTCCCCAACAGCGGCGTAACGCGCGACTCATCTTGAAGCGGCTGACGGCGCGGTATCCCGAGATCAATACCGCGCTTGATTACCGCGATCCGTGGCAGCTGATCGTTGCCACCGTGCTTTCTGCGCAGACCACCGATGACAACGTGAATCGGGTGACTCCGGTGCTCTTTGAGAAGTGGCCCTATCCGGAGGATCTGGCCGCGGCCAATCCCGAAGACATTGAGAAGGTCGTGTACTCAACCGGGTATTACCGGCAGAAGACGAAGTCGATTCTTGCGTTAGCTGCGGATGTAGTCGAAAGATTCGATAGCAAGGTCCCGCGCGATCTCGACGAGATGATCACACTCAAGGGAGTCGGCAGGAAAACAGCCAGCGTCGTGCTCGCCGAGGCGTGGGGTGATCCGGCGATTGCCGTCGACACACATGTGAAGAGGGTCTCAAACCGGCTGGAGCTCACGACCAACTCGGACCCGGTGAAGATCGAGCGCGACCTCAAGGACCTGTATCTGAAGAACACCTGGGCTGGAATCTCGATGAGGTTCATCCAGTTCGGGCGAGAGGTGTGCGACGCGAGAAAGCCTCGATGCTGGGAGTGCCCGCTGTGGGATCGCTGCCCCTATGAACCGAAGACCGCGCGTCCTCGGACTGATCGGTGACCGGGCCCCGATCAGTCCTCGACCGAGATATTTTCAGGCTGGCAATCCCGGCCTTGGGGACCCTGGCTGCCGATCCGCTCGTCTCCCTTATCGATACGGCATACGTCGGGCAACTTGGCAAGATCCCACTCGGGGCCCTCGGCGTTTCCGTGTCGGTCTTTTCGATCGCCTTCTTCATGTTCAATTTCCTCGCCTATGGGACTACTCCCCTGATCGCTGGTGCGGTTGCGAGCGGAGACAATGACAGGGCGGGGCAGATCACGGTGGCTGCGCTTGCTTTGGGGTTGGTCATCGGCGTGATCTCGGCGTTGGTATTGGTGCTCGCTGCCGAGCCGGTGTTGCGACTGATGGGCGCGGAATCGGAGCTCCTCAGCGACGCCACGACGTATCTACGCATCCGGGTCCTGGGGATGCCGGCTCTCCTCATCGCGACGGTGGCTCACGGCATATTCCGGGGGCACCAGGACACGAGGACGCCGCTGTGGGTCGCTGCGGGCATTTCCGTGACCAACCTCATCCTCGACCCCATTCTGATCTTTGGCTTCGACTGGGGACTAGCCGGTGCTGCTTGGGCCACAATGGCCGCGCAATGGATCGGCGTCTTGTTTTTCGGAACGTTGTTCTTTCGCAGACGCCGCCAATTCTCACTCCAGACGAGTTGGCCGGGATGGGATGCGGTCCGGCCACTTATCGGTGCGGGCCGCGTCCTCCTGATCAGGAGTGGTTCGCTCCTGGCCGCGTTTACGTTGGCCACGGCCGTCGCTACCAGACAGGGTGATGAGGTCGTGGCGGCGCACCAGATAGCAGTACAACTTTGGATCTTCCTGGCGCTTGTCGTGGATTCCCTCGCCATCGCAGCTCAGGCCCTGATCGGCCTTCACCGACACCGGGACCCTGAAATCGCCGCGGCCTACTCATCAAGGCTGCTGCGATGGGGACTGGCCGGAGGTCTGCTGCTGGCGATGATCATGGCCGCCGGCCGGTCGCTGCTACCGGGCATCTTCACCGATGATGCCGAAGTACTCGCCGGGGTCGACTCTGTCTACATCTTTATTGTCTTAATGCAACCGTTAAACGCGGTGGTGTTTGTGTGGGACGGGATCGCTATCGGAGCCTCTCGATTTGGCTACTTGGCCGGCACGACGGTGGCTGCGTCTATCGCTACTGCTGGGGTGCTTGTGGTCGCACAGCTTCGGGACTGGGGGTTGCCTGGGGTGTGGTGGGCTCTGACTGTGATGATGCTTGTTCGGTTTGTGACTCTGGCGTGGTGGCATGTGACCGGCCCTTTCCAGAGCGGACGAGGTCCATCCCGCGAGTCTCGGGCAAGCGCGTAACGAGAAACATCGCGATGACGAGGCCGCCTCCCAGTGCGGTGATGGTCGTTGGTAGGCCAACGCTGTCGACGATCAACGCACCAACAACGAACCCGGCAATACTGCCACCGATAGCGATATTGGTAATCCAGCCAGCGGCGGTGGCTCGTACTCTTGTCGGAAAGAGTTCAGATCTGTGCGAGGCCATGGCGGGGGTGAGCATGCCGAGTCCGAGCGTTGCCAGAAAGACTGCCGGGGCCAGTATCCAACCACTGTCCTGGGTGTAGAACGCTACCCCTCCGACAAGACCGGTGAGCATCGCCATGATGGTGGTTCGCTTGCGGCCAACAAGGTCGGCCATGCGGCCGCCGAGGAGGACCCCACCCGTTCCAAAACCACTGAAAACCATCAGAAGGAAACGCGCCTGAGCGGTGTCCCATTGCAGGTCGTTTACCAGGCGTTCCAGTACAAATGCCGTTGCGGGCGAAGCGAAAGCGGCGATGAGGAAAGCAATCGCAGCAAAGGGCCAGAAGTGACGGCCCAAACCCGCTTTGAGGGCAGAACGGAAGGTCACCGTGCGCTCGTACTGAACGTAGGCGCGACTCTCGCCGAGGAAGCGGATCAACAGGGGGAGCGCCAATAGTCCGACACCCGTGAAAGCAAAGAGCGCCCTGTAGGAGTACTCAGAGCGTTCGGCGATCGGAAGCAGTGCCAGCCCGATACCTGAGCCTGACGCCCCGGCGAGCGCATAAAGCCCGATTCCCATAGCCCGTATCCGAGGAGACAATTCCTCGGCGAGGATCACGATGGCCAGACCGGCGACGGCGATGACTGCGATCCTTGCAGCACCCTGGGCAAGGGTGAAGGTCACGGGCTCCGGTGCGAACGCGGTCGCGAGGTTGGCGATCGGCATCAACGAAAAGGCGACCAAGAAAGGAAGGCGCCGCCCGCGGCGGTCGGCAAACACCATAAAGAGGAGGCCGGCCAACGACATGAGACGTGTCGCCGCGAACACCCAATTCATGCCACCCTCGGTGAGCCCCAAGGCATTCCGGGCGAAGGGGAGAGTGTGGCTGAGTTGACTCCCGCCGTATCCCGCGACGAGCGCGACAAACATCATCAGTGTGAGGATCCGGCGATCTCGAATGGTGAATCCGGTTACTACCGACATGAACAATTGTGCCTATGAACGTTTCGCATCAGCGGCAAGAGGTTAATCTCACGAATCGCCATACGGCTTCATGTTCGTCCTTGGGAACAAAACGCGTTGACGTCACGTTAAGCCGTGCAACGAGGGATCAGGAGAATCGGTTGGCCGACACAACGCTCATCGCCGCGGTCTTTGCAGGGGCCGCGTCCTTCCTTTCGCCGTGTGTTTTGCCGCTGCTTCCCGGGTATCTGAGCTTGATGTCGGGCTATTCAACCCGGGAGATTGCCGAAGGAAACGTGTCGATGTGGAAGGTTGCCCGGGCGACTTTGTTCTTTGTGTTGGGCTTCAGCCTCGTGTTCGTAGTCCTGTTCGGGGGAGCGGCTTCTTCGCTGGGCAGACTCCTTCAGGGCAGTGTTTTCACGACCATCGCCGGCTGGGTGATAATCATGATGGGTTTGTTCATCGCTGCGACCGCCATTTGGACACCCGATGTCCTCCTCCCGGTCATGAAAGACCGGCGCAAGGACGTGCGTCCCAGCAGATTCGGGTCGTTTGCCCCACCTGTGATGGGCATGGCATTCGCATTCGGTTGGACCCCCTGCATTGGCCCTTTCTTGACAGCGGCCATCGCTCTCGGAGCCGATGCAGACACGATGGGCCGGGGGATGTTGGTGCTGGGTTTCTACTCTCTGGGACTTGGGGTGCCGTTCCTCGTCTCGGCCCTCTTGCTGGCCAGAGCGTATTCCTTCTTCGACGGCGTCAAGCGCTTCCTGACACCGATCAGCGTCGCCTCCGGATTGATGCTGGCCGCGTTCGGTGTCCTCCTGGTCACCGGGCAAATCACAGACCTGAATCGGTGGTTCTCCGAAATCCTGGTGAAATTAGGCCTGGAGAACTTGGCCGAGGTCTAGATCTCCGTCGCCCCCATCCCCGTAGTCCGTGGTCCGATCGGAATCCGGGATAGGCAAAGACGACAAGGTTGGCTGCGCGCTCTAACCTCGCCGGATGAAACCCGATCTCTCTCGTAGTCGATTCATCGAACTCGCCCAGTCGTATGCGGTGGTGCCGGTCTCGATGGAGGTGCTTGGTGATCGAGAGACGCCCATCTCTGTGTTCGAAAAGCTGGTAGGTGACGAACCGGGGTTTCTGCTCGAATCGGTCGAAGGTGGTGAACGGTGGGCGAGGTGGTCGTTTATCGGTGGACGGCCGGAATTCACGCTTGTGGCCCGCGACGGCGTGACAACCGCCAGCGGCCGCGCTGGCGAAGTGCCCCAAGGGAATCCCCTCGAGGTGTTGGAGATCGTCGTCGGTGGCTTGACGGTTCCGACGGCTGCCGAACTCGGCTACCCGGATGACCATCCACCACTGCACTCCGGTGCGGTCGGATACCTTGCCTACGATGCTGTCCGCTACATCGAACACTTACCGAACCGGCCCGAGGACGACAGAGGGCTGCCGGAGATGATGTGGCAGTTCTTTGGCCTGCTGGCTGCGGTTGATCGGTTTCGCGAAACGGTCCACCTGATTCGAAACGTATTCGTTGGTGAGGATCCCGCCGCCGCCTATGACGCGGCCGTCGCAGATCTCGCGCAAGCCGCGACACGGCTCACGGGAGCATCGTCTTACAATCCCCGCTCTCGCCCAGCATTTGAATCCCAGCCTGCGGCTAGGCCCAACATGACGCGGAACGATTTCGAGGCGGCCGTTGCCAGGGCAAAGGAACACATTCTGGGAGGGGATGCTTTTCAGATCGTTCCTTCGATCAGGCTCGAGGTTGATCTCGGCACCGACGCGTTCCTGGTATATCGATCATTGCGTCTGGTCAATCCATCCCCATTCATGTTCTTCTTGCGACACGAAGATATGGCAATAGTCGGCTCGTCTCCCGAGCTGATGGTGCGAGCCCGTAATGGTGTCGTCACCAGCAGGCCGATAGCTGGAACCCGTCCGCGCGGACAAACGCTGCTGGAAGATGAGGAGATGGAAAAGGAATTGCTGGCGGATCCCAAGGAGCGGGCGGAGCATGTGATGTTGATCGATCTTGCGCGGAATGATCTCGGGAGGGTTTGCGAGTTCGGCTCCGTACAGATCGATGATCTTATGGTCATCGAGCGCTATTCACACGTGATGCATATTGTGTCTGGAGTTTCTGGTCGGCTCCGCTCCGAGGTCGGCCCCGTCGATGTCCTGCGGGCTACTTTTCCGCACGGCACGGTGTCGGGTGCCCCCAAAGTGCGCGCAATGGAGATCATTGATGATCTGGAACCCACCGCACGCGGGCCCTACGCCGGTGCCGTCGGGTACATCGACTTCTCCGGTAATCTCGACACCGCGATCGCCCTCCGCACCATGGTTGCCGCCAACGGCAAAGCATGGGTACAAGCGGGGGCCGGGGTGGTTGCGGATAGCGATCCTGCCGCCGAGTACACGGAATGCCTCAATAAGGCCGCCGCGGTATTGGCCGCGATCGAGGCAGCTCGTGATGTCTGACTACGAGCTGCTCCGGAGTGACGCAGGCGCCTTCACCGGAGCTACCGGCGTTGTGTGGGTCAGCGGCCCCGACACTGTCTCATTCCTCGACGGGTTGCTGAGCCAGAACGTGGAAGCGATGGCTCCCGGTTCTGTAGCACCGTCGTTGCTCCTTGCCCCCAACGGGAAGCTGCGTGCGACCCTCTGGTTGCTGCGCGATGAAAGGCGGCTAGGCCTTGTCTGCGATGCAGCAAGAACCGGGCTCGTGGCAACTGATCTCACGAGATTCAAGATACGAGTGGATGCGACGATATCGGTCGAGAAACGCCAAGTTTGGGATGTATGGGGACCCCGGTCGCCCCATCTACTCCCACAGGCCCCACACCCTGGGTCATGGATCGAAGACGAGACTCTGACGGCCCGGCTTTCTTTCCGCCATTCTGAGCTGCCCCGGTTTGTGGTTGTCGGGGAGCAGCCCCCTGTCAAAATGATCTCCGGCAGCGCCGCAGCTGTGGTGCGGATTGAAGTAGGTGAACCCGTGATGGGAGTTGATCTCACCGACAGCACTATTCCGCAGGAGGGCGTTGACGTCACCACCGCAGTGGACTTTGACAAAGGTTGCTACCTCGGCCAGGAACTGGTGGCACGCATCGACTCCCGCGGTCACGTGAATAGGCGTTTGATCGGGGTGGTGTTTGACGGAATGGAGGTGCCACCTTCCGGAGGTGAGATCTTCCACGAGGACCAGCCGGTGGGCGTGCTTTCCTCCGTGGGATTCTCCATAGGGCTTGATGCTCCCATCGCGCTTGGCATGATTCGGATTGAGGTTGCCGATGGTGCCCGTGTTGCGGTGGCGGGCCGGGCCGGGTCGGTAGCGACACTTCCGCTGCAGGCGTGATCATCCGGCGACGGTTCCTCATTTTCTTACAGTCTTCGAACATATCGTGCCGATACTGCTGGGGTCAGGAGGTGCCGGCTTGGCTGTGAGCGGAACGATTCTGCTTGTCGAAGATGAAGACGAGATTGCCGACCTGCTGCAGCTCTATTTCGAGCGAGAAGGTTTCCGGTTCGTGCATGCGTCAACAGGAGAACGCGCTCTTGATCGTCTGGAGCAGGGCGATGTCCGCGTAGCTCTCCTCGATATTGGTCTCCCCGGTATCGACGGGATCGAAGTGTGTCGCCGCATACGAGGCAAGTCAGACATTCCAATAATCATGCTGACGGCGCGGGATTCCGAGGTCGACAAGATCGTCGGACTCGAAATCGGGGCAGACGACTATGTGACCAAGCCCTTCTCGCCGCGGGAACTCGTGGCCCGGGTCAAGGCTGTGCTGCGTCGTAGTGAGGAAAGGCCTGTCACGGTGCAGACTGCTGAGGTGGCAGGGTTCCTGATCGACAGTGGCCGTCGTCAAATAACCACCTCCGATGGCACCGTGATCAGACCGACCGCACGTGAATTCGATCTGCTCTGGTACTTAACAGAGCACCGGGGCCTTGTCTTGTCACGTCATCAGATTCTTGAAGCAGTCTGGGGCTACGACTATTTCGGTGAGACCAGGACGGTCGACGTCCACGTTCGACAATTGCGTAGGAAGCTCGCCAACATCCCTATCGAGACGGTTTGGGGCGTCGGCTACCGGATCGAGGACTGACCATGCGGCGACAGGTGCTCTGGAGTGCGTTGGCGGTTGCTGCCGTGACGCTGCTTGCCGGTCTGGTCGCGGGCGCGGCAATACAAAGGGGACTGATTAGCCAGAGCGAAGCGGAACTACTCCGGCAGGCAGAAGCAACTGCGAACTTGATCGTTGCTTCAGTCAAGGACTCGCTTCCCACGTCGGATAACAGCGATAGCTTGTCCGTTGCTAGGACGTTGGAGATCGCACGACGTGTCGGAGGCCACGACTATGTAGAGGCGCGAATATCGGGTGCTCCCACGGACCGGGCCGCGGCAGCCGTGGCCCTACCGGAAACACCGCTGCTCGATGTCCTCGGCGACAATCCCGCAATCGATCAGATCATCGAAACCGAAGTGCGGGGCGAGCCGGTCTTGGCGTATGTGCGGTCAATTCCGTTCCTACCACGGCGCGACGCGGCCATCCTTATTGCGATCGGTCGCACCGAGCCGTTGTTGGGAGCCAACATTCTGACGCGACCTCTGGTCTTCTCGCTTGGCATCGGGGCGATTCTTGCGGTGTTCCTTGCCAACTGGGTGGCGAAGCAGGTTGGTAAGAGGTTGGATCGCCTCGAAGCGACGTCGCGAGCGATCGCTGACGGTGATTTCACGGTTCGGGCACCGATCGACGGAGCTGATGACGTCGCCAAACTCGGAGCAGCTTTCAACGATATGGCGGAGCAACTCGACGCCGGTCGGCGCCGCGAGCGTGATTTCCTCATGAGCGTAGGCCATGATCTGCGAACACCGCTGACGACGCTACGTGGATATGCCGAGGCGCTGGACGCCGGACAAATAGAGGAAGACGACTTACCGCGGGTCGGCTCGGTGCTCCATCGTCAAACTGACCGGCTGAGCCGTTTGATCGAAGACCTGACGTTGCTGGCGAGACTTGAAGCACGGGAGTTCACTTTGCGCCCGGAACCGGTCGAACTGTCCGCGCATATCAACGGCTTGCTGGAGGGCCATCGGCCCCGAGCCGAAGAGCTTCGAGTCAAGCTTGTTGCTGACCTGGGCGATGTCGGCACGGTCGACGTGGATCCCGACAGGGTTGGCCAGATTCTCGGCAACCTGTTAGGCAACGCTCTTCGCTACACACCCGAGGGTGGCACAGTGACAGTGGGGCTCGTGACCCATGAAGACCACGTCGTCATGACGGTGACCGATACCGGACCCGGGATTGACCGCGAAGACCTTCCACGCGTGTTCGAGCGTCTGTACGTGGCCCAGCGTTATCGACCGGTTCGACCGGAAGGGAGCGGGCTCGGTCTCAGCATCGTGAAGGAATTAACCACCGCGCTGCGGGGGAGGGTCGTGGTCGATAGTGACGTAGGCGTCGGCACCACCGTTGCTGTAACCCTCCCGAGGACAATGGATTTGTAGTGGTAACTTCTTCAGATGCGCCGATGGTTTGCGATGATTGTGTTGCTCGGGGCTCTTGGAGCTTGCGGGGGAACGGGGGAATATCTTCTCTCAGGTGATCTCTATGAGGTCTCCTGTGCCGCGTGCCACGGGACCGATGGCCGAGGTGGTCTCGGCACCGATATCGGCCGCGGTTCCAACACGGACCTGGCCCTCAGCGACGAACAGATCGCGGGGGTCATCACGGTCGGGCCCGGCAACATGCCGGGATTTAGCCGGTTCACACCGGAGCAGGTCGACAGTCTCGTTGCCTATGTGCGTTCGCTAGGCGAATAGAGGCACCGGCCGCACCGGGTCGCCTCATGCCGTCGTACTATGCCGACTGATGCTTGACGAGATCCTCGAATCGACCAGGGCCCGGCTCCGACGAACCGGGGTAGACACGTCCGGTGAGTCGCCGGCCAAACGAGCATTTGCCGGCGCGCTCTCTCGCTCCGGGCTGCAGGTTATCGCCGAGATCAAGCGACGTTCCCCCTCCGCTGGTGATCTCGCGATAGGTCTTGATCCGGCGAGCCAGGCTGCGTCCTACGAACGGGGCGGCGCCGCTGCCGTCTCGGTACTTACCGAGCCGGAGTACTTTGGTGGTTCGCTGGATGACCTGCGGGCGGTCCGTGACGCCGTTTCGCTTCCGATCATTCGGAAGGACTTCATTGTCGATCCCCGCCAGATTGCCGAGTCACGGTCGGCGGGAGCCGATGCTTTACTTCTGATCGTTGCCGCCCTCGAGGTCGAGTTACTGAGGGAGCTTCTCGACGAGTGTCACGTGATCGGCATTGAAGCCCTCGTGGAGGCGCACAGCATCAAAGAAGCTGGGGTGGCGGTTGCTGTGGGCGCAGGTGTCATTGGCGTCAACAACCGCGATCTCAAGACATTCGTGACAGACTTGGCGGTGGCTGAAGAGGTCGCACCCAGCCTGCCTCGCGGCAGGGTCCTCGTTGCTGAGAGCGGGGTGTCGACGCTTGCAGGAGCCGGCCGCATGGCAGCCGCCGGCTATGACGCGATCCTGGTCGGTGAGGCACTGGTGATTTCGGAGGACCCGGCGACACTGATCCGGAATTTGCGCGGAGCCGACTCGTGACGTGGGTCAAGGTATGCGGCCTCACCCATCCCGCCGACGTTGCGGCGGTCGTTGAGTCTGGTGGAGACGCGGTTGGTTTTGTCCTTATTCCATCGTCGCCCCGCTTCGTCACTGCGGATCGCGCCGCCGAGCTTGCTGCTGATGTCCCCGGGCATTCGGTGATCCTCACCCTCGATCTCGAGCCGGAGCAGGCGCTGGACGTGCTTGGCCGCACCGGGACCGATGGGATTCAACCGTACGGTGATAACGCCTCGGCTGTCGCTCGGGCGGCGTCTGATGCCGGCCATCTGGTGTTGTACCCCTTGCGGGCGACGGCCGGAATGACGCTTGCCGGGCTGCCCGGAATCCCGCTGCTGGATACTCCATCTGGATCCAGCTTGGGGGGAACGGGGCGCACCTTCGATTGGGCACTGGTCGAGGGCTTGAAAGAGGAGTTTGTACTCGCCGGCGGACTCAGCCCCGAGAATGTTGCTGATGCAGTCGTCCAGGTGCGACCGTGGGGTGTCGACGTGTCCAGCGGCCTGGAACTGGCTCCGGGGAGGAAAGACCACAGTATGGTTGCGGACTTCATTACCAAGGCGAAGAGCACATGAGACTCGACAAACCAGATTCCAGAGGCCGGTTTGCTGAATTCGGCGGCCAGTTCGCTCCAGAGACGCTGATGCCCGCACTCGAGGAGCTCGAGGCTGAATTTACCAAGGCCTGGGCCGATCCGGCCTTCCACGCGGAGTTGGATGGGCTGCTGCAGGACTACGTCGGCCGTCCTACCCCCGTGTATCGAGCCGCTCGTCTGTCCGAACAATTGGGAATCGAGCTATATCTAAAACGCGAGGACCTGGCCCACACGGGAGCCCACAAGATCAACAACACCATGGGGCAAGCTCTCCTCACCAGGAGGATGGGCAAGACCCGCGTGATAGCCGAAACGGGTGCCGGCCAACACGGCGTCGCCACGGCCACCGCTTGTGCGCTTCTCGGCCAGGATTGCGTGGTGTACATGGGGGAAAAGGACATTGAGCGCCAGGCGTTGAATGTCCACCGCATGCGGATGCTCGGGACCGAGGTTCGTCCCGTGTCATCGGGAGCGGGCACGCTCAAGGATGCGGTCTCGGCTGCGATGCGCGACTGGGTAGCAAGTGTCGCCGGAACCCACTACATCATCGGTTCCGTAGTCGGCCCTCATCCGTTTCCGTGGATGGTGCGTGAGTTTCAGAAGGTAATCGGTGAAGAGGCGCAAGCCCAGATGGATGGCTCCGCCGCTAATCGACCACAACCCGACGTCATTGTCGCCTGCGTCGGTGGCGGGTCCAATGCAATGGGGATCTTCTATCCCTTTGTCGGCTCCGATGTCGATCTAGTCGGCGTCGAGGCCGCCGGTTTTGGGCTCGATACGGGTCACCATGGAGCCTCCCTTGTTGCCGGATCGCCGGGGGTCATTCATGGATCGATGACCTACCTGCTCCAAGATGAACAGGGTCAGATCCTGGAAGCACATTCGATCTCCGCAGGTCTCGACTATCCGGGTGTCGGTCCCGAGCATGCATATTTCAAAGATGCCGGGCTGGTGCGTTACGTATCGATTACCGATGCCGAGGCTGTCGACGCCGTGCATCTGCTTGCTTCTGTAGAGGGAATCATCCCGGCGCTCGAATCGGCCCATGCGCTGGCCTGGATCGCCAAAGAGGCGGCGTCGTTTCGTGGGAAGACAGTCTTGCTCAACCTTTCGGGGCGTGGCGACAAGGATGTCCAACAGATTGTCGATCACCGTGAGTGAGCAGCTTCTCGCCGAGCTTTTTGCAACCTGCCGGGACGAGGATCGTGCGGCGCTGATGCCCTATATGACGGCCGGGTTCCCCTCGCCGGAGGAGTCGGTAGGGCTCTTCGTCGCCATGGCGGAGGCCGGTGCTGATGGGTTTGAGGTTGGGATTCCGTACGCTGATCCCCTGATGGATGGCCCAACAATCCAGGCGGCGGGGGAGCGTGCCCTGGCCGCGGGATCCAGCGTCGAGGTTGGCTTGGACATTCTTGCAGAGGTCGTTGCCCGTACTGGTAGGCCGAGTGTGGTGATGACGTACGTCAACCCGGTTCTCCGGATGGGTATCGAGAACTTTGGCGATCGTGTTGCGAGAGCCGGGGGCTCCGGTGTAATCATTGCCGACCTTCCCGTTGATGAAGCCGACGTGTTCCGCACAGCCTTCATTGACCGTGGGATCGGTCTCGTGCTGTTTGCTGCTCCGACGACGACAGAGGACCGGCTCGCCCGGGTGGTCGCGGCGTCGCCGCCGTTTGTATACGGCGTCGCCGATCTTGGTGTCACCGGTGAGCGATCGGTCGCTTCGTCTCATGCTGCCGACCTGGTGGCCCGGATTCGTCGTCACGGCGACCTGCCGGTCGTACTGGGTGTCGGGATCTCAACTCCCGAGCAAGCCCGGCTCGCGGCAGTCGAGGCAGATGGTGTAATCGTGGGCTCGGCCCTCGTAAGACGAGCCATCGAAGCTGAGAACGCAACAGCAGCGGAGCTTTCCCTGAGAACTGCGGTAGAAGGTCTCGCAGCCGCGGTGCGGCGGTAGCGTTTTGCTGTCGGGTTACGGAGCACGGACTACTGGCTACGCCCCAAAGAACTAGATCTTGCGGATGCGGCCATTTTGCGCCTGGCGCAGCGTTGATCCGGCTCGCACAATAGGCGAAGGTCGAGTCCGCTCCTTCCAGCTGGCCCGACTCGCACCGGCGGTAGGGCTGTCGGCCATCATTCGGTTGAACGCACCACAAACCGAGGGCCGACGGCCCGCCGCCAAAAGCTCATTTTGGGTGGCTGGAGGACTCGCGGATAGGAGAAATCTCCTCCGGCCGCTGGGTCGCACTACGAAGACGCGCGGATAGGGATATCGACCCGGAAACCTCGAGAAAATGCTGTCTCGGAATACGTAGTACGGCATGAGGGAACGGGGAAATAGACTGTTCGTCGCTTTCTCGGTCCAGTCTCGCGGTACCGGGAGGGGGACTCGAACCCCCACGAGCTCTCGCTCAACGGATTTTGAGTCCGTCGCGTCTACCATTTCGCCATCCCGGCCTATGTGCCATGTTAGGGCGCTGGCATCGTAGACTCCGTCCAGCATGAGGCGAATCGAAAGCAAGCTCTTCCAGTTGAGCGATGAGATCAGGGCTATTGAGCAAGCCGAGTTGCTGGCGTCGGAGGAGCTGATCTACCACCAGCACCTGAACGACGATGCGCAGCGCGACGCTGCGGTATCCGATCACCCGGTTGATCGTGCCGATGCTCGAGAGACCGCCAGCGATGTTGCGCGCTTTGAGAGACATCTGACAGATCTTCAACAAGAGCGGGCCAAACTCGAGACCAAGCGAACGAAACTCATCGAACGTTTGGGTAACTAGTCAATCCGTCGTTTTGAGAAACTTGTAGCAGTTCTAGGAAATAGGGTCCGATAGCCATTTAGGATTAGCACTAGCCAACAGGATTTGAGCCAAGTAAAATATGCCCACTATGCGTAGTCGTCTCAATACAATACGTAGCCAAGCACGCAACGAGTCCGGCGTTGCCATGGTGGAATTCGCTTTCGTTGCGATACTGCTGTTCAGCATCATGTTCGGGATTGTCGAGTTCGGGCTTGCTTTTCGTGATCGGCTGACAGTTGCGAATGCGACTCAAGCCTCCGCTCGCGTGGTTGCCACCATGGGCGCCGACGAGCAAGCCGACTTCTTCTCGCTGCAGGCACTCGCCGCCGATCTCGAAACGTTGCCCAGCGCCGGGGTGCAGATCATCAACTCGGTCGATATCTACCTCTCGGACGGTAACGGAGATCCTGTAGGTAACTGTGGCACGGGAGATCGGTGCAACCGCTATGTGTACTGGCCCGGCTTCACCGCAACATGCGACTGGAACCCCTGTCCCGACGCCGATGCCGGATACGGAGGATGGCCATGGCCGCCGCCGGACCGCGACGTCGAGTTGCCCGGCCTCGAAGTCATCGGAGTTGAGATCCATTTCTCCCATGACTGGCTAACAGGTTTCTTGCCATTACCGACACTGGATTGTGCCGCGGCGGACTTCAGTGACTGTTGGCATGACACGGCGATCATGCGGCTCGAGCCGCAAAGGTTCGGCTCATGAGGGGGTTGCGTCTTTTGCCCACGGCCAGACGACGGTTTCGGTCCGAGGATGGAGTCAGTCTGCTCCTCACTGCGGCAGCTCTAACTGTGATGCTCGGGATGGCCGGCTTTGCCGTTGACCTGGGATGGATCTATCTCAACCAGACTCAGACACAGAAGGCGGCGGAAGCCGCGGCCCTTGCCGGTGTTGTGCATATGCCGTTGCCGTCCTCCGTCCTTTTTAGCGCATCGGAGGCGCATAGCACTGCGATGTCGGTATCTGCGGAAGCCGGTTATCAGCACGGCGCAGGAGCCACAGTCGAGCCGAAGGAAGTTGCCGGCGCTCCGACCCAACTCCAGGTGGACGTGTCCACAGAAATCGACACGTTCTTCATGCGTCTTTTCGGCATCCAAACTGTTGACTTCACTAAGAGCGCAACTGCGGAGCAACTACCGCCGCTCGTGCTCGGGAGCGATGAGCCATACCTCGGGAACGACCCGGAGCGGGGTATCGATGTCCACTTCTGGGCAGCGATCAACGGAGAGTGCGAGCTCAAGTCCAATGGCGATCCCTATGCCCCTCGCAATCTCGATAACTTCTGCGGTGGCGGGTCGAACTCTGAACACAAAGACCCGGCGTTCTATTACGCAGTCGAAGTCCCAGACGGTAGTGCGGGTGGGACCATGACGATCGAGGTGTACGACGGGGACCATTGGGTAGACAATCGTGATGACTATGACGCTGGCAACATTGCGGCGACTGGAGACCGGATCGACCCGTCGGGAAGCAATGACTGGACCCTCAACTTCACTCTCTATGAGCCCGATCAAACTCCCAATATATGGACCGACAACAACGTTGTGGCCGACAGCGGCGGTTGCACGCGCAACTACCGAGAGCAGACCAGCGTTACGGGAGCCATCCAGCAATGGACGACCGTGTGTACCGTCAACAGTGCGTCAAGCGGCATCCATGTGTTGGCCGTCTCCGTTGGCGGGAGTACGCGGGCCATCAGCGACTTCACGATGCGAACCAGCTACAACGGATCGTATGCGTCTGGGACCAACCCCATCCAGCTTTACGGTCTTGGCGCTCTGTCGCTCGACATGCGTGATGCCGGAGCGACACCTACCTTCAAAGTCGCCAAACTCGAGGACTATTACGCAAACTCCAACTTCATCATCGGGCTGTACGACGTGGGCGATGTCTACGGCAGCGATGCGTGGCTGCGCTTCGGTGGTGAGGCCAACACGATGGATTGTCAGGTCCGCGTGAACGGAGGTGCTTGGATCGGCGATGACTCCCCGGGGTCCGCACCTTGTGAGCTAGAAACATCCGGTCAGCGATTCGATGGCGATTGGATCGAGCTGCGTTTCGATATAGCGCCGGGCTACACCTGTGCGGGTGATTGTTGGGTGACAGTTCAATACCAGATGGACGCTTCGGCCGATGTCACCGAGCGGACCACCTGGACTGCGGGCGTCGACGGCCAACCAATCCACTTGCTGAAATCGGGTTAGGCACGCCGCAAGTGGTCCGAGGCCTGATAGCCTCTGGGCCGCATGCCAACACTTGCTCTACTCGATGGACACAGTCTCGCCTACAGGGCCTTTTATGCTCTGCCATCCGATCTCGCCACCCCGGCCGGTCAGGTCACAAACGCCGTCCTCGGGTTCACCAACATGCTCATCAGATTGCTTCGGGAAGAAACGCCTGATGCCGTGGCGGTCGCATGGGATGTCCGTGGTCCGACATTTCGCAAGGAGAGGTACCCGGAGTACAAGGCGCAGCGTGAAGCTCCCCCTGATATCTTCACGAGTCAGCTGCCACTTATTCGTGAGGTCCTCGATGTCCTTCACATCAAGCAGCTGACATCGCCCGGTTACGAAGCGGACGACGTAATCGCGACTGTTGTGGAGAAGGCTGTCGGAGAGTCGTGGCGCGTTTTGGTGGTGACGGGCGATCGCGACAGTTTCCAACTGGTGGACGACAACGTCACCGTCCTGTACACCCGCCGGGGGATCTCCGATGTCGTTACCGCATCCCCGAAATGGATCACTGAGAAGTATGGCGTGACTCCCTCGCAGTACCGCGAATACGCGGCGCTTCGGGGCGATTCGTCTGACAATCTTCCCGGTGTACCGGGGGTAGGGGAGAAGACGGCCTCGCGCCTCATCTCCGAATACCGGAGCCTCGATGGCATCTACGAACATCTTGATGAGCAGACGCCGAAGCTACGAGAGAATCTTGCGGCGCATCGCGAGCAGGTCTACCTGAACCGTGATCTAATGAAGATGATGCCCGACGTTCCCGTCGTCGAAGCCCCTGATGGAATCGAGCCGGAATCGCTGCTCCTGCAGGAGTGGGATCGAGACGAGGTGCGTGCAGTCTTTGAGGGTCTTGCGTTCCGGGACGTCTGGGAGCGCCTGACCGATCTCGGCGGCTATCACGAGGAGGAGGTTGCCTCACGCGACGTCACTGTCAAAGTGGCCGGCTCGGCACAGCGCGTTAGGGACGCGGTGAGCCCTGGTGTGGCGGCGGTCGAGCCGGTATGGGACGCCGGCGGGCTGAACGGCCTTGTTGTCGCCACCGGCCCGGATGAAGCTATATATGTGCCAGAGGAACATCTAGATGCCTTGATGTCCACCATTGACCGGGACTCGAGTCTGGTGGCCCACGATGCCAAACGTCTGTTTCGTGTTCTTATCGATGCCGGATTGGAGATGCCACCGCTCGGGTTTGATACGGCATTGGCGGCCTACATCGTCAACCCGGGACAGCGGACGCCGGATCTCGAAGACCTTGCGTATCGTGAACTCGGTATCTCAGTCACCGCACCTGAGGATGCCGACATGGCAGAGTCTCAAGGAGCATTCGACTTCGAGGGTACCGCCGCACCCGACCTCGAGCTGCTGGGGCGACGGGTGGTAGCGATTGGAGATCTTGTCGAGCCACTCCTCGCACAGCTCGAGGCTCGTGGCGAGGTGGACCTCTTCAGGAGTATCGAACTGCCTCTCGTACCGATCTTGGCCCGAATGGAGGCAAACGGCGTTGGTGTTGACCGTGACTTTCTGGAGGCGTTTGGTGACGATCTCAGATCACGATTGGCAAAGCTCGAAGTCTCTATCCACGAGGCTGCCGGAGGGCCGTTCAACGTCAACTCAACCCTGCAATTGCGCGAGATCTTGTTCGAGAGGTTGGCGCTGCCAGTCCTCAAGAAGACTCCTAAGGGCGTGCCGTCGACCGATGCCTCTGTATTGGCCAAGCTCAGGGGTGATCACCCCATCGTCAATGATTTACTTACTTTTCGTGAGCTAGAGAAGCTGCGCTCTACCTACGTGGATGCACTCCTTCCGCTCATCGAGCCGGACGGGCGAGTCCGTGGTCGATTCAACCAAATGGCTGCGGCGACGGGCCGCCTTTCGCAGGAGCAACCAAACCTACAGAACATTCCGGTACGGTCGGCCGAGGGTCGAGCGATCCGTCGGGCCTTCGTGGCTGATGAGGGCTGCCAGTTCCTAGTAGCCGACTACAGCCAGATTGAGCTACGGATTCTTGCCCACATGTCGGGTGACCCCGGCATGGTCCGGGCGTTTCAGGAGGGTTTGGACATTCATGCTGCCACGGCCGCCAACGTCAACAACGTGCCAATCGGAGAGGTAGATACTGATCAGAGACGCCGAGCGAAGATGATCAACTTTGGCCTCCTGTATGGCATGGAAGCGTACGGGTTGGCGCAACGGCTCGAAATCGGTCGCGAGGAAGCTCAGGCCCACATAGATGTTTACTTCGATCGGTTTCCCGAGGTGCGTGACTTTATGCAGGGCATTGTCGATGCGGCCCGCGAGTCGGGTTACACCACGACGCTATTAGGCAGACGTCGGTATTTGCCCGAGTTGGCGAGCGGGAATTTCCGGACTCGTCAGGCCGGGGAGCGCATGGCGCTCAATGCGCCCATCCAGGGTTCCGCGGCCGACATCATCAAAAAAGCGATGGTTGTGCTGGAGGGGCGTCTTCGAGAGGGCAGCTACCAAGCGGAGATGCTGCTCCAAATCCATGATGAATTGGTTCTGGAGGTTCCCGAGGAAGAATTGGAAGCTGTCACCGAGCTAACCCGATCCGTAATGGAAGACATCATTGAATTGACTGTGCCGCTCAAGGTGGATTCGGCCAGCGGCAAGACTCTTGCGGACTGTGAGCACTAGGCAGCGTGCAGGCCGCTCGTGGATGCGCACGCGGCTCCTGGCTTGTGCCGTACTACGTACTACGTACGAGGGTGCTGCGCACCCTCCTTCCGTACTCCGTTGGGCTTGCGCCACAAGGCCTGGTATCGCCCCACTATCGCTACGGGGTCGTAGTACGTGATACGTGGTACCGAGAACGAGTCGAATCGAAAGAGGGCAAGTAGATCCTGGAAGTCCGGTAAATGCGGAAATCACTTGGTATCAATCCGTTGGGTCGTGCTACCATCCCGCCGGTCTCGACGCCCGCGCGCGCTCAGAGACAAACTCATGTTCCCAAGGAGTTGATGTACAAGCATGGCCGACGATACGGCGACCGAGTCGACACAGCCCGAGGCTGTGGACGGCGCGGAGGCCCCTACTACCCCAACCGAAGATGCCGCAGTGGTGACGACATCTGAGACGACGACCCCGGAAGACGTAGCCGTTACCGAGGTGACACAAGCAGAGACAAACGCTGAGGCTTCGGCTGCAGCGACTCCTGAGGAACAAACCGAAGTCGAGGTGGCTGACGCCACTCCGGCCGCAGAGGCTGAGATAGCTGCTGAGGTTGAGGCTTCGCCGGAGGCTGTTGAGGTCTCTCCGGTCACAGAGACTGCAGGGGCGGCAGCAGCTGCTCCAACCGACGAGGTTGCAGTCGATGACACTGCGGTTGAGGACACTGCGGTTGAGGACACTGCGGTTGATGACACAGAGGCTGCTGAAGCACCTAAGGCCCTCACTCGTCCGAGTGTTGGGGAAAGGCCGGCTATCACCGCACCGCACGACATCGGCGATGTTGCTGATGACCTGAGTGCTGAAGACTTCGCTGCCGTTATTGAACGCACCGTCTTCGAGTTCAAAGAAGGCGATATCGTCGGCGGTACCGTCGTTCGCGTCGATCCCGATGAGGTGCTCGTCGATATCGGCTTCAAAGCCGAAGGTGTGATCCCGGCACATGAGCTTTCAATCCGCAACCACATCAGTCCCGATGACGTGGTCAAAGAAGGCGAGCCGATTGAGGCACTCGTCCTCCAGATGGAAGACGATCAAGGCCGTCTCGTCTTGTCGAAGAAGCGTGCCCAGTATGAACGCGCTTGGGGCCGTATCGAAGGCGTGATGAACGAGGGCGGGACCGTCCAGGGTCCGGTCATCGAGGTTGTCAAGGGCGGTCTTATCGTCGACATCGGACTGCGTGGTTTTCTGCCGGCGTCCCTCGTCGATCTGCGCAGGGTCCGTGACCTGGCGCCTTTCATCGGGGAGACGATCGAGGCCAAGGTCATAGAACTGGACAAGAATCGCAACAACGTTGTGTTGTCGCGGCGGGCACATCTCGAAGAGGCCCAGGCCGAGCAGCGGCAGGCGTTCCTCTCGGATCTAGAACCAGGCGACGTGCGCGATGGCGTGGTGTCGTCAGTAGTCAACTTCGGTGCTTTCGTAGACCTGGGGGGCATGGACGGACTCGTCCACGTCTCAGAGCTTTCGTGGCAGCACGTAAGTCATCCAAGCGAGATCGTAACGGTTGGCGACAAGGTGCAGGTGCGCGTTCTCGAGGTCGATCGGACTCGCGAACGTATCTCACTGTCTATTCGGCAGACACGTGAAGATCCGTGGGAGGAGTTCATCCGCGACACCGATTTAGGCACGATTCTCGATGGTGAAGTTACCAAGACAGTGCCGTTCGGTGCCTTCATCGCTGTAGGTGAAGGGGTCGAAGGACTAGTCCATGTGTCAGAGATCGCACTCCATCATGTAGAGAGCCCCGAATTGGAACTTTCGATCGGTCAGCAAGTACGGGTAAAGGTCACTGAGATCGATGCCGACAGACGTCGGGTAAGCCTGTCAATCAAGCAGGCCCTCCCCGAATGGGAGGAACGCTCGACGACAAGTCAGCGACGTACACCGAGCCGACCGAGACGCAGGGAGTTCCAGCGTGAAGACGAAGCTACAGAGGTTCCGACCTTCGCTGCCGACGCGTCTCTCGAAGCAATCCTCGAGGAGCTCAAAGAGCGGGGGATTGGCCGCAAGTAGGCCATCAGTCCTTGATACCAAGGATCTTGGTGCGAGGCCTATGGTGCGGCGTCTGGTGTCTTTGCCTGAATCCTGTCGTTTGACGCTTTCAGAACAGACCGGAAGGGCCAACTGATATGGGCAAAAGATCCCTTGTACTGATAATTGCACTAGCGCTCGCGGCGGTGTCCGCGTTCTCCGTGTGGCAGTACCTGACGACTGTCGAGGACGAGGCACGCGCCGAGGTTCAAGAAGTCATCGTGTTTCGGGCCACGGAGCTCATAGATACCGGCACCAGTGTTGATGAGGCACAACCGTTCATTCTGGAGTCGACAGCGCTCGTCGAGGCGGTCGTATTCGAAGGTTCGCAAATCGTCTGTCACGGTCCTGCGGCCAACTCGGATGCCGCGCTCGATGTCTGTGGGCGTAACCCGCGCCTTGATGCAGTCCTCGACCCGATCAACGTCGCGGCTGGTCCTATCAGCGCCGGACAGCTGATCACTTCGGACTTATTCATCTCGCCTGCGCTTCTGACGGATGTCAAGCTGTCTGAATCGATTCCTCAAGGCAAGGTCGCAATTGCTTTCCAACCCGACGCGGCAGCAGCTGTGGGTGGGTTTGTGCGTCCGGGCGATCGGGTGAACCTCCTCGCCTCGATCTCATACGACCTCACGCAGTCAACCCAGCTCCTCCAGGATCCAGAGTTGCGTCAGCTCCTCCTCGGCGAGGCAGCCGTGGCGCAGGATGCTCCCGCACCGCCGGTGACGGGAGAGGAGGGCGGAGAAGAGCAGGTCGATTCGGTTGCCCGTCTTGCTGAGACCCTCCCCGGGACGCTCGACTTCACGCAAACCGTGCTCCAGGACATCGAGGTGTTGGCCGTCGGACCTGATACCCGACCGAGCCCGCTCGGAACCGGTCTCACGCCGGCAGGAGCGCAGATTGTGGTGCTCGAGGTAACGCCGGAGCAAGCCGAGAGGATCGAGTTTGCCACCCAATACACCAGTGTGGCGCTGTCATTGATCCCGAGTGGTGATGAAACGGCCTACACGGCGATCGAGTCACGCGGGATAATTGTTGATGACTTGTTCAGCTTGATCGAGCGTATCCGGGAGCAATTCGAAGAGGCAGGAGTCCTCCTTGGTAACGGATAGCGGAACCTACTCAGTTCTAATAGTCGACAGCGACGATCAGTTCGTCGAGGCGACGCGGACGCTGCTCGAGGGCCACAAGGTCCACACGGCACGCAACATCAGCGATGCGCAGCGGCGTCTGGTTGAGGAGTCCATCGATCTGACGGTCGCCGGGCCTTCGTATGCCCATGAGGCAGGCGTCGTCGAGGTAACCCTCCTGTTCGATGTGCGGGCCGACCTACCGGTCGTGCTCGTGGCGGAGGCTGTAGACACCAATGTCCTCCGGGCCGCCCTGCGGGCGGGCATCAAAGATGTTATTGAGGTGCCGCTGACAACGTCGAAGATCGAAGACGCTTTCGGTCTCGTCGAGTTGATCCATCGGCGCGAAGAAGACGGGCCCAAGAAACGCAAAATCGGCAAGGTCGTGACAATCATGTCGCCGAAGGGTGGCGCCGGGAAGACGATGACGACAGTGAATACCGCGTTGAGCCTTGCAGGTTGGGGCGACCCGGGACGTGTGGTCATTCTTGATGCGGATCTCCAGTTTGGAGACGTCTGCATCTCGTTGCAGATCGATCCACGGCACACCATCGTTGATGTTGCCCGCGACATCGACAAACTCGATGAGGATCTCCTCGAGAGCCTCCTCGCCCGGCACTCGTCGGGCATGAGAGTCTTGTCTGCTCCGCTGGAGCCGTCGCTGGCAGATGAGGTTTCTACTCAGGTGGTGGTCAAGTCGATCGGGATGCTCAAGCGGATGTTCGATTACATCGTCATCGACACCGCTCCATTCCTCGACGAGCCGGTGCTTTCAATATTGGAGCGCTCCGATGTCGTGCTACTCGTAGTCGACATGGATCTCCCTGCGGTCAAGAACGCCAAGCTGGCGCTTGACACGCTTCGTCTGATCAAGTTCCCGTTCGAAAAGATGAAGCTGGTTCTGAACCGGGTCAACTCGAAAGCCCGGCTGGACATCGGCGAACTCGAACGCTCGCTTGGCCTCGAGGTGCAGGCGGCTGTGTCATCGGACAAGCTTGTTCCACGGGCGGTCAATGAGGGCGAACCCGTCGTCAGCCTGTACCCCCGCAGCCGGGTTGCCAGAGACCTACGCGGTGTTGCCCAACTGGCGCTCGATGAGAGTGATCTAGTCGAAGATGCTGAAGGTGACGGCTCGAAGCGCCGATGGTTCAGATGATTGTGAACCAACTTCTAAGTAGAGGGGACGAGAAATGAGTCTCGCCGATCGCGTTAAGGCGGCCAAGGCCGCCGAGGTGACTGTCGAAGGTCACCGTGAGGAGATCGTCTCCGAGCTGAGACGAAAGTTGCACTACAAGGTTGTAGAGGGCCTCGGCCCGATGCTCTACGACCGCCAGATGAGCGATGCTGAGCTCAAACTGCGTGTCATGGAGATGCTCGAGTGGGCATTGGACCAGGAGGAATCGGTTCCGTTGGCTCGTGCCGACCGGGTGGCGTTGCTCCAGGAGATTGCCGACGACGTTCTTGGCTACGGTCCAATCGATCCGTTCCTGTCTGACGAGAGCATCACGGAAGTCATGGTCAACGGGCCGCACCAGGTCTGGGTGGAGCGCGCCGGACGGTTGACACTGTCTGACACTCGATTCGTCGACGCAACGCACCTCGAGAGGATCATCGAGAAGATTGTTGGCCAGGTTGGAAGGCGAATCGACGAGTCCACTCCGATGGTCGATGCTCGCCTCCCTGATGGTTCCCGTGTCAACGCGGTTATCCACCCGCTGGCTATCGGGGGACCGTTCCTCACAATTCGTAAGTTTTCAGCTGACCCATTCACATCAGACCAACTGGTCGAGATGGGTGCGTTCAGCGAACAGGTAGCCGGGTTCTTGCGTCGGTGTGTGTATGGCCGTCTCAACGTCATCGTGAGTGGCGGTACGGGCTCCGGCAAGACGACGCTGCTCAACGTTTTGTCGAGCTTCATTCCCGATACCGACCGCATCGTCACTGTTGAGGACGCCGCAGAGCTTCGACTCAACCAGATGCACGTTCTCTCGCTGGAAGGCCGTCCCGCCAATATCGAAGGCCAGGGCCGGGTGACGATCCGCGATCTGGTGCGAAACACGTTGCGCATGCGCCCCGATCGGATCGTCGTCGGTGAGGTCCGTGGTGGTGAGGCCCTGGACATGCTCCAGGCCATGAATACCGGCCATGACGGCTCATTGACCACGGTTCACTCCAATACCCCCCGTGACACGCTCGCTCGCATCGAGACCATGGTGCTCATGGCAGGCATGGATCTCCCGATCCGGGCCATCCGGGAACAGGTGTCGTCCGCAGTTGACCTTGTGGTTCACCTAAACAGGATGCGCGACGGATCACGTCGGGTTACCCAGGTTACGGAAGTCGTCGGGATGGAGGGTGATGTCATCACTACCCAGGATCTATTCCTGTTCGACTATGGCATGGGAATGGACAGCGATGGCATGTTCAAGGGCCGCCTGAAGGCGACTGGCATCCGCCCATCGTTTAGCGAGCATCTCAGCGACTTCGGCATCAACCTGCCTGCGGACCTATTTGCGCCAGAGCCGTTTGTGGGTAGGTGAGACATGAGGCGTCTGTCGACAATTGTAGGTCTGGCCGCTGCGATGCTCGTGTTTGCGGCATCACCCGCCTTTGCTCAATCCTCGGGCTCGAGTAGCGGGCGTTCGATCTTTGTTCTTATAGGTGCTGTCGGTGCCGGCGTAGCACTCTTCCTGCTCATCATTCTTTTGTTCGGTCCCAACAAGTCCATCGAGCGAGACTTGAGTGGTCGTCTCGGTGCCTACAGCGGCGATAAGGAAGATGGAGGCAGTCTTTCACGAATCCCGCTGCTTCGCCGATTTGTTAGCGGCGCCGAGGACATAGCCCGAGATCGTGGCTTCATCCACCAGATTGAAACCGCACTCGACCAGGCCAACATGCCGATACGTCCGGGTGAGGCCATTGCCGGGATTATCGGTCTTGCAGCGATCATCGGCTTGATGGTGATGGCATTTCAACAGAGCCCAATCTGGGGGCTGATCGCGGCGGCAGCCGTCCTAGGCTTGTCAATGTTCCTCGTGCAGGGGATCGCGGCCCGGCACAAGACCAAGTTCGAGAACCAGTTACCAGATACGCTCAACTTGCTGTCAACCTCGCTGCGATCGGGCTATTCGTTGCTCCAAGCGGTCGAGGCGGTGTCGTCGGAGGCGCCGGAGCCTACAAAGCGAGAGTTCGGCCGGGCAATGAGCGAAACTCGTCTGGGCCGTTCACCGGTTGTTGCGCTGAAGCAGGTAGCCGATCGGATGGAGTCTCTCGACTTCGACTGGGCGGTTCTCGCGATCAGCATTCAACGTGAGGTTGGTGGCAACCTGGCAGAGGTGCTGCAGACGGCAGCCGACACGATGCTGCAGCGCAACCGACTCCGCCGCGAGATGAAAGCACTGACCGCCGAGGGTCGAGTATCAGCGATGGTCCTCGGCGCGTTGCCGTTCTTTTTGTTCTTGTTCTTGTTTACGTCACGACGTTCGTATCTACAGCCGATGCTCGATTCGACAATCGGGTTGATCGTACTCGGTGGTGCCTTTGGGTTGTTGCTGCTGGGGATCTTCTGGTTATCCAAGATTGTGAAGGTGGATGTCTGATGGACCAAGCACTTTTTGCTGCGATCGCGGTTGGGGTCACGATGGGGGCAGCCACGATCCTGATCGGCAGCGGTGTTCTCAAGGCTCGTGCGAGCGCTTCGCGGCGGCTTGCCGGTCTCCGGGAAACCCGGACGGATGTACTCGAGAAGGGATTCTCCGAGCGTGCTGTGGCTCCGATGTTCCAGGGGGTAGGCCGCTTTGCGATGCGCTACACGCCACAGGGATGGGGTGCACGTGTTGACAAGAGGCTGATGATTGCCGGCTGGTCGCCACGAATCGATTCCAACTCGTGGGCTGCGATCCGGGTGATCTCTCTCGTGTCCGGCGTGTTGTTGTTGTTCTTTGTGCAGGGGGCGCTGACGGGCACTGCTCGACTCGCCGCCATGGGCGGGTCCCTTCTAATCGGCGCCCTCGGTCCCGAAGCCATATTGAGCCGTCGGGTGGATGAGCGCAAAGCGGGAATGGAACGCGACCTCCCGGACGTAATCGACCTGCTCGTTATCAGTGTCGAGGCGGGCCTTGGTTTTGAGGGTGCTCTTGGCAGAGTCGTCCAGAACGTACCTGGTGAACTGAGCGACGAGTTCTCCCGGATGCTGCAGGAGACCCGGGTGGGGGTGAGCCGCAACGCTGCTCTTCGATCGCTTGCGGAGAGAACGGATGTTGATGATCTGAATACTTTCATCATGGCGTTGACCCAGGCCGATGCCTTCGGTGTTTCGATCTCTCGGATGTTGCGGGTCCAGGCAGATGAAATGCGGGTCAGGAGACGGCTCCGCGCCCAGGAGCGGGCCTTTGCTGCCCCCGTCAAGATGACGTTTCCCTTGGTGCTCTGTATCTTCCCGGGGATATTTACCGTGCTGCTGGGTCCAGCCGCGATTCAGATTTCTGAAACGCTCCTCTAAGTTTTGGTGAGCCGGCTACGCATTGCTCATCTTCGGCTTCTTGTGCCCTTTGTGGTCATCGCCTGGCGGGCCGCGTTAGCGATTGGCGACAACTCTTTCCTCTGGCACGTGCGTGCGGGGTCTGTGCAACTGGACTCGGGAGAGGTGCTCCGTGCCGATGTGTTTTCCTTCACCGCGGTGGCCGACGCGTGGCGGACTCAATCGTGGCTGGTCGAACTAGGTTACGGCTGGCTCGAAGATCTTACGGGTGGCATCGGATGGGTCCCGGTGATGAAGCTCGTTGCCATATCGGCGACCGTGGCCCTCGTCGGATTGGCGATTCACAAGACCGGTAAAGGCCGCAACGGTCTAACCCTTGGCGGCCTTCTGCTGATCGTGTGGCAGGCCACAGCGTTTGGCGTTGCCCGCCCCGCGCTGCTTGGCTTCACGCTCCTAGCCATAGTCGTGGCCATCACCTATACGGAGCGACGTCCCCTTTGGTTGCTACCGGTGCTGTTTTGGCTATGGGCTGGAGTTCACGGAACATACGCCATAGGACTGGGCTACTTGTTCCTGGATGCACTCCGGCGACGATCAGATAGGCAGGTGGTCGCGGTTGCGGTGTCCGGTGTTGCGACCGGGTTGACTGCTCACGGTCTTGGGGCGTGGTGGATCCTCGTTCAGTTCTTCAGGAACCGAGATGCGTTGGAGTTGATTTCGGAGTGGCAACCGCCGGATTTCACCAACCCGTTCATTGTTCCTCTTCTCATCGTGATCATCGGTGTGCTCGTCGCCGGGGCACTTCATCAACTCGATGCGGGTGATCTATGGGTGATCATTCCGTTTGTTGTCTTCGGTGTCATCGCGGAACGGAACGTATGGCCTGCGGTCATAGTGTTGGCGCCGCTCGCGGCGCGAGCGTTTAATGGGGGCGAAGTCAAGGTACGACCGGTTCGTCCTGAGGCTGTGGTGGTCAACTGGGTGATTGCGGTTGCCCTGGTTGCTGTCGCCGTCATTGGTGTGACCCGGCCGCTCGAGCTCAGCGAGGATCGCTTCCCCGTGCAGGGGGCCATCGATGCGCTCCAGGAGGGACCCCTCTTCAATGGCAGTGCGGTCGGGGGATATTTGATTTACGCTGAGTGGCCGGAGCGACACGTCTACATTGATGATCGTGCGGAGCTGTACGGAGTGGAGGGCTTCCAGCAGTTTCACGATCTGAAGTCGGGGTTGGGTGTCAATGAAGGTTTTGCCGACCTCGGGATAGAACAAGCTCTTCTCAAGGCAGATTGGCCGTTGGTCGAATTCCTCGAGATACTCGGTTGGGACTACCGCTATCGCGACGAGTTCTTCGTGGTGATGGCTTTGCCGTAGTCCTAGTTCTGTACTGAATCGAGGTGCTCCTTCTTTCTGTATCGGATTGCGGACGACGGACTGCTCCATAAGAAAAGGGCCCCGGAGGGCCCTTTTCGTTGTTAGAACTTGTGGTCCTAGAGAGTTGCAGCGATCTCGCTGAAGTTCTCCGAGACGGATGAGCCGACGGCCGTGATGGCGACGAGTGCGACGATGGCGATAAGTGCGACCAACAGGGCGTACTCGACAAGGCTGGCGCCCTCTTCATCACGGAAACGGGTCTCAAGTGCAGTCCAAATACGGAGCATGGTTTCGTGCCTCCTTGGCAGGGTGATCCGATAGCAATCTATCGGCACCAGGGTGGTTGTAGCAATAGGCCGTGAGACCCATTCAACAACCGGTAGTACCGGAGACAACCACGTAGCGGAAACGTTTGCAGTCTGTATGAGGTCGCGCGCAACAGGGTCGCATGGTCCTTGTCGTTGTATCGGATATCGGATTGCGGACGATGGACTGCTCCATGGGAAAAGGGCCCCGGAGGGCCCTCTTCGTTGTTAGAACTTGTGGTCCTAGAGAGTTGCAGCGATCTCGCTGAAGTTCTCCGAGACGGATGAGCCGACGGCCGTGATGGCGATGAGTGCGACGATGGCGATAAGTGCGACCAACAGGGCGTA
>JAYEIP010000227.1:0-28190 GCA_034660155.1 Actinomycetota bacterium | reverse complement strand
TCTCAAGTGCAGTCCAAATACGGAGCATGGTTTCGTACCTCCTTGGCAGGGTGATCCAATAGCAATCTATCGGCACCAGGGTGGTTATCTCAATAGGCCGTACGACCCATTCGACCACCAGGAGTAGTTGAGGCGCCGGTGAAGTGGAGGCTTCAGGTAGTTGCTGCGAGGAGGGCGCTCGTAGTGCGGACCCCTCACGGGTCGTTACGATTCAATGGGTCTTCCACCATCGGTCGTCCGAGACGGAAGACGGAAAGAGGGTACGCAGCACCGCGCACGGAAGGCCCAGGACCGGTCAAACGGGAGGCCCCGATCCGCTAGTCCTTGAGGTCCGCAGTGCCATACGAGGTCGTGGCTCGTTCTTTCTGTATCGGATTGCGGACGACGGACTACTCCATAGGAAAAGGGCCCCGGAGGGCCCTTTTCGTTGTTAGAACTTGTGGTCCTAGAGAGTTGCAGCGATCTCGCTGAAGTTCTCCGAGACGGATGAGCCGACGGCCGTGATGGCGATGAGTGCGACGATGGCGATAAGTGCGACCAACAGGGCGTACTCGACAAGGCTGGCGCCCTCTTCATCACGGAAACGGGTCTCAAGTGCAGTCCAAATACGGAGCATGGTTTCGTACCTCCTTGGCAGGGTGATCCAATAGCAATCTATCGGCACCAGGGTGGTTATCTCAATAGGCCGTACGACCCATTCGACCACCAGGAGTAGCGGAATCCATTAGCGGTTAATGCCAAGCCGGATCGCTTCTACTACGGCCTGGGCTCGGTCGGTGATTGCGAGTTTCTCGTAGATGCTTGCCAGATGATTCTTGACGGTCTTCTGCGAGATGAAGAGCTGATCCGCGATGTCTTCGGTCCCGCTGACACCAGATGCCAGCAGCTTGAGCAGTTCTCGTTCCCGCGCCGTTAGCGCAGCGGCACCTTCGTCGAGGATCGGCTGGCGATGCTGGTCCAGAATCTCGGCCGTTGTGTCTTTGTCAAATAGCTGTTCCCCGGAAGCAACCGCCCTGATAGCCGCTGCGAGATCGGGGAGCGGAGCGGACTTGGAGAGAAACCCGGCAGCGCCGGCAGCCGCCGCCTTGCGTCGCTGGGCATCTTCGGCGTGCATCGTGACGACGATGGCGGGGGGTGCTCCCTCGAGGCGACGCAATGCACCGATGCCGCTCAGTTTGGGCATTTCAATGTCGACCAGGATCACGTCCGGTGTGATGCTCTCAAGCACTTCGAGTAACTCACGCCCATCGGCCGCGGTCCCGATGACCTCGATGTCGGGAATGCTGTCAAGAGCTTGCGACAAACCCTCGCGCAGCATTGTGTGGTCGTCTGCGATGACAATTCGGATACTCATTTAGTCGGCCTCCCAGGCGATGGTAATGCGGCAACCACTCCCCGTTGATGATTGGATGGTGAGGGTGCCGCCAATCTCTTCTGCTCGTTCGCGCATCCCGAGCACCCCGTAGTGCCCTTTAGGCAAGTCTGATGGGTCAAAGCCGCGTCCATCGTCGGTAATGGTTATCTTGCCCCGATCGCGGTCAACCTCACCTTCGATCTGCAATGACACTCCGCCCGAGTGCTCGACGGCATTGCGTACGGCCTCGGTCAGGATGGCTCTTAACTCAACGGCGACCGCCGGTCGGGGTGGCCGGTGCTCCTGGATGGCGATGGTGATCTCCGGTCCCGAACCGGCTGCTTCTGCCGCGATCTCGTAGGCCTGCTCCACGATGGACGCAACATTGTCGTGACGGAGATCGGCGACGGTCGTCCTCACTTCCTCCACCAGTGCCGTCACCGCAGCGCGTGTACCTTCGAGGTGGCGCACCAGCTCGGGGTCGGCGGTCGCGGTGTAGATGATCATGTCGAGACGCAGTCCGAGCGATGCAAGAGCCGGGCCGATGTTGTCGTGGAGATCGCGGGCCAAACGCACTCGCTCTTCGTATACCGCCCGATGTGCGATGCGTTGCACCAGGGCAACGTTGTCAAACGCCAGGCCAATCTGGCTGACAATTGGTTGGATTGACGGCTCGTAGCGGCTCAGCTCGTCTCCTGTTTGTGGCCATAGCTCTATTCGGCCGAGGCTGCTACCTCGCATGTCGATCGGGTAGGCGTTCGGCTTAGTCTCGCCGGGGAAATCACCGACGCTGGCAACGACGACGGCTTCGCCATCGTCACGGATCATCGTGACTCGGCCGCTTGCAAATGGAACTGCCACGGCTAGGTCTCGCAGCGCGACGTTGCTGATTGTCACAGGATTGAGCTCCTGGGTGTTGGCCAAATCGGAGAGGCTCGTCAGAAGTGTGTGAGCACCCTGAATCCGCTTGATGCGATCGGTTGCGGCCAGCAGTGCGTCGCTGCGCTCTCTGGATTCGAGGAGGATCCTGCGGATCTGAGTGAATGTGATCACGATGAGCGCGTAAAGGAATGCCGGCTGGATTATGGACTCGTCGAGCAATGGTTGGTCCAGGGCGCGGGCGATAACGAGAAGGCCGACGATTGACAGCGCCGCGGTTTCGAGGCCGACTCGCCACCCGAGGAAGCTGGCCGCAAATAGCGATGGCCCGGCAAGAAAGATCACATACGCCGATTCCGAACCGCCGGTCAGAGCGGCCGCGATCAGCGCTGACACCACGCCCAGGACGGCAAGCAATTCTCCCCATTGCTCGCTGTTGCGGACCCGGCGTGGCAGGATCTGCATCGTGATCACATACGCCCCGGCCAGCAGTGCGGACACGCCGACCGTGGCGACAGCACCGAAGCGGACGGCGCTGACGATCACAGACAGTGTCAGCGATGCCCACAACACAGCACTCAGAACCCAGTCGAGCCTCTGTTCCCACGGATCGCGCGATGTGACCATCGTCACAGGGTACAGTCGAGACCATGAGACCCGAGGCCAATACGCCAAGCCCGCTCCGTGTCATAGTTAGTGGCGGGATCGGCAGCGGCAAGTCGACGGTCATTGAGATGTTGCACTCGATGAATGCAGTTGTTATCGAAGCTGATCGCATCGGTCATGAGGTGCTTGAGCCGGGAGGGCCGGCGTATCAGGAGGTGGCACAACGATGGCCGTCGGTGGTCGAGGAGGGACGGATCAACCGGAGTCTCCTGGCGATGATCGTCTTCAGCGATGGGGAGCAGTTGGTCACCCTCGAGGCAATGACACATCCGCATATCCGCGCCGAGATCGAGAACCGGGTGGAGGTTGCCAGCGACAGGGACGTCGTGGTTGAACTTCCGCTGGCGAGCGACTTGATGGGTTCTGGATGGGTCAGGCTCGTCGTGGATGCTCCTCGGGAGATCCGCCTGCAGAGGATCGTTGCCCGCGGTATGGCAGAGCACGATGCCGTCAATCGACTGCGCATGCAGCCAACGAGGGACGAGTGGATCGGCGGCGCGGACATCGTCGTTGAAAACTCGGGAAGCCTTGCGGCTCTCGAAATTGAGGTTCGTGATATCTGGGAACGGCTCCACGACGAAGCCGATGCGTAATCGACGTCCGGATGGGCGAGAAGATGCGGCATTCTTGTCACCGCCGGAAGGTACGCTGCCGCTATGCGTCCCTTTAAGGTTCACTCCGACTTCCAACCCGCCGGCGATCAGCCGGAAGCAATCGCGCAGCTTGCGACCGGGCTCGAACGTGGTGACCGATTTCAGGCCCTGATGGGCATCACCGGATCGGGCAAGTCGGCGACTGTTGCCTGGCTGATCGAGCAGGTACAGCGGCCGTGCATTGTCCTTGCCCCCAACAAAGCACTGGCTGCGCAACTGGCCAACGAGTTCCGGGAGTTCTTTCCCGAGAATCGGGTCGAGTACTTCGTCAGCTACTACGACTACTACCAACCCGAGGCCTACATCGCTCAGTCCGACACCTACATCGAGAAGGAGTCGACCAGGAACGATGAGATAGATCGACTCCGACACGCCGCGACCGCAGCATTGCTGACGAGGAAAGACGTCATCATTGTTGCCTCGGTGTCGGCCATCTATGGCCTGGGCTCGCCGGAGCAATACGAGGGGCGTCTTCTCCGCCTGGTGCGAGGAGTCGAGTACCCGCTGGGTGACGCCGTTCGGCGGCTGGTCGACATCCAATATGAGCGCAACGAGATCAACCTCGTCCGTGGGAAGTTCCGGGTCAAGGGTGACACCCTCGAGGTATTCCCGGCTTATGACGAGGCCATTGTCCGGATCGAGTATTTCGGAGATGAGATCGAGCGGATCTTGCGGCTGAACCCGGTTACCGGTGAGGTTTTGGGTGAGCCGAACGAGGTGTACGTCTATCCCGCCACGCATTACGTTGCCGACCAAGAGCGCATGCTGCGAGCAGTTGGTGACATCGAGGTGGAGCTGCACGAACGGCTTGGTGTGCTCGAGAAGGGGGGCAAGCTTCTCGAGGCTCAGCGGCTGCGAATGCGAACCGCCTATGACATGGAGATGATGCGTGAGATCGGCACTTGCGCGGGTATTGAGAACTACTCCCGTCACCTCGATCGACGCCAACCGGGGGAGCCCCCGTATACGCTGCTCGACTACTTCCCCGACGAGTACGTGACGATCATCGACGAGAGCCACGTCACCATTCCTCAGATCCACGGTCAGTACGCCGGAGACCGGAGCCGTAAGGAAGTGTTGGTCGAGCACGGCTTCCGGCTTCCCTCGGCCATGGACAATCGGCCGCTGACATTCGAGGAGTGGTACGGGCGGGTCAACCAGTGTGTTCTGCTTTCGGCAACTCCCGGGAAATGGGAGCTGGAAGTCGCCGAGCAGGTCGTGCAACAGGTGATCCGGCCGACGGGGCTGGTTGATCCGGAGGTCGTGGTGCGGCCCACCAAGGGCCAGATCGATGATCTAGTCGACGAGATCCAGGACCGCGCGGCACGTGACCGACGAGTCCTGGTGACAACGCTCACCAAGAAGATGTCGGAGGACCTCACCGACTATCTGCTGGAGCTCGGAGTAAAGGCAAGGTATCTCCATTCGGATATTGACACTCTCGAACGAGTACAGATTCTCAGCGAACTTCGCCTGGGGGAGTACGACGTGCTGGTTGGCGTCAATCTGTTGCGGGAGGGTCTCGATCTACCGGAGGTGGCGTTGGTCGCGATCCTGGACGCCGACAAAGAGGGTTTCCTGCGATCGCAGACATCGCTCGTGCAGACAATCGGACGTGCCGCCCGCAACGTCGAGGGTCAAGTGATCATGTACGCCGACAAGGTGACCGATTCGATGCAGTGGGCCATCAATGAGACGAATCGCCGCCGCCGCATCCAGGCGGATTTCAACGAAGATCACGGTATCGATCCCCAAACTATTCGTAAGAAGGTCAGTGACATCCTGCAACTCGTGCGGAGTTCAGATGCTCCTTCGGCAGATCGGCGAGCTCGGGAAATCCGCGATCGGGTGCCGCTGGATCTGGGGACCGACGACTTGAGGCGGCTGATCCAGAGCCTGGAGGAAGAGATGCACCAGGCCGCAACCGAGTTGCGTTTCGAATATGCCGCGCGGCTGCGTGATGAGATCAATGACCTGAAACGCGAACTGCGTGAGGTGGTCGAGGCAGCGAGATAGCCACGGGTTTGGCGGCGTGCTTGATATCGTTCCCGGATGACCGCCGAACCCAACGCTCAGCCTCGCCCGAACTCGTGGCGACTTCGGGTCTACCCGGCAGCGTTGATTGGCACGCTTCTTGCTACGTTGCTGCTGGCTGCTGTCGTCTACGATCGGGATGACCCAGAGACCAGGTTGGGCGGCGACTACCCGGCGTTCTATGCGGCCGGGTCTATCGCTCTCGAGGGTGACTGGGACGAACTGTATCTAGCGGACCGCCAGCGAACCGAGCAGGCGGGCCTTATCGATGATCAAGGCGGTTTCCTCTACTTCTCTTATCCGCCCTTCGTTGCCGCGGCATACGCTCCCCTTTCTGGGGTCGACTATCGATGGTCGTTCCTGATCCACACAGTGCTGATGGCCCTGGCGCTTCACGGCGCGGTCAAGCTGCTGTGGCCATTCCTCAAGGACGCGGGTTGGCCACCGGTGGCCCTTTTCACGCTTGCATTGGCGTTCTATCCGCTCCTGCGGTCAGTGCCAGGCGGTCAGAACACAACTCTGAGCCTGTTGTTGTTGGCACTCGTTGTGCGGCTTGATCATGAGGAGAGGCCGATGCTGGCCGGCCTTGCCATGGCCATGCTCTTGTTCAAGCCACAGTTTGGTGTGGTGATGGTTCCGCTCCTTGTGGTGGGGAGGCGATGGAGGATGCTCGGAGGCTGGGTTGCCGGGGCGGGTCTGCTGTATGTGACCTCAGTATTGTTGATGGGAGGTAGCTGGGTCGCAGACTGGTGGGAGCAGGCGAGTTCATTCCGGGATGTCAACGTCACGGCAAATGGCGTCAATTTCGTGTCCTATCCTGGGTTTGTCGAAAACCTGGCGGGGGTCGGCTCACCTCTGGTGTGGGTGGTTGGGTACGGCCTGGGCGGTGCGGTAGGCCTCGTTGTCGCGTACTTCTGGTGGAAGTACCCGAGATCGCACGCACTCCCAAGGTTCGCTCTAGCGGCGGCCGCGGTGGTGGTCGCTGCTCCTCAAACCCTGTACTACGACGCCGGCCTGTTGCTACTTGGTTTGGTAGCCGTCTTCCCGTTCGTGACCCGGCAGATCCGTTGGATCATCTCCGGAGTGCTCATCATTTCTTGGGCCCAGCTTGCAGCGCCCTCTCTCGGATGGTCCCCATTGGGCCCAATCGCCTGGACAGCAGTTGCTCTCTTGCTGTGGAAGATGGTGGTGGGGGAAGAGGCACTAGAGGTACCAGGTACTAGGAAGACGCGCGGATAGGCAAGTGATTGCGCCTATCAGTCCTCCCTTGATTTTAAGGGGGTAGGGGTACCCATCTTCGGTGAGTACCTTGGGAGTTCGCAAAGCGAGCTCCGGGTCTGAACAGGTGAGCGAGACGCGGGGCTGAGTAATACTTCTAGTCCCAGGTACCAAGAAACGCACGGCAACCGCCGTTGTGTTTCTTGTCACACCCTCCAACTACAATCGCACGGCTGGAACAGGCGGAGGACTGCGCGCCGGTGGGAATCAACAAGATCGTCATTAAGGGTGCTCGTGAGCACAATCTTGCCAATGTGGACTTGGAGCTACCGCGCGATGAACTGATCGTGTTCACCGGCATCTCCGGCTCGGGTAAGTCGTCGCTCGCGTTCGACACTATCTATGCCGAAGGTCAGCGGCGTTATGTGGAAAGCTTGTCGGCCTATGCCAGACAGTTCCTTGGTCAGATGGACAAACCAGACGTTGACTTCATCGAAGGTCTGTCTCCTGCCATCTCGATCGATCAGAAGACCGCCAGCCGGAATCCACGGTCAACCGTGGGAACCGTTACCGAGATCCACGACTACCTGCGGCTCCTCTACGCACGAATCGGGATCCCCCATTGCCCGAATGACGGTTCAGTTGTTGCTCGCCAGACACCACAACAGATCGTCGACCAGATTCTCGAATTGGCGCCGGGTACGCGTTTCCAGGTCCTCGCTCCGGTGGTCCAAGGCCGCAAAGGGGAATACGAGGCTCTGCTGACCGATCTGGCGAAGGACGGGTTCAGCCGGGCACGAATCGACGGAGAGGTCCGTGATCTAACGGATGACATCAAACTGGATCGCTACTTCCAGCACACCATCGAAGTGGTGGTGGACCGATTGGTCAGGAAGGATGGCATCGAGCAGCGGCTAACCGAGTCGTTGGAGACTGCGCTCGCACTCGCAGATGGAGTAGCTCTTCTCGACATTATCGAGGGACCCACCCTCACCTTTAGCCAGCACTTCGGTTGTCCCGAATGCGGGCTCTCATTCGAAGAGCTCCAACCTCGCAACTTTTCGTTCAACAGTCCTTACGGAGCTTGTACAGCCTGTAGCGGGATCGGAACCAAGTACCAGGTGGACGCCGAGCTAGCCATCCCGCAGCATGACAAGAGCATTAGCGAGGGTGTGATCGCCCCGTGGGCCGGCCGGCATCGAATGCGCTATTTCCAGCGACTGCTGGGTTCCGTTGCTGAGGAGGAGGGTATCGATGTCGACAAACCCTTCGGCAAGCTGTCGGCAAAGCATCGCAAGCTCCTTGTCGATGGGGCGGGGGATAAGGCGTACACGGTCACGTACCAGAACCGCTTCGGCCGGAAACGCAGGTACGAAACTACCTACGAGGGTGTTGTGCCGTGGCTGGAGCGACGCTATCGCGATGCAGAATCCGATGGAGCTCGGGACCAATACAAACAGTTCATGCGCGAGGTTCCGTGTGGTGTGTGCGAGGGCGGCAGACTCAATTCCGTATCGTTGGCCGTCACCATTTCCGACGTGAGCATCTTCGAGCTGTCCTCTATGTCGCTGCGGCGGGCAGTGGATTGGCTGGACACGGTGAAGCTAACCGAGCGGGAAGAACAGATTGCTCGGCTGGTGGTCAAGGAGATCAAGGCGCGGCTGTCGTTCCTCCTCGATGTCGGGCTCGACTATCTCACCTTGTTGCGCTCCGCGGCCACGCTGGCGGGGGGCGAGGCGCAGCGCATCCGGCTGGCGACACAGATCGGGTCCGGGTTGGTTGGTGTCCTTTACATACTCGACGAGCCTTCGATCGGACTGCATCAACGGGACAACCAACGGTTGATTGAGACGCTGCTCAGGCTGCGGGATCTTGGGAACACCCTCATTGTCGTTGAGCACGACGAGGAGACCATCCGGGTGGCGGATCACATTGTCGACATCGGTCCGGGTGCCGGTGCACATGGTGGCAAGATCGTTGCCGAGGGCACGTTGGAGACGATCACGTCGTCCGCGGAGTCACTCACGGGTGACTACCTCGCCGGTCGGCGCTCGATTGCAGTTCCGGAGGTACGGCGCATCGGCAGCGGGGGTGGCATCCTCATTGAGGGTGCGTCTGAGAACAATCTCAGCAACATCGATGTGGAGTTTCCGCTCGCCAAGTTCACGGTCGTTACGGGTGTTTCGGGTAGCGGCAAGTCATCGTTGGTCGAGGAGATTCTGTCGAAGGGGCTGCATCACGAACTTCATGCTGCCCACACGCTGCCCGGGAAGCATCGGCGGCTGTCGGGAACCGACCAGGTTGACAAGGTAATCAACATCGACCAGTCACCGATCGGAAGAACGCCTCGTTCGAACGCGGCAACATACACCAAGGTTTTCGGTCGCATCCGTGAGCTGTTCACAGCCACGACAGATGCTCGGATGCGTGGCTACAAGCCGGGTCGCTTCTCGTTCAATGTCGCCGGAGGGCGGTGTGAGACTTGCAAGGGTGACGGAACGATCCGAATAGAGATGCACTTCCTACCCGACGTCTATATCCCGTGTGAAGTCTGCAAGGGAAGGCGGTATAACCGGGATACGCTCCAGATCACTTTCAAGGGTCATTCGATTGCTGACGTGCTCGACATGTCGGTCGAAGAGGCCTTGCACTTCTTTGAGAACCAGCCTCGGATTGCACGGGTGCTTGAAACTCTTTTCGATGTGGGCCTCGGCTACATCCGTTTGGGTCAACCGGCACCAACGTTGTCTGGTGGCGAGGCGCAGCGAGTGAAACTCGCGTCCGAACTGGGGAAGCGATCAACTGGGAGCACCTTTTACATTCTCGACGAGCCGACGACGGGTCTCCATTTCGAGGATGTGCGCAAGCTCCTCGGCGTGTTGCATAGGTTGGTCGATGCGGGCAATACCGTGGTCGTCATCGAGCACAACCTCGATGTGATCAAAACAGCGGATTGGATCATCGATCTTGGGCCCGAGGGGGGAGAGGACGGTGGCAGGGTCGTTGCCCACGGCACTCCTGAGGATGTGATTGCGGTGCCGGAGTCGTATACCGGCAAGTTCCTGCGGGAACTGCTTGCCGCGACGTGAGGACGTTCGATGAGTGAGTGGGTCGAGCATGCCGGGTGGTGGCTACAGGAGGTAGCGGAGGATCCCATTTACCGTCTCGACGTTCTCCCGCTCGCAACAGAATTGGCAGGAGAAATCGATGGGATCTCTCTCGATCTCGGGTGTGGTGAAGGCCAGCTGATGCGTTGCGTGCCGGGCCGGGTGGTCGGGTGCGACATCTCCGATAAGTTGCTGACAGTGGCAAGTGCCTCGGGTCCCGTGGTGCGGAACCGACTGCCTGATCTTGGTTGGCTTCGGACAGCCGTAGTTGAGGTGGCCTTTGCGGTAATGGTGTTTGAACACCTCTCAGACATGAGGCTATTCGAGGCGACAGCACGAGTGGTCCGACCGGGCGGCGCCCTGGTTCTGGTGATGAATCACCCTGCCTTTACAGCAGATGGAGCCGGGCCGATCATGGACCAGGTTGATGGCGAGTTCCTGTGGCGCTGGGGTAGATACTTCGACGAGGCAACCGTAAGAATGTCCTCGGGTGACAGACTGGCAAGAGTAGTGACCTTCTATCACCGCCCTTTAGCAACGATTCTCAACGCCGCTGCTGCCTCCGGCTGGACGCTGGACCGCTTTGTCGAGAGGGGTTTTAGCAACGAGGCGATAGCCGCACAGCCCGGGTACGTGGGTCAGGAGCAAATGCCTCGACTACTCGGAGCGCGTTGGGTCAACACTCAAGGTGGTCGCACTTCTGGCCGATGAAGCCCTGTTGACCAACGGAGGATTGATGGACGGGTTCTATGTTGCTTACGAGTACGGAAGTGGCGCGGCGTGGGCATTTGTGCGGGCAGATACGGCAGACGAGGTCGTTGCCGAGTTCCCCGAGCTGGATGTTTATGAAACACCGCCCGAGTGGATGACGATCGACGACCTACATCAAGTTCGCAAGCATGCCGTGGTGGAGATCACCAACGGCGCAAGCCTCGATCACATTCTTGATGCAAGCCGCCGCCTGTCCCTAGCCGCCGCGTCTTAATACCAAGTACTAAGTTCCCAAGTACCGGGGAGAACCGGGCTTCGCCGTGTTCTCCTTCTCTTATAAGTACCATCCATCCGATGTTGCAGCGGCCGCCGGCGTCTTCGATTCCTGATGGTCCCGGGGTCTATCTATTCCACGGGTCCGACGATCGTGTTCTCTACATCGGCAAGGCGAAGTCTCTGCGGAAACGCCTGGCGAACTACTTCGGCGGCGATCTGCTCGCCAAGACTCGATTGATGGTCAGTGAGGCAGCATCGATCGACTGGATCGTCACGGACGGCGAGGTCGACGCGTTGATGCTTGAGTACACGCTGGTCCAAAAGCACCAACCGCGATTCAACATCAAGCTGCGCGATGACAAGAGTTTCCCTTACCTCGCCATAACCCGCTACCAGGATTGGCCGCGAGTGATGGTGGTGCGGGGCAAGCGTCGCAAGGGAGTTCAGTACTTCGGGCCATATGCCCATGCATATGCGATCCGTCAGACTCGGGATCTGCTGCTCCGTACTTTTCCCATTCGGTCGTGTACCGACACGAAGTTCAAGAGTCACGAGTCGCTGGGACGGCCCTGCCTTCTTTTCCACATCGAGCGCTGCTCCGGGCCTTGTGTAGGTGAGGTAACGCCTGAGGAGTACACCATCGCGGCCGACGGCATGGCTTCCTTCTTGGACGGCGACAGCTCTGACTTGACTGCTCAGTTGCGGGATGAGATGAGTGCTGCGGCCGACCGTCTCGAATACGAACATGCGGCTCGATTACGAGATCAGCTGGCATCGGTGGAAAAGGCGTTACAGCGGCAGGAGCTAGTTTCGGCTCGCCCGGAGACGTTCGACCTCATTGCAGTTGAGGAGGACGACCTGGAGGCGGTCGTCGTGGTGTTCAACGTGATCCGTGGCCGGCTTACCGGGCGGCGCAGCAGCGTTATCGACAAGGTCGAGGACGTTACCCCTGCCGAGCTGTCCGGCATCATCCTGCGCCAATTCTATGGCGGCGAGACTCCGCCGCGGCTGGTACTTATCCACCAGCTTCCGGAGGGCCTGCAGGTATGGATCGAATGGCTGAGCAGGAGGCGCGGCGCCCATGTAGAACTCCGCGTGCCCGTGCGGGGGGCAAAGCGCCGACTTCTCGAGACCGCGAGGGCAAACGCTCGCGAAGAGTTCGCCCGTCATCGGCTGAAGCGGGCTTCCGACCATAATGCGCGGGCGAAGGCACTACGGAGTTTGCAGGAACACCTCGATCTGGATCGCGCGCCGCTTCGTATCGAGTGTTATGACATCTCGACAATCCAGGGGACCGACACGGTCGGCTCGATGGTCGTCTTTGAAGATGGGCTGCCGAAGAAATCGGAGTACCGACGATTCAAGGTGAAGACGCTTTCGGGCCAAGACGACTTCGCTGCCATGGAGGAGGTACTCCGACGCAGGTTCGCTGCCTATGTCGGCGATCGAGATCGACCACTCGAAGAGCGAGGCAAGTTTGCGTATGCTCCTTCTCTGGTCGTGATCGACGGTGGTGCCGGCCAACTCGGACGGGCGGTCAAGGTGCTCGAGCACTTCGAGCTGGAGATTCCGGTGGTTGGCCTGGCGAAACGTCTGGAGGAGGTGTACCAACCCGGGGGTGAGCAGCCGTTGATGATCCCGCGCGGCGAAGATGCGCTCTATCTTTTACAGAGTGTGCGAGATGAAGCCCATCGATTCGCGGTGACGTACCATCGGAGCCTGCGGAGCAAGCGGATGGTTGACTCGGTGCTGGACTCGGTGTCCGGTGTCGGTCCAAAACGGAAGCGGCTGTTGTTGCGGAAGTTTGGATCGTTAAAGCAGTTACGGGCTGCCACGTATGAAGAGATTGCAGAGGTTGTTCCGAACGCTGTTGCAGACGAGTTGGTCGCGGTTCTGACGGCAGCCAACGGAGGGAGTCGAGAGTGAGCCAGTCGAGAGCGGTAATCATCACTGGGATGTCTGGTGCGGGACGGTCCCAGGCGGCCAAGGTCATGGAGGATCTCGGCTACTTCGTGGTCGACAATCTCCCGACAGAGATGATCAAATTCCTGGTCGATCAAGTGGGGGTTGCCGAAGGTAAGCGGGAACGAATCGCAGTTGTTGTCGACACTCGCGGTGGCGTGACCTTCGCCGCGCTGGATGCGGCCCTGCGCGCTCTTCTCCAACGTGGGGTGCGCACCACAGTCCTCTTCATGGACGCCGACGATGCAGCACTGGGGCGAAGGTTCGAAGAGACCCGCCGGAGCCACCCGATTCAGGAGGGAACTCTCGCCCAGCGGATCGCATTCGAACGGAAGGCATTCGAGGAGATTCGTGGTCTGTCTGATGTCATCATCGACACGACCGACCTCAATGTTCATGAGCTCAGGGGCAAGATCGTTGAGGCATTTGAGGCTAGCGATCAGACACGTCGACTGCGGGTCGATGTCATTTCTTTTGGGTTCAAGCGAGGGACTCCGCGGGTGGTGGATGTGTTGTTCGACGTGCGATTCCTTCCCAATCCGCACTGGGTGCCTGAGCTGCGACCACAAACCGGTCACGATGCTCCGGTCAGGGAGCACGTGCTGACGGCCGATGATGCGGTGGAGTTCGTTGCCAAGACGATGGATCTCCTCAGGTTTCTCTTACCGCGCTACGAGTCCGAGGGTAAGGCGTATCTGACGATCGGGGTCGGTTGCACGGGGGGACGCCATCGGTCCGTTGCTCTGGCGAACGAATTCACCCGGCTGTTGCGAGAAGACGGGTTCGACGCAAACGTGAGTCACCGCGACACCCCGGTACCCGAGTGAGTAGTCCGTTCTCCGTCCCCGTCACTGAACCTCTCGAGCAAGCGCTGGTCGCGGAGCGTCGCGGCCCCCACGTCGTCGCAATCGGGGGCGGCAAGGGTCTGGCCGCGGCTCTTGCTGCGATCCTCCGCTACGCGGGCAGGATTGACGCCATCGTGACGGTGGCAGATGACGGAGGCTCCTCGGGGCGGCTCGCTCCCGATCTCGAGATCCCGCCGCCGGGAGATATTCGAAAGTGCCTCATCGCGCTGACCCCCAATGATTCGGTGTGGCGTCAACTTTTCGAATACCGGTTCGATGCTGCCGATGTCAGCGGTCATTCGCTTGGCAATCTCATCATTGCGTCGCTCGCTGATCTGGAAGGAGACTTCGGGGCGGCTCTCAAAGCTGCAGAGAAACTCCTCGGGACGGTGGGGTCCGTGATACCCGTGTCGCGGCAGCGTCTCCATATTGAAGCGGTGGTCGACGGGAACCGCGTCGAGGGTCAGGTCGCCCTCGCTTTGAGCCGTGGCAATGTTGAGGAGATGAGACTCACCCCGGCAGATGCCCTGGCCAGCTCCGAGGCTCTCGACGCGATTGCTGCCGCGGATCAGATCGTCATCGGTCCTGGAAGCCTGTACACGTCACTTTTGGCAACACTGTTGGTGCCGGAGATAGTCGAAGCTGTGAACCACTCCGAAGCCCGACTTGTATACGTCGCAAATGCTTCTACGCAGGATGGGGAGACCCTTGGAATGGATTGCGCGGACCATCTCGAGGCGCTGATCGCGATGAGTGGGATGAGGCCCCCTGCTGCTATCGTCGCGAATGAAACGTCAGTGGCGTTTCCGCCTCCTCTGACCGCCCTTGAGGTCGATGAGGAGGTGCTGGCAACCTACGGTGTAGACGTTGTCTTCGGCCAGCTGGTGGATCCGACGGCTGCGGTGCCAAGACACGATCCAGTACGCCTTGGCGGCGCGCTGGCTCGCCTCATTTGAATCCAACGACATGAAGGAAACTCCATGAAGGTAGCAATCAACGGTTTCGGGCGCATCGGGCGCAATTTCTTTCGAGCTTCGAAGAAATATGGGGCGGGGTTTGACATCGTCGCGGTCAACGATCTGACTGATGCGAAGACTCTGGCTTACCTCCTCCAGAATGATTCGGTGCATGGCAAGCTCGACGGCACCGTCGAGGTGGGAGATGGCGAGCTCAACGTCGACGGCGACAGCTTCAAAGTCTTCGCCGAGCGTGATCCTGAGAACCTCCCCTGGGGAGAGCTCGGTGTCGATGTGGTCATCGAATCGACCGGCATTTTCCGCACGCATGAGACCGCCTCCAAGCATCTCAGGGCGGGCGCCAAGTACGTGGTTGTAAGTGCCCCGATGGGAGACCCCGACATCAGCGTCGTGTTGGGGGTTAACGATGGTGACCTGGATCCCTCGGTACACAAGGTGATTTCCAACGCATCGTGCACCACCAACTGTGTGGCCCCCATGGTCAAGGTGCTCCACGACAAGTTCGGGTTGGAGCGCGGCATGTTCACCACGGTCCACGCGTACACCAACGACCAGGCCATTCTCGATCTACCGCACAAGGACCTGCGTCGGGGACGGACCGCAGCGGCCAACATAATTCCGACTTCGACCGGTGCCGGCACAGCCGTTGGCAAGGTCATGCCGGAGATGGAAGGCAAGCTAGAGGCGAAGGCTCTGCGGGTCCCGGTGCCCGACGGTTCGATCACGGACCTGGTCGCCACGCTGAACACCGATGTCACTGTCGAAGAAGTGAAGGCTGCCTACCGCGAGGCATCCGAGGGATCGCTCAAGGGGATCCTCCGGTACACAGAGGACCCGGTCGTGTCGAGCGACATTGTCGGCGACCCGGCGTCCTGCATTCTGGATGGCGACTTCACCATGGTGACCGGTGGGAACATGGTCAAGGTCTTCGGTTGGTACGACAACGAGTGGGGATACTCGACCCGTCTTATCGATATCGTCAAGCGTCTCGGTTGAGACTGACCGAAACGGATATGTCGTGAATACCATTCGAACAATCGACTCGCTTCGAGTCGAAGGATCGACCGTGCTTGTGCGGGCCGACCTAAATGTCCCCCTTGCCAAAGGGCGGGTCGCGGATGACTTTCGGATCGCCGCCAGCCTTCCGACCATCGCCGCCCTACGAGACAAAGGGGCCAAGGTTGTCGTGTGTAGCCATCTGGGGCGGCCGAAGGGTATCGACGAAGCACTGCGTATGGACCCGGTCGCGGATCGGATGGCCGAGTTGGGTGGCTTTCCGGTAAACAAGCTCGATGTTGTGGTTGGCGAGGTCGCTGAATCTGTGGTGGCGTCATCCGACCGCGGCACCGTGACTTTGCTCGAGAACACGAGATTCGAAGCGGGGGAGAAGAGCAACGATCCGGAGTTGGCAGATGCGTTGGCACGATTGGCCGATTTCTTTGTGCTCGACGCTTTCGGAACGGCGCATCGCGCTCATGCATCTACGGTAGGAGTGGCGGAGCGCCTCCCGGCTGCGGCAGGTCTCTTGCTTGAGAAGGAGATAGTGGCGCTGTCGTCACTCCTGGGTGAGCCCAATCGGCCGTATGTGGTGATTCTCGGCGGTGCCAAGGTCTCGGACAAGCTTGCCGTGATGGAGCACCTGCTGCCGCGTGTCGACAAGATGCTTGTCGGCGGCGGAATGTGTTTCACGTTGCTTGCAGCCCGGGGCTACGAGGTCGGCGACTCGCTTGTCGAGGAATCGATGGTCGATGTGGTTCGTGATCTCCTCGTCGGTGAGCACGGCCACAAGATCATGCTGCCGACGGATTTGATCGTGGCGTCGGCGTTTGCAGCGAATGCCGAGCATCGTGTTGTGGCGGCAACGGCGATTCCGCCAGAGATGATGGGCCTCGACATCGGTCCCGAGTCGACGGCCGCGTTTGCGAACACTATCGACGAAGCTTCGAGCGTGTTTTGGAACGGTCCTATGGGAGTCTTTGAGTGGGAAGCATTCCGGGCGGGCACGGCCGGTGTTGCCGACGCGATCGCGGACACTGAAGCGTTCACGGTTATTGGAGGTGGTGACAGCGTGGCAGCCATCCGTTTGTTGGGGCGTGAGGACCAGGTGAGCCACGTCTCTAGCGGTGGCGGTGCCGGATTGGAATTGCTTGAAGGAAAAGAACTACCGGGCATAAGCGCCCTCGAGAGGTGGAGTGATGCGTAAGGATCTGATCGCCGGCAACTGGAAGATGCACGCGACGCATCTCGAGACAATCCAGATGGTGCAGAAGCTGAGCTATCGACTCGATGTTGCGGATTACGACCGTGTCGATGTGGTGGTGTGCCCACCATTTACGGCGCTTCGCTCCGCCCAGACCGTCATCGAGACCGATCACCTCCAGATCGCCCTGGGGGCGCAGCACTGCTACTTCGAAGAGAAGGGCGCGTTCACCGGTGAGGTATCCCCGCAGATGCTGTCCAAGCTGTCGGTGTCGTATGTCCTGGCCGGGCACTCCGAACGTCGCCAGGTATTTGGTGAGACCGATGATGCCGTTAACAAGAAGGTCAAGGCGATCCTTGCCGCCGGAATGATTCCCATTATGTGCTGTGGTGAGACGGATGAGGAGCGTGAGCAGGGCCTGACTGAGGAGAAGGTCGGGACCCAGGTTCGCCTCGGTTTACAAGGTCTCACCACTGAGCAGATCGCTTCGATGGTCATCGCCTACGAGCCGATCTGGGCGATCGGGACCGGCAAGACTGCCAGCGCCGATGACGCCGGCAACATGTGCACGTTTGTCCGGAACACTGTTGCCGAGCAGTTTGGCGAGGCCGCCGACTCCGTCCGCATCCTCTACGGCGGCTCCGTCAAGCCGGGCAACATCGCAGGGTTGATGGCAAAGCGCGACATCGACGGCGCATTGGTTGGTGGGGCCTCGCTTGACCCCGACACCTTCGCCTCAATAGTCCGCTACTGGATGTAGAAGTTACCCAGAGGGTCGGGCCGTGGCCGAGGTCATCGGTGCAGCGCGACACTATGCGGAGTGTGTACGGGCCGTGCGGACCGAGACAAATACACTTTCCAGCCCGTCCCTATCCGCTGATCTTCCTAGTAGCTAGTACGTCTGGGTCCGCCGGAATAGTCCTTGTCGATGGTGCTCCCTGTCACCACTATAAGTAGCAGTGGCGCTGCAGGGGGTAGCGTCGATGAAAGGTTCCCGCATGGATGCGGGAGAAGGTGGGCGACATGCTGTTTCGAGCAGCCTATGACTTCCGGGTCACCAGGCGTATCGAATGGTCGGATGATCTGGCCGGATTCCACGGTCACATTGACCGAGTCCGTGAGCACATCGAGGCACGGAAGCGAACCAACGATGTGCGGGCTATCGCAGATATCTCCGAGTCTTGTTTGACCCTCGATTTCCTCATCGAAGGCGATGATGATCAGACCGCTGCCGCCGAGGCCTTAGATATCGTCAGTCTTGCCATCCGCGAGTGTGGGGCTCGTCACGATGGTCTCTACCCGGTAGCGCAGGAATCGCAGCTCAAGTCGCGGGTCAATGCCTTCTCGGGATTACGCACGCCGATGTGGCAACCGCGGAACATCAGGATCGCCGCAGCGGCCTAGGTGTTGCGGAAGTACAATTGGAGCCGTCGAATGGAGGCCTATGCGACGTGTCCTAACCGCACTGTGTGCTTTTGCGCTCATTGGGGCTGCTTGCTCCGGCGGTGGCGGTACGTCGACCACCACGGAGCCTGCAGAGCTGCCGGTCGCGACCGAGCAGCCGCCGACAACTACGACTGCTACTGAGACCACAACCGATCCGCTGGCCACCACGACCACCGAAGCACCGGAGCCTGTGCGCGGCGGGTCGGTCATTGTCGCCGATGATCAAGAGCCGCCGACTCTCAACCCCTACGCGCCCGGTGGCGATAGTTTCATCGTGTCAATCATCGGTCAGGCGCACCTTGCTGGAGTCAGCGACATCGATGCGACCACCCTCGAGTTGATTCCGGAACTGGTGGTCGAGTTGCCGAGCGTTGGCAACGGAGGCGTCACGGTAAATGACGACGGGACGATGACCGTCAGGTGGGAGATACGAGAAGAAGCGTTGTGGTCGGACTTCTTCCCGATAACCGGCGACGACCTTGCATTCACCCTCGAGTTTCGGGAGGCGATGAACCAATGCTGGCCCGACGATGATTTCCGCCCCGAGCCTTTCCAGCTGGGCGGGGAGATAGAGACGATTGACGCCAAGACGATCGTCATTCGATTCGATCAACCCGGCCTTGAATATGAGCAGCTCTTCGAGTGGGTGGTGCCCCAGCATGCGGTGGCGGGCAGCGACTATTGCGAAGACTGGAATGACGAGATGTGGCCGGCGGCCGGCCCGTTTGTTGTCGACGAGTGGCAGCAGGGAGAGTTCCTACGGTTTGTCCGCAATGAGTGGTATTGGAAGGCCGACGACACCAGCGGGGAGCAACTGCCCTATCTCGACAGCGTAGAGTTTCGATTCATCCCGGACGCCGAGATGCTTGTGGAAGCGTTTAGGGCAAGGGACGTCGATGTAATCCAACCTCCGCCATCACCGGAGATCATTGGAGAGTTGGAGCCGTTGGCCGCGGTCGGGGTAGAGGTACAGGTCCTGCCGGGGCCGGTGTGGGAACACCTCAACTTCCAGTTTGGGCCCAACAACAGGAACACCGAGACGCTCAATGAGTACACGGCGTTTCGTCAGGCAGTTGCCTACGCTATCGATTCGGAAGCGCTGGCCGCAGCCGTGGGCTGGCTCCCGATCGACTCGGTTCTCGATCCTCTCGGGGAAGCGGGGCCGTGGGCTCAATACAGCCCCGATATCACGAAGGCACAGTCGTTACTCCAAGAGGCATGCGACGCCGCCGGCCACGACTGCGCGGCCGATCGGCCGCTCCTGGTCTTTTCGACGTCTAGCAATTCCGACGAGCGCCCTCGAATTGCGGAGAAACTGGTTGGGATGCTCGGGGCGGTTGGAATCGGGGTCGAGATACAACTCGAGGATTCCCAACTCTTCTTCGGCGAGACCCTCGACAACGGGACCTGGGATGTAGGTTGGTGGGCGTGGGTGTTGACGCCTGGTGCGACAGGCTCCCTGGCAGCTCTCGATCTGTTCGACCCAGACGCTCCGCCACCCGACGGTATGAACTTCTACCGCTGGGGCACACCCGATTCGTCAGTCCAGGACGATGCCGTCGATCGCTTTCGGGAGGTGCTTGAGATCCTACGGGGGACCGTTGACACCACTGAGATCAAGTCGTTTGCGGCCGCAGCCGAGCAGATCCTCGCGGACAACGCCGTGATCATCCCGGTGGCCGCCCGGCGGGTGGCCGGCGCGGTGTGGGCAGACGAGATCGCCGGCTACCAGTTGAACACGAGTCGGTCCGCCCACACTTGGAACATCGAGTCATGGCATCGGGTCGATCTGTAGGTTCTGTTCGGTGACAAGATCTTGGCGCTGGCCGGACAGATCGAAGCGGTCCTGGTCCGCGAGGCGGTGGTAAGTCCGGTAAACGCCCGTCTGGTGGCGGGTGCGGTCTGGGCCGACGAGATAGCCAGATTCGCGATGTACTCCACCCAGGCCGGCCACACCTGGAACATCGAAGCGTGGTGCCGAGTCGATCTGTGACACTTGGCGATCCGCGGCTAGCTTCTGGGTAAGCCGCACAGGAGCTGACTGATGTCACAACTCGTACTACTACGTCATGGTCAATCGACTTGGAACCTGGAGAATGTCTTTACCGGGTGGACCGATGTGCCACTGTCTGCGCAGGGTGTTGAAGAGGCCAAGGCCTCGGGCCAGATTATGAAGGAAGCAGGTCTGGCCTTCGACGTTGCTCACACCTCTTTGCTGGTGCGCGCCATAGACACGCTTCATCTCGCGCTGATCGAAATGGGCCAGGTGTGGATCCCGGTGGTGAAGCATTGGCGCCTCAACGAACGTCATTATGGAGCACTCCAGGGTCTCAACAAGAAGGAGACCTCCGAACAGCACGGGAAAGAACAGGTCCATGTCTGGAGACGTTCCTACTCAACGCCACCGCCGGGCCTCGACCCGATGGACGAGCGACATCCCGGCAACGATCCGCGGTATGCGTGGATGCCGCCCGACCTCCTTCCGGCAACCGAATGCTTACAGGATGTTGTCGAGAGGATGCTGCCGTACTGGCACGATGCCATCGTTCCCGATCTGCGGGCGGGCAAGCAAGTCATCGTCGCGGCTCACGGCAACAGCCTGCGGGCGCTTGTCAAACATCTCGACGGGATCTCCGATGATGACATCCCGGATCTCAACATCCCAACCGGTGTGCCGCTCTTGTACGAACTCGATGAGGATCTCCGTCCGTCGTCGAGCCGATACCTGGGTGATGCTGAGGCGATAGCCGCAGCCGCTGCGGCAGTTGCCAAACAAGCAGGGTAGAGCTTCAGCCTCGGCGATCTCAAACACAACCTTTCGCGATCTGTCGTCGGGGGAATGCCAATGAAACAAGGCTGGCCAGTCGCAGCTACCAGAAATTGACGTTTCGTAACTTGATTTGAACGGCATAAGGCTCCATACTTCGCGCCTAATGGGCCCGCGTGCGCGGGTCCCGTGTGAGAAAGGGAAACTCTTGGCATCAGTTGTCGCGGCGCTTCACGCCCTCGTGTCTCTCGGCCTCATCTTCCTCATCCTGCTTCATGCAGGGCGTGGTGGAGGTCTTTCGGACATGTTCGGTGGGGGCGTAGGCGGAAGTAGCTTCTCGGGATCCAATGTGGTTGAGCGAAATCTCGACCGGATCACGGTTGCTGCGTCTGTCGCATTTGCGATCACGACTGTCACACTCACGTTTCTGTGGCGCTAGAGCGTTACAGAGCGAGTTTCCCTACACGGAATACCAAGGAGGCAACACCTTGAATCGATTGTGGCGTAGCCGCAAGGTGTTGTGGATGGCTGCTCTTCTCGCTTTTGCCCTAGTCGCTGCCGCGTGCGGCGATTCGGACGACGGCGCGGCGGAGACGACAGCAGCCCCCGCAGCAACTACTGAAGCACCCCAAGCAACTACTACGGCCGCTCCGGCGACCACTGCTGCACCTACCACCACTACTGCTGCCGATCCCGGCAAACAGTACGGTGGCGAGGTGACGGTGGCGGACGATCAGGAGCCCCCAACCCTGAACTGGGCCGTTCCCGGCGGCGACAACGCCGTCGTTTCACGTATCGGCCAGGCCTACTGGGCCGGCGTTCAGGAGATCGACGGCTTCACCCTCGAGCTCATTCCTGAGCTCGTAACGGAGCTTCCCACTGTCGCCAACGGCGGCGTGGTTGTGAACGAAGATCTCACGATGACGGTCAACTACCAGATCCGTGACGAGGCCATTTGGTCAGACGGAACTCCGATCAGTGGCGACGACTTCCAGTTCACCTATGAAATCATCATGGACCCGGACCTGGCAACCAACAAAGCGATCTATGAGGACATCATCTCGACCGACTTCGGTCCGAAGACGTTCACGTATACCCTCGCCCAGCCAACGGTTCAGTTTGACCTGCTCTTTGGAACCCTCATTCCGAAGCACGATGTGGAAGGCTCAGACTTCACCACCGACTGGAACGAGACGATGTGGGCCTCGGCCGGACCTTACGTGTTCGACAGCTGGCAAAAAGGTGAGTTCATCAAGGTTGTCCGCAACGAAAACTACTGGAAGTTCGACCCCGAGACCGGCGACCAATTGCCCTATCTCGACAGCGTCGTGATGCGGTTCATCCCGGAGACCGAGTCGATCATCAACGCCTTCAAAGCGCGTGAGGTCGACGTGATCCAGCCTCCGCCTGCAACCGAGACGATCGAGGTCCTTCAGGCGCTTGAGCCCGAGGGTGCAATCGTTGAGGTGCTTACCGGACCTGTGTGGGAGCACTTGAATTTCCAGTTCGGACCGGGCCGTCTTGAGCGGAACCCGGACTCGACGAACGAGAACCTGAATTACCGTAAGGGCGTTGCCCATACAATCAACAAGGACTTGATCGTCGATGAGATCCTTGCTGGTCAGGTCGAGCCGCTGACATCATTCCTCGAGCCGGGCGTACCGCAAATTGCGACCGGTGCGTGGAAGCAGTACGACTACAACGTCGACACGGCGAAGGCTTACTTCGAGGACGCCAAGGCTGAACTCGGAGTCGACGAGCTCTTCACCGTCTTCTCGACGACATCGAACAACGATGCTCGCGTCAAGCTCTCCGAGCTCTTCGTGAACATGTTCGAGGATGTTGGCGTCACCTACGAGAACCAGCTCGAGGATTCGCAGCTGTTCTTCGGTGAGACACTCGATAACGGTCTCTGGGACTTTGGCGAGTGGGCATGGCTTGGTACTCCGGGATTCTCCGGTGGGATCAGCCTGTTTGACCTGTTCGACCCGGAGCTCCCGCCGCCGGATGGGCAAAATGTCTACCGATGGGGTTCCCCTGACTCCGTGGTCATCGACGAGAACACCGTGCGGTTCGCCGAGATCCGCGACGAGTTGAACGCGTCGGTTGATGAGGCCGTACTCGTTCCGCTGATGCAGGAAGGTGAGCAGATCCTGGCGGACCAGGTCGTCATCATCCCGCTGTATGCCCGTCTCGTGACGGCTGCTGTTTGGGGCGATGAAGTCGGTGGGTACAAGCACAACCCATCACAGGCTTCCGACCTGTGGAACATGGAGGACTGGTACCGGCTCGACCTATAGGTCGAATCGACAACCAGCTGATTCGAAAGGGACCCGCCACGGCGGGTCCCTTTCTCGTCGGGATCCAGTCGTGACGGGGTGGTGACGCCCTCGGCGTGGCCCGCCTCGCCTGGTATAGTCGCCGAAGCCGAGCAGAGACGGGACAAGTTTGCTCTCCTACATTATTCGACGACTGGTATACGGCATTGTCACGCTGTTTGCGCTGAGCCTGATCGTGTTCATGCTCATCCAGTTCTCTGGAGGCTCGCCGTTGGACCGGCTGAAGCTCAATCCGAGGATGCAGCCGGTGATTGCACTGTTAACGGAGCAGTGGGGTTTGGACAAACCCTGGTATCAGCAGTACTTGATTTGGTTGCGGAATTTTGTGACGCCGATTGACGTGCCGGCACAGGAGGGCGTGACGGTCATCTTTGGCAAGTTGGGTATCCGCAGCTGGGTCGCAGTTGCAGCAGTAGTGGCCGCGGCCGCTTATTCGGTGGGTGTCTTCTTCGTAAACGTAAAGGCTAACTGGTGGAGAACCTTCCGGGCGTTCTCGCTGATTGCGGCGTGGGCCGGGGCGTTTTGGATTGTGAAGAGCCGGATCATTTTCGCTCTCAACTGGGGGATTTCGTTCCGTGGTGACGGCCCGGTGTGGGACAACATCTTCGGTGCTGCCGGCAACACTTTCCGACTGGGCGGGACAGCCCTGTTGCTAGCTTTGATAATCGGCATCCCCCTCGGCATTTATCAGGCGATCAAGCAGTACTCGTTCTTTGACCAGATGGGGACAACGCTGTCGTTCATCACATTCTCTACTCCGATCTTCATCATTGGTGTCGGCTTGCAGTTACTGCTGGCGCTCAATCTGGAGCGGTGGACCGGGGTGAAGATCTTCTACGTTGCGGGAATGACCAGTTCCGGGTACTCGGAGCTGGGTCGAGGTTTCCTCGGGTTGCCGTCGCTCGCCCAGTGGGGCGATATCCTCCAGCACCTGACGTTGCCGGCGATCTCGATCGCGGCAATCTCAATGGCCGGGTATTCGAGATTCCAGCGGGCATCGATGCTTGAGGTGATGCACAGTGACTATCTACGTACGGCGAAAGCCAAGGGTCTGCCACGGCGAACGATCATCGTCAAGCACGCCCTCCGAAACGCTCTCATTCCCATCGTAACGCTGGTGTCTCTGGACATCGCGACCATCATTGGTGGAGCCATTATCACTGAGTCGATCTTCGCCTGGCCGGGCGTAGGCCGGCTTTACCTCGGCGCCATCCAATCAATCGACTACCCGACCATCATGGCTGTCGTGATGGCTATCGGTGCCGGCGTTGTCGTCATGAACATCCTTGCCGATGTTCTCTATGGTGTCCTCGATCCACGGGTTCGCTATGACTGAGCGGGGATCGGTCGACGAGACCGCGCTCGACGCAACTGAGGGCATATCAGCAGAACCCATCACACAATGGGATCTGTTTGTGAGCCGTCTGCGGCGGCACCGAATCGCGATGGTCGCAGCGTTCTACCTTGGGTTCATTTCTTTCGTAGCCCTCATGGCGCCTCTGTTTACCTGCGCTAAGAACGACACGTTCTGCGGAAGCGGGCCCATTGAGATGAGCGGCATCACGCAGCTCATCATGATTGTTGTGACGGTCGTCGCTTTCTTCGGCGCCTATCGAGCCGTTCAGGGAAAGCTACGGGGCATGGCGGTTGCGCTGGCCCTTGTCGGTGGTTTTAGCGGGCTGTTCCTGCTGTCCAACTTCGGTCTGATAGACCTGCCCCACATCAACCACTATGCCGATCAACTCCCGGACGACTCGGGCCGTATCCTTGTGAATGTTGCCCCGCGGGCATCTCTCCCGTTCGGCACGGACGACATCGGGCGCGACGTGTTGTCACGCGTGATCCACGGCGGCCGGGCCAGCCTTGCCGTTGGGGTTGTCACCGGCCTGCTCGTTGCCGTACTGGGGACTATCGTCGGCTCGCTTGCCGGTTACTACCCAGGCGTGACCGACCAATCGTTGATGCGGTTTACCGACCTGGTGCTTGGCCTTCCGCTGTTGCCAGTGGCTATCGTCGTAGGCCGGGTTCTCCCCGACTTGGAGTTTGTGCCCGGTTTCTTGAAACAGGGAGCCTGGGGCATAGCGGTGCTCCTCGGATTACTCATCTGGGGTGCCCTGGCTCGGATTGTGCGCGCCGAGTTCCTCTCGCTGCGCGAGAAGGAATTCGTTGAGGCGGCGAGAGCCGCCGGAGCTAGCGACCGTCGCATCATCTTCAGGCATATCCTTCCGAACGCGCTAAGTCCGATCATTGTGCAGACCACGCTTATCGTGGGCCTCGCCATCATCGTCGAGGCAGCGCTGTCCTTCCTCGGATTTGGCGTGAGGCCACCGATTCCGACGTGGGGAGGCATGGCCGCTGCCGGCGGCCGCATCGCCGTACGCGGGTTCTGGTGGGAACTGGTGTTTTCGGCGTTGGCACTAATCTCGACTGTCCTGGCGGTCAACTTCGTCGGCGATGGCCTGCGCGACGCCTTGGACCCAACGCAGACTATCGAACGAAAGTAGGGACGTTGGCTGAACCGCTGCTTAACGTAGAAGATCTCAGGACGTACTTCTCCACAGAAGAGGGAATCGTGAAGGCCGTCGATGGCGTGTCCTTTGTCGTCGAAGCTGGGGAACGGCGAGGTGTCGTCGGCGAATCTGGATGCGGCAAGTCTGTGACCGCGATGTCGATCATGAGATTGATCGAACCGCCGGCAGGTGAGATTGTTACCGGCAAGATCGAGTTCGACGGCCGGGACCTCTTGACGCTTCCCGAAACAGAGATGCAACAGGTGCGCGGCGGGGAGATTGCGATGATCTTCCAGGACCCGATGACGGCCCTGAACCCGGTCTACACGATTGGCGACCAGTTGGTGGAGACCATCCTGCTCCACCAGGATGTCTCGAAGTCCGAGGCGCGTGAAATTGCTATCGGTACGCTGGCTGCTGTGCAGATACCACAGGCCAAGAATCGGATGGAGGACTATCCGCACCAGTTCTCCGGAGGCATGCGACAGCGGGTGATGATCGCCATGGGTTTGTCGTGTGATCCGAAGCTGCTGATCGCAGATGAGCCGACGACGGCCCTGGATGTGACCACTCAGGCCCAGATTATGAACTTGATGCTGGAGCTCGCAGACCAGCGGAACACGGCGGTCCTGCTCATCACGCACGACCTTGGTGTCGTCGCCGGCTTCTGTGACAACATCCAGGTGATGTATGCAGGGTCAATCGTGGAACGCGGGACCGCGTCCGAGATCTTCCACAACCCGCAGCATCCGTATACCTGGGGCCTGCTGGGTTCGATGACCCGGCTTGACGAGACCCACCAGGACCGTCTCAACTCGGTACGGGGGGCGCCTCCATCGCTGATCAACCCACCCTTGGGATGCCGTTTCAATCCCCGCTGCGACTTTGCCACAGACATCTGTCGGGAAGCGCTGCCGATCCTCCATCAGAGTCCCGAGGGTCAGAAGGTTGCCTGCCACCGGTCGGATGAGCTCGATCTCAAGAACATCGAACTTGGAGCTGTGACGTGACGGACACATTGGACAGAGCGGAGAGCCAGGGCGCCGAGGATCTGCCGGAAGATGTCATCCTCAGGGTCAATCACCTGGTGAAGGAATTCCCCGTCATGCGAGGCGTGTTCTTCAAGAAGAAGGTCGGGGCAGTCCAGGCTGTCACCGATATTTCGTTCCAGGTCAAGAGAGGCGAGACCCTGGGATTGGTCGGTGAGTCCGGCTGTGGGAAGTCGACAACCGCGCGCTCCGTGTTGCGTTTGCTCGAGCCCACGAGCGGCGAGGTGTGGTTCCAGGGTGCGGCCGACGATGGCAGCATCAACGCGCCAGTCGATGTCGCGGCCGCCGACAGGGAGACGTTACGTGGCCTCCGGCGCGAGCTGCAGATCGTCTTCCAGGACCCGTACGCTTCGTTGAATCCAAGGATGACGGTCGCCAGCATCGTTGCTGAGCCGATGACGGTTCACGGATCGGGTACACAGGCGGAACGGCTGGAGCGGGTCAAGCATCTTCTCGAGGTGGTCGGTCTCAGCCCCGAGCACACCAACCGGTATCCACATGAGTTCTCGGGTGGGCAGCGGCAACGTATTGGCGTGGCCCGGGCGCTGGCCCTCAATCCGCAGTTCATGGTGCTTGACGAGCCGGTATCCGCCCTGGATGTCTCCATTCAGGCGCAGGTCCTAAATCTCATGCAGGATCTCCAGGATGAGTTCGGCCTTACGTACCTGTTCATCGCCCACGACCTGTCGGTGGTGCGGCACATCTCAGATCGTGTCGCCGTCATGTACCTCGGCAAGATCGTCGAGATGACGGATCGTGAGGCCCTGTTCCACCGCCCGATGCATCCCTACACCCATGCCCTGATGTCGGCAGTACCGATTCCTGACCCGGCAGTCGAGGCGAACCGAGAGCGCATCATTCTCGAGGGTGATATTCCATCACCAGCGCATCCGCCGGCGGGATGCCGGTTCAACACCAGATGCCCGAAGGCCGAGGCAGGGAAATGCGATGTTGACGAGCCTGCGCTGCAGGAGCTTGAATCCGGCCACTGGGTCGCATGCCACTTCCCGGAGGTCGTACAGATGGTGTAGCCGGCGGGGTCGGCCCGTGGCGTAGAATCTGTGGCAGGCGGGCAGGGTTATACTCTCGCCGCTAGATTCGTCGGAGTGGCGGAATTGGTAGACGCGCTAGGTTGAGGGCCTAGTGAGACATTGTCTAGTGGAAGTTCGAGTCTTCTCTCCGACACCAAACCCTCAG
>JAYEIP010000226.1:0-8171 GCA_034660155.1 Actinomycetota bacterium | reverse complement strand
GCAGTCTTCCCAGGCGAAACAGGGAGCTGAGCGGCAAAGCCGCTACTCCCATCCACTGATCCTCTCAGGACTTCTTGCCGATACGCAACCCGGTTGCCGGGTCAAAGAAATGCATCTTTGAGGTGTCAACCGTCAAGGTCATCGGCTGACCGAGCGACACTGCAACGTCAGAATTGATGCGGGCGGTGAACTTCGTCGTGTTGCCGAGCGACTCGATATCCCCGCCGCTATCGGCGAGTAACTCCTCAATGTCGGGAGTCACCACGGGAGGCGTATCGATTTCGAAGTGGACAAAGGTCTCCGAACCAAGGATCTCAGCAACATTGATGGTCGCGGTGATCGTGCGATCCGGAGCGGGCCCGGTGATCGACTGTTCCTCAAAATTGCCGGGACGGATGCCCATGACGAGCACATCGCCAACCCGATCCGCCAGCCCCGGATGGCGATCAATGGCTTGCTGGTCGACCAGCAGCCGCTCGTTGGCGAACGACGCATACATACCCGTAGCAGTGGACTCGAGGGTGGCGTTCACCATGTTCATCGCGGGGCTGCCGATAAAGCCGGCCACGAACAGATTGACCGGGTTGGAGTACAGCTCGGAAGGCGGTGCCACCTGCTGAAGGTTGTCGGGACGCTGCGCACTCACCGGCTTGAGGACCGCAACCCGGTGGCCGAGGGTCATCGCCTCGATCTGGTCGTGAGTCACATAGACGGTGGTGGTTCCGAGCCGCTGGTGGAGCTCACTGATCTCGGAACGCATCTGGACACGCAGTTTGGCGTCGAGGTTGGACAGCGGCTCATCCATGAGGAACGCCTTCGGTTCACGCACGATGGCGCGACCCATGGCAACACGCTGGCGTTGACCACCGGAGAGAGCCTTTGGCTTGCGGTCGAGAAACTCAGTGATTTCGAGAGTAGCGGCGGCGTCTTTGACGCGACGATCGATGTCTTCTTTGGCCATCTTGCGAAGCTTCAAGCCAAATGCCATGTTGTCGTACACCGTCATGTGCGGGTACAGGGCATAGTTCTGGAAAACCATGGCGATGTCGCGGTCCTTGGGCTGCACATCGTTCACCAGCATGTCCCCGATGTACATCTCACCCTCGGTGATTTCCTCCAGACCGGCGATCATGCGAAGAATCGTCGACTTGCCACAACCTGATGGGCCGACAAGTACGAGGAACTCTGCGTCTTCTATATCGAGGTCAACATCCCCGACCGCACGGGTGCCGTCCGGGTAGACCTTGCCGAGCCCTTTGAGCGTGATTTCTGCCATTGCCCTCTCCTATTGGCGGCTTTGATCGGGACCCATACTAAGCCCTCAGAACACAAAATGCACATTGCTTCTCCAAGGTTCGTGGCCCACGGTGCTGCACTAATCTTTGTGCGATGCCAACCCGCTTCTACGACTGTCACACGCACCTCTTCCCCGTCGAGCGCATGGGTGGTCTCATGCGCTGGATCCATCGTGCGGTACTCGACTTCAAGGTGCCGGTCGACATCACCGCGGACCAGGCGGTGCGTGATCTGCGGGCCGCCGGTGCAGTGCGTTGGGCCAATCTGTTGTTTCCGATCGCACCCGGCGAGGCAGCAGAGTTGCACGCCTGGGGACAGGAATTGGCGGAGCGGGTTCCAGAGATCACACCATTTGGCGGAGTGCATGCCGACGACCCCGATCCGTTGGCCGTCGCTCAGGAAGCGGTCGAACGCTTCGAGATGGCGGGCTTCAAGTTCCACCCCATGGTGCAACGGTTCAACCCCTGGGACTCCCGTCTCGGGGAAGTCCTCAGCTACGTGGAAAGAGAACGCCTGCCCATCTACATCCACACCGGATACGACGAGTGGTATGGGCACGATTTCGATCGAGGCGGGATGGAGGAGATGCTGGAGCAGTATCCGGACCTTCCGGTCGTGCTCCCCCACGTTGGGTTCCCCGACCTCGACTGGGGTTTCTCCCTCGCCGACCGGTTCCCACAGGTGTGGCTCGATCTCACCAACGTGCCGGGATCGTTCGCTTGGATGGACACCCCTGATGGTCTGATCGAGACATTGCACGATGGGATGAAACGACATCGAGACCGGGTCCTAATGGGAACCGACTACCCGGCAGGCATGGGCAGTCTCGATGAGATCCTCGCGCAATTCCACTCCGTCGGGATCGAAGATTCCCTGCTCGAACATGTCATGGTGACGAGTACAGCCGTGTTCTTCGACCGCTACGGACGGCCACGGGCCTGATCAGCCGAATTTCGTGAGACGTCGTTCCAGGTCAACCCGATCCCGTATTGCGATAGGCGCCGCCAGGGCTCTGCGCAGTTCCTCAGCGCTGGCGTCGGTGTCGTAGGAGATGTCGAAGACTTCCATGACGGTGACTTCGCTTGACGAGGGTGTCTTCGAGACCTCGAGACCGGACGTCACCGTGCCGGGAACAATCACACGAGCGTAGAACCCTGGCCGGCGTCCGGCCCTGAACCGCCTCACAAAACCGCCGTCGTCCATCCGGGCGGCGAAGGTTGCACACGGGAGACGGGGTGCGGTGGTCTCCAGAACGACGTCCCCCATCGTCCATCGATCACCGACATGGACCTCTCCAGCACCAAACCCACTGAAAGTGAGATTCTCGCCAAAGGTTCCCGGCGGGAGTTCGGCACCCAGCTCCGCCCGCCACCACGCATAGTCCTCATCGCTGTAGACATAGACGGCTTGATCCGGCCCACCGTGGTGCCGGGTGCTAATAATGGCATCGCCAACCAGCCCCAACTCCCGGATCTCGGCATTCTCCACCGGAAGCTTGAAGATCCCGGTCTTGTCGGTTCGACTCCCGATCTGAATGTCCTGCGCCGTCGCGATCTGTACCGAAAGAAGTTGCATCGGATACACCCTAGAAGCATGCGAACGACAAGAACTACGACAGCTCCCCCGCTCATGCTCCCCCGCCTATCAGTCCCCCCTCCGGATCAGTCCCCCCTCTGACAGTGACGGCCAGCGACGGTCATCAGTCCCCCCTTTGGGGGGAAGGTACCGCAGCGGCCGCCGCTGGGTTAGGGGGGTCCTCGCAGGTGTCCGCAGGCGTCTGCAGGTGTCCAACCGGCCTTGGAGTTCGCCCCGCGAGCTCCCAAGGTAGCCACCGAAGGTGACTACCCATCCACCAGTCTGGCCAGCCATTCGAACTCTTCGACGGTGCCTCTACCGTGTTCGATGGCGGAGCCTCCATCGTCGGGGATTCCAATGTGGCGAAGGTCGACAAGCGTCCCCCCATCGTCGTCTTCGAACATCACAATGACGACTTCGTCAAGGATGACACCGCCCTGCTGGTTGTAGTCCACCGGGGCATCCCAGTGCAGTGTGTAGACGAGCCGCTGTTCTGGCACGATCTTGATATAGACACCGAGCCGCCCCACCCGATCTGTGTGCCAGCCGTGCTCCGTTGCGTTCGAGTCGGTGTAGACGCTGTAGCGGCCACCGACACGAAGATCCGCCGACGCGACACAGTTGGAGCCGTAGCCGCCCCACATCCACTCTGCCATGTCGGCGGGTTCAGTAAACGCCCGCCAGAGACGCTCCGGCGGCGCAGCAAAGCGCTCTGTCATGTGAACCTGGGTACCGTCAGGATTCTCAACCGGCATGGGTTCCCTCCAGGGGAGCTATGCCTTTGAACCTAGTCCCACGGACCCCGCGTCGCCGTTACAGTTCAGCCGATGCCAACCAAACGAGACCCCCTGCAGGCACTGCTGCTCGGCGGAGTGGCCTGGAACACGATGGTGTACGTGGATTCGTTCCCGGAGCCCAGACCGCAAACCGTCTTCACTCGGGGCAGCCACGAGACGGTTGGATCCAGCGGTGCCGGCAAGGCATTGAACCTGCGGCACCTTGGCGCAGATGTCACGGTATGGGGATTGATCGGTGACGACGCCCCGGGCCGTCGTATTCGTGAAGTCTTCCAATCCCGGGGAATCAACTTCATCTCCGCCATCGATCCCGAGGGCACGATGCGTCACATTAACCTCATGGACGCCAACGGTGACCGTATCTCGATTTTTGCCAACCCGGGTTCGCAGGACTTCGACGTAGCTGTCGAATCCGTAGCCGATGCGGCTGGTACTGCCGACGTCGTCTCTGTCACGATCATGAACTACTGCCGCCAGTTCCTCCCGATGCTGCAGGAAATAGACAAACCCATCTGGGTCGACATCCACGATTACGACGGGATCAATCCATATCACCGCGAGTTCGTGGAGGCGGCCGATTACCTCTTGATGAGCTCGGTGGCCCACCCTGATTGGCGGAGTTTCCTGGAGGAAAGAATTGCAGCCGGAACCCGTGCGGCGATCTGCACCCATGGCTCCGCGGGCGCCTCCGGCCTCACGGCCGAGGAGGGGTGGGTCGACATCGATGCCGTAGCCGTGTCGGAGGCCGTCGACACCAACGGAGCCGGCGACGCCTTCTTTGCCGGGTTCGTGACAGCTTGGATGGAAGAAGAGCGGTTACGAAACGCCATGCACCACGGTGCCAAGGTGGCCGGAGCCGCCGTTCAGTCACCCGACCTCGCTCCCCCTCCACATCTGGAGTCTGGCGTTGATACGGGCGAATAGTTGCCACTACACGCCGGACTCCGATAGCTTCACTGCCGGTACCATGCCCGGATGACGCCCGACGATGCAATATGGGAATACTCAGAGGACTTGCGGCGGTTTGCGCGCTATCTGTGCCGTCATCCTGAGGATGCCGAAGATGTTGCCCAAAACGCGCTACTGAAAGCAGCTCAGCAGATTGACGGTTTCCGTGGTGATGCCTCAGTGAGAACCTGGCTGCACACTATTGCCACCAACGAGTGCCGGATGATGCGGCGCCGGGCCACGCCCGACTCTCTGGACCTCTTGCTAGCGACAGCTCCCGACCCGACCGGATCGGCTGCTATACCCACTCCGAAAGATCAGCCGGAGGACGCCGCCATCGAAGCCGAGGCCCGCCGAACAGTCGTGGCCGCTCTCGAGCGACTGCCGGCCAATTACCAACGGGTGCTTGTTCTCAAGGATGGATGTGGGTTGCCATCAGCGGAGATCGCCGATCTCTTAGAAACCACTGTTCCCGCAACCAAGTCGACGTTGCACCGTGCCCGTCGCAACCTCAGGCGGGAACTGACGACAAGCCCGGCGGGATAGCACGTCGCTAGAGATCGGACCGGTGCTTCACGAGGCTCACCCGACCCAGCCCAGCGGACGATCTGGGCCGGATCGGGTGTTGTCACCAGCGAGTTGCGTCTTTACCTGGAAGTCTTCAGATCAGTTCCTTGTACCTGAACCAGTCGGAGAGAACGGTGATGCCTTCGGCCTCGATCTCCTCATCGGATACTGGGACTCCCGGTGGGATGATCACCTTGTCACCAACAAGCTCATTGTGCGGCCAGTTGGCGGGGGTGTTCACTCCCCGGGCATCGGCAAGCTGAAGTGCCTTGACGACCCGAACCACCTCGTCGAGGTTGCGTCCTATTTCCTTGGGGTATTCGAGGATGGTACGGACGATGCCCATGTCATCGACGATGACAACGGACCGGGCCGTCACCGTGTCGAGGGAATCATCACGCAGCATGCCTAGTGCCAGCGATACCTTGCGATCCGCATCATCGATGATCGGGAACTCAATGCCAATGTGGAGATTCTCTTTAATCCAAGCGACCCAACCATGGTGGTCTTCGATTGAGTCGACACTGAGGCCGATCAGCTTGGTCCCGAGAGAATCGAATTCCTTCGAGCGCTTTTGGAAGGCAACGAACTCGGTTGTGCATACGGGGGTGAAGTCGGCCGGGTGGCTGAACAGTACGAACCAGCTACCGAGGTATGCGTCGGGCAAGGTGATCTCGCCCTTGGTGGTGTTGGCCGTTACTTCGGTGAAATAGTCACCTATCAATAGTTTCATTGTCATACTCCTAGATCGTCCGTAGCCACTTCGTCCGTTGTCCCCCTTGCCGCGGGGCGGGGGAACTTCGTGTCTTGGTACATAGATGCACGAACCCAATAAACGGCGCGCACTTTCTGCAAACCGTTCGCAATTAGTTCTGCGAGGTCCTGTAGAAGATCGCCGCGGCTCCTACGGCGAGAAGCAAACCCACAATTACACCTGCAGGGCGCTCGCCTATCAGCAATGTCGAACCCACTAACACCACCTCGGCAAGCAGCAGCGCACCGAGTATCGAGAAACTACGCGATGCCCCCCCGGAGACGTTGCGAGCGATGAGCCACTGCACCGGAAGCAGTACCGGGGCCACGATTACCTGACCACCGAATGAGAACAGAATCAGGATGCTAAAAGCACCAAGAACCAGCAAACCCAGATCTAGGAGGAAAGCCCTCCCGTCCGTCGCGATCGTTCCACGCTGTGTCATAGGTACAGCCTACGCACGGGCACCGACAAGAAAGCAGTCACCCATGCGTTAGGTTGCATGTATGGCCAAGCATCACATCGCCCAAATCAACATCGCCCGTCTCCGGGCACCTGTGGATGATCCCGAGATTGCAGAATTCGTCGCGGCGCTCGAGCCCATTAACGCCCTAGCAGAGAAAAGCCCGGGTTTTGTGTGGCGTCTTCAAACAGAAGATGGTGACGCCACCGGTGTGCAGGCGTATGAGGATGAGCTCGTAATCGTCAACCTCACCGTGTGGGAATCAGTCGACGACTTGTATGAGTACGTGTATCGGTCCGGGCACACCGACTTCATGCGACGCAGGAGCGAGTGGTTCCGGCGGATGGGTGAGGCCCACGTGTGTTTGTGGTGGGTGCCCGTAGGGACGCTGCCAAGCATTGAGGACGGCGTCGCTCGCCTCGACCACTTGCAGGGCAATGGCCCAACCCATCGAGCTTTCACGTTCCGCAAACAATTCGGTCCGCCCCAGGAAGCAAGTGAACTATGAGAGTCACCGTCTGCCAGTTACCCGACAACGTTCACCAGCTAGATGCCGAGTGGAGTCGGCTCGTCGAGCATTGCCGGCGGGAGCGCTCCGAGCTAGTCCTGCTTCCCGAGATGCCATTCTCACGGTGGCTGGCAGCCTCACAGGAGGTAGACCAATCGGCGTGGATGTCCGGGGTGGTCGAGCATGACAGCTGGCGCAAAGCCCTGACTGACCTGGTTCCAGCGATCGTTATCGCCACCCAACCAGTTCTCCGCGACGAAACCAACCACAACGAAGGCTTTGTGTGGTCGGCGGCCGGCGGCTACCGGCCTGGTCACTTGAAGTACTACCTGCCCAACGAATCCGGGTTCTGGGAAGCGGAATGGTACGAGCGCGGTCCCAAGGATTTCTCCTCGATTGTGACGGAGGGTCTGAGTATCGGCTTCCTGATCTGCACCGAGCTGTGGTTCACGGAGCACGCCCGAGCCTACGCTAAACAGGGACTACAAATCCTGGCAACACCACGGGCAACCGGCTTGGCTTCGGCTGACAAGTGGCTAGCCGGAGGCCGGGCGGCTGCCGTGATGTCAGGAGCATTCTGTCTGTCGTCAAACCGCGATGGTACCGGCACTGACGGGTTTGAGTGGGCCGGGCAGGGATGGATCATCGAACCGGAAGACGGTGATGTGCTCGGATTGACCACCGACGACGAGCCCTTCGTCACCGTGGACATTGACCTCGACGTCGCCGCGGTCGCAAAGACGACCTACCCGAGGTATGTGCGCGAGTAGCGAATCCCGACTCATTGCGGCACTAGATAACCGGAGTGTCACGGCCCATGTCTGAAAACAGGGTGAACTCGGGTAGGAAGGTGAGATCGACACGACCGACGGAACCTTGCCGGTGTTTGGCGATAGCCACCTCAGCGATGCCTTTGGTCTCGATAGCTTCCGGGTGGTAATACTCGTGGCGATAGATGAACAACACGATGTCCGCGTCCTGTTCTATGGCTCCTGATTCACGTAGATCGCCCAGCCGGGGTCGTTTGTCTTCACGTTGCTCCAGCGAACGGTTTAGCTGGGAGACTGCGATCACCGGGAGATCAAGCTCACGGGCCAGGTTCTTGAGGCTTCGACTGATAATGGCGATTTCCTGCTGACGATTCTCGCCAGCGGTACCGTGCATTAGCTGGAGATAGTCGACGACCACCAGACCAAGCCCATTGCGTCGCTTGAGACGCCGACATTTGGCGCGAATCTCCGTCACCGTGAGACCGGCAGAATC
>JAYEIP010000225.1:0-8196 GCA_034660155.1 Actinomycetota bacterium | reverse complement strand
GAACTGAATCAAGTCAGTTGTGATCCGAAAGAGAATACGGCCGATCTTGGTTCCTGCCGGAACGCTAAAGCCGGCTTCACTATCATCCGAAAAATGCGGATGGCTTCTTATGAAGGTTCGCTGAAGATCTCTGCCACCTCCGATGTTGTGGAGGCGGTGTTTGATGTCGATGCCGACATGTTGAGTGTCACCGCCGGTGACCAGGAACTAGGAACATGGTCGCTGGATGCCCTGTCTATCGAGCATCACGGTGATGGTCTGCACATGGCTCTCGACGGTGAAGACATCGTTGTCAACGTGCGGGACCAAGCGTCTTTCGCGGCGGCGGTAAGCTTCTACCAACCCAAACAGAAGCGTTCGCGCCGGGCTAGACCGAGGAGATCGCAGCGGGCCGAGCAGAGCGACTCTCGTCCGGCGAAGCGAAAGGATTCGCGTCCGGCGGGCCGGAGAGACGCTACCCGCGTCGATCGGACAGATACCGGCAGGAGCGAGCCAAAGGAACAAACCCCGTTGTCAGATCGTGCTCGCACAGTTGCCAAACTGTTCGATGGCGAGCGGTGGACAACCTGGCTCCAGGATCGTGTCGTGCGCTGGTCGATTGCCTCGGCCGCAGTCATCGTCCTGGCCTTGATGGCGTTGTTTGCGACTAGTTCGCTCGGGATGATCCTCGTACTGCTCGGGATGGTGGCATTGATAGTCGCCGCGCTTGCGGTCAGCGAGGATTTGTCGGCCTATCGGGCCATCCCGGATGCACTCACGGAAACACAACTGGTCATCATCGGCGCCGTCGCCATGGTGCTCGGTGGACTGCTCATCGTCATCGGATAGAAGCACTCAGCGAAGTAGCGGCTAGGTGACGTCTATGCCTCTTGCTTGAGTAGCGACAGGATCATCACACTCGGCTCGAGCGCTTTTACTGCGTGGGGGAGACGTGGCGGCATGTGGATCCACGAATGCGGGCCAATCTCTGAGACCTCACCATCGAGTGAGATCTCAAGTCGCCCCGAAACGACCTGGACGATGGCGGCCACTCCGGCGGCGTGGTCGGTCAGTTCCTGGCCGGTATCGAACGCGAAAGCTACCAGCCGGATCTGGTCGTCCTTGTAGATCACACGACTCAATGTGCCGTTCTCGGGGATTTCGACTTCGGTCGCAAGGTCGAGGAATGTGGTCGGTGTGGTGCTCATGCCATCACTATGGCACAAGCAGTATCTTGCCAGTGGTCTTACGACCTTCTAGAGCGCGATGTGCCCCCCGGGCGTTATCAAGAGGCACGGTGCGGTCAACATGTACCTCGAGTTCGCCACTCGCCGTCCAGCCGAAGAGCTCGTCGGTGCGGGCTTGAAGGTCTTCCCTGGTTGAGATGTAAGAACCCATCGTCGGCCGGGTCACGTATAGCGAGCCAAGTCGAGCCAACGTCCCGAGGTCGAAGGGCGGAACGGTGCCGCTTGACTGTCCGAAGAGCACCATAAGGCCGCGCGGTTTCAGGAGGGTCAAGCCCCTCTCGAAGGTTGAGGCCCCGACACCGTCGTAGATGACATCCAACGAACGGTCGCCACCAATCTGTTCGGCCTCCTCGACGAAGTCGGCTTCCGCGTAGTTGATCACATGGGTCGCCCCGGCCTCACGGGCCAGCCGTGCCTTCTCATCAGTCGAGACCGTCGTGAAGACCTCGGCACCTACCCGGCGGGCCATTTGGATGAGCAAGCGACCGACACCCCCCGCTCCCGCGTGGATCAAGCAACGATGACCTGCCCGGAGCTCGAAGGTATCAGACGAGAGATAGTGAGCAGTGATGCCCTGCAGCATCATCGCCGCGGCCGTCATCAATGGTGTCTCTTCAGGGACGATGACTGCCCGGTTGGCTGCGATCACGACCTGTTCGCTGTAGGAACCGAGCTGATCGGTCCACGCCACCCTGTCTCCGACGGAGAATCCGGTGACAGCTTCACCAACGGCATCGACGATCCCGCTGCCCTCGAGGCCCGGCACAAGCGGGAGCGGAAGTGGGTAGATGCCGCGCCTGTGATATGTGTCGATGTAGTTGACGCCGGCAGCCACGACCGACACGAGCAACTGGCCGGTTCCGGCTGCCGGGGCGTTTGTTTCCTGCCACTGAAGTACGTCTGGGCCGCCTGGTTCATGAATCTGGATCGAATGCATGCTCCGAGGCTACCGACCGAGATCCAACCATGCTGGCAATTGATAGGCTCGGCTCTGCAATCTACGAAGGAAACGAATGCCTGTGTCTTACGACGGACCGGAATGGGCCGCCTTACGCGCCCACCGGGATGAGAGCCCCGCGGATCTACGCGAGCTGTTTGCGGCAGACGCCGGACGAGCAGCACAGTTCATGTACAACGCCGGTGACCTCCGGGTGGACCTGTCTAAGCATCTGATCAATGGCGACACCGTCGAGCGGCTCGTCGCGCTGGCGGAGGCAGCCGGGTTGCCTGCCCGAATCGACGCCATGTTTTCCGGGGAGCGGATCAACGTCACCGAGGACCGCCCTGTGTTGCACACCGCCCTGCGGGCCGCTGTCGGCGACGAGTTCACCGTCGACAGTAAGGACGTCGTGGCCGATGTTCACGGCGTCCTCGACGCGATGTCTTCGTTCTCCGAGCTGGTTCGGTCCGGCACCTGGGTCGGGCACACCGGTCAGGCCATTAGGACCGTCGTCAACATCGGAATCGGCGGATCAGATCTCGGTCCGGCGATGGCTTACCGCGCACTTCGCCATTACCGGCACCCGCGTATTGACGTGCTATTTGTCTCCAACATCGACCCTGCACACCTTGTCGCCACGCTCGATGGGATCAAACCCGCGGAGACCTTGTTCGTGATCGCATCCAAGACATTCACGACGTTGGAGACCCTGACCAATGCCAGGGCTGCAAGACAGTGGGTCCTCGATAGCTTCGGTGGTGACGAGTCGGCCATCGCCAGGCACTTTGTTGCAGTCTCAACAAACGCCACCGAGGTGGCCGACTTCGGCATCGATACCGACAACATGTTTGGCTTCTGGGATTGGGTGGGAGGGCGTTACTCGTTTGACGCGGCGATTGGGCTCCCTTTGATGATCGCCATTGGCCCCAACCGGTTTCGAGAGATGCTGAATGGGTTTCGGGCTATCGATCAGCACTTCCGTTCCACCCCGCTCGAGAGAAACGTTCCTGCGTTACTCGGTTTGATCGGTGTCTGGTATCGAAATGTCCTCGGATATCCCACCTATGCCGTACTCCCGTACGCCCAGGACCTAGATCGTTTTGCGGCGTACCTACAACAACTCGACATGGAGTCAAACGGCAAGCGCGTCCAGCTCGATGGGACCCCGGTCCCGGGTGACACCGGCCCGATCGTCTGGGGAGAACCGGGTACCAACGGCCAGCATGCCTTCTACCAGCTGCTGCACCAGGGCACCACCGTGGTCCCGGCTGATCTGATTGGGTTTCTCGAACCGACAGATGCGCTCGGGGACCAGCACGATCTGCTCATAGGCAACCTGTTCGCACAGGCAGAGGCCCTCGCCTTTGGCAAGACCGCGCAAGAGGTGGCCGAGTCGGGGGTAGGGGTCGACCTGGTGCCCCACCGCACCTTCCCGGGTAACCGGCCCACCTCGGTGATTCTCGCCGACAAGCTCACTCCGTCTGTGTTGGGTCAGCTTGTTGCGCTGTACGAGCACAAGGTGTTTACCCAGGGAGTCATCTGGGGTATCAACTCGTTCGATCAGTGGGGAGTCGAACTAGGGAAGGTCCTTGCCACGAGGATCAATGCCGAACTGGCTGCTGAAGGTCCAATCCAACCAAACCACGATGCATCCACCAACGCTCTGATCGATCTGTACCGGGCTCATCGAGGGCGGGGCTAAGCCGACATGATGTCGAAGGTTCGATGCCATAGGATTTGATGATGTCCACAACCACAGACGCACGACCGCGCCCGAACCCAGTCGGCTGGAAGTCGATTGCATTGCCGGCGGAGCACGGTGGCTGGGGGTTCACCCTGGAGCCGATCATTCTCGGTCTGCTGGTGGCGTCATCGGCGGCAGCGTGGGAGATTTCGGTGGCCGCACTCACGATCTTTTTGGCGCGTCGTCCGGTGAAGCTGGTCTCGACCGATCTCGTGCGGAGACGATGGCTGCCGCGAAGTTCGGTAGCGCTCGCCTTCTCCTTGGGATACGGGGCCCTGGCAGTTGCCGGGGCGGTCGGAGCTCTCGTGACAGCGGAAGCCTCCTTCTGGCAGCCGATTGCAATCGCCGTGCCTCTCGCAGGGTTTGCGCTCTATGCGGATGCTCATGGACGGAATCACACCCTCGCCGCGGAACTCATCGGCTCAGCAGCAATGGGGGCGACCGTTACGGCGATCTCCCTCGCCGGTGGGTGGGACCCGATTCCCGCCTTTGGTTTGTGGTTTGTCCTGATCGCCCGCAACGTCACGACGATCACCCTTGTTCGCGGCCAGATCAGAAGAGTGCACAACAAACCCGTTGGCGCCACCGCCATCTACTCAGTACAGCTCGGGACACTGCTGGCTATCGCCGTTGCCGCCGCATATGACGCCGTGCCGTGGACATCCGTCGCGGCCATCGCAGGCATCGGCCTCCTCGCAGTTGTGTCTCTCAACCGCCCGCCGGTGCGCGCCAGGACCGTCGGTTGGACTCAGATCGCCACCGGTCTCGGCGTGGTCTTTCTCACCGCAAGCGGTATCTAGAGGGCGCGCTGATGGGGGGGTGGACGGTGGTCTATCGCTATCCGCAATACCCAGTCATCCCAGCCAGTGGACGCGGCACCAGGTACGGCTTTCGCATTCGGGGCATTGCATCCACCTGCTGAAATGCTTGCCCGGGATCCATAGGGAGAGAAATGCGATCCGGACGCCCACTTCTATCGACGACATCCGGGTGTGGTTGAGACACCGCGAGCATTCGAGAACCACTGTCCCGGCGCGACGGGGGCCGGCACTGTAGAGGGCATGTTTCCCTTCAGGTGCAGCATCGCCCACGAGTGGGTCCCTATCAAGGTGATGGTCTTCCGGGGCTGCCGGTGGGGGAGTGAATAGTGCGCTCTTGCCGAGCGGATCGCGGTCGGTCACAGCGTCGCTCCAATCGATGTCGCCAGTTCCCGGTAAGCCACGGCGGGCTTGGATGCTCGGGCGTGCGTTAGCACAGAACGGCCACGTCCCGGGGCCTCGGCCACTCTTACCGACTTGGGGATCGGCGGGGGTAGGACATTCAACCCGTGTTCTCTCTCGACGTCTACGAGCACCTGCCGGGCGAGGCGAGTACGTCCGTCGAACATGGTGGCTATTCCTCCCAGAACCTCAAGATCATCGTTGGTGTAGGAACGGACATCGTTGACGGTATCGAGTAGTTGCCCCACACCGCGGTGACTCAGCGTATCGCATTGGAAAGGAATTGCGACGAAGTCGGCCGCGGTTAGGCCATTGATCGTGAGGATGCCCAGTGAGGGGCCACAGTCGATCAGCAGATAGTCGTAGTCATCGATTAGCGGTTTGATGGCCCTGGCCAGAACGAATTCGCGACCGGTCCTAGTGAGCAGATGGACTTCTGCGCCTGCCAGATCGATGGACGCTGGCAGCAGGGCCGGGCGATCGTCCCACGCGAGAACGACATCTTGGGCTTTGGCACGGCCGGCAAAGACCTCATGGAGGGTCACCTCTATGGTCTCCGGGTCGGTCCCCATCGCATATGTCAAGCACGCCTGGGGGTCAAGGTCGATGAGTAGGACGGACTTGCCCATGTCGGTGAAGGCATCACCAAGAGAGTGCACCGTCGTTGTCTTGGCTACGCCGCCCTTTTGGTTGGCGAACGCGATAACTGATCCCATGCAACGAGTCTATATCTGCCGGCGGAGGCGCTGATCAAATGTTGTATGTCGATGCCGAGACGTCACCACCGGTGCCGGTCCAATTGGTGTGAAAGAACTCACCCCGGGGCGAATCAACTCGTTCGTAGGTGTGTGCCCCGAAGTAGTCCCGCAGTGCCTGGATGAGGTTGGCCGGGACCCGTCCCGAGCGATAGCCGTCAAAGAAGGAAAGAGCCGCGCTGTAGGCAGGAACCGGGATCCCGGCTGCGATCGCTCGGGAAACGGTGCGGCGCCAACCAGCTTGTGCATGTTCGACTGCGGTGCCGAAAAAGTCGCTCATCAGGATATTGGACAAGTTGCTTTCCGTCGAGAAGACATCCATCAGTTCGCCCAGAAACCGCGATCGGATGATGCATCCGCCGCGCCACATCGAGGCGATGGATGCAAAGTCGAGATCCCAACGGTATTCATCGGCAGCAGCATCGAGCAGCATGAATCCCTGTGAATAGGAGACAATCTTGGAGGCGTAGATAGCGTCGTGGAGGTCCGCAACTACGTCATCGGGGTCGTCTGAGATCGTAGACCCCGGACCCGCGAGATGGCCGGCGGCTGCCGTACGTTGCTCGAGCAACGATGACACGACGCGGGCGTATACGGCAGCGGCGGTAAGGGTCGTCGGTTGACCCAGCTCCATCGATGATACGACCGCCCATTTACCCGTTCCCTTCTGGCCGGCTGTGTCCAGGATCTTCTCGAGAAGCGGTTCCCCGTCGTTATCGATTGTGGACATGACATCGGAAGTTATCTCTACGAGATATGAATCGAGCGGTCCTTGATTCCACGTCGTAAATACTTTCTGCATGTCTCGATGGGTGAAGTTCAAGCCGCGATGCATGATGTCATATGCCTCGGCCAGGACTTGCATGTCGCCGTACTCGATCCCGTTGTGAACCATCTTCACGTAGTGCCCGGCGCCATCCGAGCTAATCCAGTCACAGCAAGGGACCCCGTCGACAGATGCCGCCATAGATTGCAGAATGTCGCGAATATGCGGCCAGGCTGCGGCAGACCCACCCGGCATGATCGACGGCCCGGTGCGGGCGCCCTCTTCACCACCTGAGATGCCTGCCCCGACAAAGTTCATCCCGGCTGCTTCGACCCGTCGGGTTCGCTCGGTGGTGTCGGTGAACAGCGAGTTCCCACCGTCAATGATTATGTCGCCGGGATCAAGAAGAGGCAGTAACGCGCTGATCAAGGAATCGATGGCGCCGCCGGCCTTGACCATGAGCAGAATGCGGCGTGGCGTCTTGAGTCCCGCTACGAGTTCTTCGAGAGAGTGGGTGCCCACCACCAGCGTTCCCGCAGCATCCCCGGCGAGGAACTCATCGACCTTGCTGGTCGTGCGATTAAACACTGCGACAACATATCCATGATCGTTGATGCGGAGCACCAGATTGCGTCCCATGACGGCCAACCCGATGACTCCGATATCTGCTGTTGGTGCCAATACCGCTCCTTTTACGCTCGGTGAGCATCATCGCACACCAAGACGCCGTCTTGGTACGGACGTTGCGGGCTACCCCATCAGCACCGTCGATTGCCAATATGGATCGCGCCCAACGTTGCCAAATCGCCAGTCCACCCAACACATAGGCCGATCGACTCATTTAGAGAAGTTCTCGCGATCTGGCGGGGATTGGTAGTACCTTGACGACGAAGGCGTGGCCCCGTAGCCGGTCGGAAGCCGGGCGTGGGCATCGTTGGTGCTGCATGACCATAGGAACAAACCGAAACTCTGCGTTGAGCCTGGCGGCTCGTGCCTCACGGCGCTTGCAGCGGGGCCGGGTTGTCCGCGGCGCAGTGCTCTGGATCTGGCTGCTGGCGCTTGTGGGCTTCGTCGCGGCCGGGCTGGTGGGATGGTGGCAGTGGACCAGCGGTGCAGCCATTGATACGCCGCTGCGCTGGTGGGGTCTTCTTCTTGCTTTCTATGCAACAGAATGGCTGGTCGTCCAGATGCGATTCGGGCGGCGAGTGCATACCTTCAGCATGAGATCAGTGCCCCTCGTAGTAGGTCTGTTGGCAGTGGCCCCGGTCGAGTTACTTGCCGCGACATCGATGGCCGCCGCAATATTCGCAGGCAGTCGCCGTCGCGATCCTCTGTCGATTTTGGTGCTACTAGTCGGGAGAAGGTTGCTGGAGGCATCCGTCGCCGTAGCGGTGTTTGCACTGGCTGCTCCAACTGATCAACTGTTTAGCCCTACCGGATGGCTGGTCGTTATGGCGGCGGCAGTCGGAGCGCATGTTGCCGGCCACTTCTTGTCGTCCGTGGCGAGTTGGATCCAAGGGATTAGGTCATCGCTGGTGGATAGCC
>JAYEIP010000224.1:0-8310 GCA_034660155.1 Actinomycetota bacterium | reverse complement strand
CACGAGCAAGTCTTCGATGAGGTCGCTCATGTCACGACTTTGGTCGGCGATTAGTGAGATGAACTCAGCCGTCTCCGCCGCGGTGAAATCGCGCCAGTGGCTTTCCAATTCAAGCGCCAGGCCAGCCACGACGGTGAGCGGGGTTCTGAGTTCGTGTGACACCGATGCGACAAACTCGTCTTTAGATCTCATCAGGCGCTGGAGATGTGCCCGGGCGCGCGCTCGCTCAATGGCAGAGCCCAAGGTCGCTGCGGTGGTGACCAGGAAACTGACGTCGCCGTCACTCAGGGTCATTGGAGTTCCACCGACGCCAATCACACCGTATGACTCTCGCGACCCCGAGAGACCGACCATTAGGCCGCCCATCGGACTTACGCCTTCCCCACCAGGCGCTAGGGGCAGCGGCAATGGATCATCGGTGCCGTTGGCTGCCGCGACATGTCGTTGGAGGTACCCCAGCACCTGGTCGCGGCGGTTAGCCGAATCGGTCCGATACGCGACACTTGTCGCTAAGACACCGTAACCCTCCTGCTCTTGAGCTATCACCGTGCACTCCACCCTAAGCACGTCGCAAATCTGCTCCGCGGCCTCTCTGAGGACCTCCCCAACGTCAAACGATCGCAATGCAACTTGCCCGATGTGGGCCAAAGCCTGCTGTTGCCGGACCCTCAGTTGCAGCTCCCTCGTCGCGATATGACCCTGCGTTACGTCTACGAGGGCGCCCTCGAAGATCTGTTCCCCGTCCTCCTCGACGGTGTGGCTGGAGTCTCGAACCCAGATTTGTCTCTCGTCGGCTCCGACAAGCATCGAGATCTGATCCTCCAAGAGACCCTGGGTGCGCTGAATGCCGGCAAGACGGTCACGCTCCCCGTCTTGGGCGTAGAAAGTGGCGGCATCGACTCCAACCATATCGGCGGCATCCGCCACACCGAGAAGGTTCGCCAGCGCCGTGTTGGCATGAACGATGCTGCCGTCGAGACGTGTCCGATACATGGGTACCGGCATGTCATCGAAGAATCGGCGGAACCGTTCCTCGGTCCTGCGTAACGCGTCAACAGCGCGGTACCGTCCCTCCACAGGGATCAAGGTGATGTGGACAGCCTCCCTACCCTCGAAGACCACCGGCAACATCTTGAGATCGCAGCGCACGACGGTCCCGTTGCGACCCATTACGGGAAAATCTTCGACCGCGATGGCCTCCCCGCTTGACGTGATCCGCTGGTAGCTATCCAGGGCAACCTGTGTAGTCGCCGGGGCCAGCACCTGTTCCAGCCTGCGGCCAATGACGGTGCTCGCGTCGCCGTGGCCGACCAGCTCTATTGCTTGCTGGTTTGCGTACAGGGCATGGGTCGCATCGAACACAACCACCCCCGACGGAGCACCATCCAGCAACGAACGATATGTGGCATCTGCCGACGCGGGTGAACGACGCCGCTCTCTCACGAACAGCGCAAGGAAGACCAGGGCAAAGCCAATAGCGACCCACTCCATGTCGTTTTATCGACACGGCACGGACTCGCTTGACGTTTCCAATCCCGGCGGAGCGAGGGATGGTTAGCTACGGCGTCGCACCGAAATCGCATATGGCACTTGCTAGAAAGGAACTCCAACGGCGTCGCAGAGAAACTTCATGAATGGTGCGGACCGCTTGCAGTTTTCGGTGAACTCGGACATGAAGCTATCTGAGGTGATCGCCTTTTGGGTTATCCGAGTCGAGGCAATGAAGTCCTTGCGCTTCAAGTCCCCTATCAGGGGATGATCCTCCTCATACCCCCGCGGGGGTCGCTTCAGCGAGTCCCCCTGGACTTCGAATACTTCAGTAAACCGCTTGCCGCGCGTTGCCCTCTTCCATGCTGCCTGCTCTTGGTCAATGCGCTCCCGGATGGCGTAAGCAACCTTCGTCTCGGGCCGCCACAAGCCGACACCCATGAAGCACTCCCCCGGCTCGATGTGCATGTAGAACCCCGGTGCATGAGCGTCCTTTCCCGCAATATGACGGAACTGCATGCCGGTGTTCAGCTTGTACGGCGTCTTGTCCTTGGCGAATCGAGTGTCCCGTTGGATCCGAAACAAGGACCCACCGACCGTTCGCGAGTCGGCCACAAAGTGTTGGCTAATCTTCTTCAGTGGATCGGCAAAGTCGTTGATGAACTCCAGCGCTGGTTCTCGCACATATTCCTCATACTCATCTTGGTGTGCCTTAAACCAGATTCGATCGTTGTTCTCGGCCAGGTCCTTCAGGAACCCGAATAGCTTTGGCGTGAAGTACTTCTTACTCATGGGATCAACCTACCTTGCCGCTCCGACATATGACAGAGGTCTGCGAACCGCGAGCAACCTAAACTCACCCGATGGCAATCTTCCGGAAACGACCTGAACGTATCCGTGGCATAGCCGGTTCACTCGACGGCAAGACCATCCTGGTAGCGGACGGCGCCACCGGATCTGGACCCGGGATCGTCAGGGTTCTCTCCGAAGCCGGGGCCCGCGTGGCCTTCACCGGCCCAAGTGCGGTGCATGTCGATCTCCAACTTCGGGCGCTGGCGAACACTCCTCACGAGGTAGCCGGAACTGTCACAACCGTCGACACCGACTCCGAACGGCGGCGACTAATCACGTCCACCGCATCGCCTCTCGACGCCCTTGTTATCAACGTCGCCGACCCGGGGAACGCCAGGGAAGGGCCCGATCGGGACGCGGCGGCACCAGCCGCCGGCCAACTGACTCCGCAGTCCGCGGTTGCTCTGGTCCAACTGGCCGTCGGCAAGATGAAAGACGGTGGCCGGGAGGGGGCTGTCGTGTTCATAACGGGCATCGATCGGGCAGGGCCGACGGCGCCCACGGTCGCCACGCTCACGTCAGAAATGGAACAACTGGCGCGTCGTGTGGCCCCCAACGGCATCCGGGTGAACGCGGTCGCCCCCGGCCAGGTTGCCAGCAACCGGCGAGGCCATGTCGTATCGAGCCGGGTGGCGCCTCTCGGCCATGTGTCGATTCACCCGATCGAAGTTGGCAAGGCTGTGTGGTTTCTGATCAACGATGACCTCAGTGGCGGGATAACCGGAACCACCCTCAAAACGGATCGGGGAGCTTCGCTGTTGCGACCGGAATGGTGATACATTCGACCCCTGGTCACCAACAGTCGGGGGGATACCGTTGTACCGTGACCACGATTCCAGCAACCGCATTACCGGCAGATCTCTAGGAGACTCAGTGGCGACCGCAAGCCCGTCGCGGCAGTTCCGTTCCTTCTTCCCGGGAACGAACAACAAACTCTCAGCCATCGTCGCGTCGTCACTCCTCAGCGCGGCCCTGCTGATCCCTGTTCCCCTCGTGATCCAATACATCCTTGACGAGGCCATTCCCTCAGAAACCACCAGCCGGGTCCTCATGGCAGGTTCAATCCTGGTCGCGTTGCTGATAGCCAACGAGCTATCCGTATTTGTCAGAAGGTCGATCGTCGCCAAACATGGCAAGGGTGCGACGGAGAGCCTTCGCCATGCGATGCTGGTCAAACTGCATGATCTGCCGATCAACTACCACCGTCGCACCGAGCCGGCGACACTCCATGAACGGATCGTGCTACAAACGACCAGCATTGATGCGATGGTCCAAGCGTTGCTGACGACCGTGATACCCACCGTCGTACTCACAGCAGGGATCGCCGGAGTCCTTTTGGCGATCAACTGGGCCGTCTTCATCGAGTCTCTGCTGTTACTACCGGTCCTCTATCTCACATATCGCTTCTTTCAGCCGCGGGTGCAACGAAGCGAGGATGAATACGACACCCGGCTGGCCGAATTCAGCGACGGGGTGATGTTCTCGCTCCGTTCAATCGAACTCACGCGCAGCCGTGGAACCGAAGACGTCGATATCGCCCGCAACGATGACAACATCACCAGGGTTCGGGATGCCGGCATCGAATCCCGCCGCGTTCGTGGTATCTACCGCACAACCGAACGCTCCGTGCTGGCTGCGTTCGCCGCCGTGATCCTGGTGACGCTCGGCGTCGCATCAGCTCACGGGGACCTGACGACCGGTGAGATGTTCGCTTTCTTTTCGGGCCTTGGACTCCTCGTCCTCCCGGTCACGATGACATTCGCCGCGGTCCCGATGGCTCGCGACGGCTACGCCGCCCTCACCGAAGTGATGGAATTCCTCGACCGTCACGACGGTCGGTCGTACCACGGCACGTTGCAGCCGGCCCACCTCGATCGGATATCACTCGACGGTGTCACATTCGCATACGGACCGGAACCCTTGCTTACAGACGTATCTCTGACTCTCGAGCCTGGCACCGTGACGATGGTTTCGGGTCCAAACGGCTCGGGCAAGAGCTCTATTGTCAGCCTGGTTCTCGGGTTCTTCCGCCCGCAAGCAGGTGCCGTGTCGGCTGATGGGGTGCCCTATGACGACCTCGACATGCGATCTCTTCGCCGCTACATAGGGGTCGTCGCTCAAGATCCGGCAATCGTGGCCGGCTCTATTACCGATAACATCAAATACGGCGAGCCCGATGCATCGGACGTCCAGCTTTGGCAAGCGGCACATCTGGCAACGGTCGACGACTTCATCGTGGACTTCGAAGACGGCTACGACCATGAGTTGGCGTTCGATGGCAAGACACTCTCCGGCGGACAACGCCAGCGAATCGCTATCGCACGAGCCTTGATCCGCGATCCCCAAGTTCTGATTCTTGACGAGCCGACAAGCCACCTCGACGCGGGCACACTGCGAAGGGTGATCGCAAACATCTCACGACTTCCGAATAACCCTGCAGTGCTGATCACAAGCCATCACCCCCGAGTCATCGACAGCGTCGACCACCTCTACCGAATCGAAGGCCGGCGCTTGATCGAGGACACCACAGTCGGCACGGGAGACGAAGACAAAACGTCGGCTTAGGTCTAGGCCAGCGGTCACGTTGCTCTCCCCTTGATTCGTACTGCGTAATACGTATTACGAAAAGGACGGTCCCTGTGCTTGTGCCTCTACGTAGTATCGGTCAAGCGAGAGGGGGCGAAATACCCCTATTCGCTCGTACCTTCCTTCCTTGCACCCACACCGTGGCCACGTTGTGACGGCTTGCGTTGTGGATGATCTTCTGGAAGATGTCCTCGGGTGAATCGAGTTCGGGCCAGATGAGTAGATCGGTGTTCGGCGCTGCGGTGTCGACGATCATCGCATCGAAGCAATACCCACCGGCGAAGACGCCTATCGGTAGATCCAGAGCAATGCCGCCGCCCGTCGTTGCCATCCAGAATGCCTCGGCGAACGTGATCCGGCTGGCAGGACTGCCCCGTTCGCCAGCAGGAAGGTTCGCATTGACACCGTCCTCGCGGACCCGGGAAGCGGCAACCGCGTTGTACGCGGCAGTGAACAGTGAGGGACTAGGCCCACCGGAGATATCCGTACCCAATCCCACGTGCACGCCCGCATCGAGAGCCTCGCGTGTCGGGAACACTGCATTGGCAAAGTACACGTTCGAGAGCGGACAATGAGCAACGGCTGCCCCGGTGATAGCGATGGTCTCCAAATCAGCCGGGCTAACGAAATTCGAATGAGCCAATACCGTTCTTCGGGTAAGAAGACCGAAGTCACGGTAGGTGGTGGTGTCGCTGTGACCGTGACGGTCCAAGCCGTAAGCGTGGGCCCAGTCAGACTCGGAGCAGTGGGTCTGGACGTGACATCCGGACTCAGCGACGACTCGACCAAGCCCTCGCAAGAGCTCATCAGAACAGCTCGGGATGAAACGTGGCGTTACGACGGGGGAAAGGAGCCCAGCCTTGTTCCCTGGGTGATCTTTGATGTAATCGATCAGCGCGACGGTCTGCTCAACCGCCACCGCGGCAGAGACGTCGCGGTAGTAGTCGGGACAGGCGTCGGGTGCATCCATCGCGACCCTGCCCACGAGCGCTCGCTGACCTCGCTCGATGCAGATATCCACCAACCGTTGGGTGGCTGGAAGATGGATGGTCGCAAAGTAGACCGCCGTCGTGGTTCCATTCGCAAGCATGGCATCGACCAACGATTTGTATACGGTGGTCGCAAAGTCGATGTCCTGATACCTCGCTTCAAGCGGAAAGGTGTAATCGTCTAGCCATTCAGCCAGCGTCACATCGAGAGCCTTCCCAAGCTGTGGCCACTGGGGCGCGTGATTGTGCAAGTCGACCAAACCCGGCAAGAGGTACTCCCCGTCACTAAGTTCGACAAGAGCTCCCCCCGCTGCGAGCGACTGACGGCGGGCGTCGTAGGCTGCCTCCCCGGGTGTCAGCACCTCAGCGATCAAACCCGTCTCATCGACGACAATGAGGGCTCCCGGCGATATTCGAAGTTCACCGAGGAGAGGTGCATCGATCGCCGTTCCACACACGCCGAAGACGCCGCCCATGGTCATCCGACCTAGCTCTCCGAAGCAACGATTGTTGGGAACGGGTCGGTGACCCAGGTCCCGTACTCCTCGGCCAAGGTGATTTCAGCACCCACCACCGATGCGGTGTACCAATCGTCGACCGCTGCGGCGACACGCTGATCGCGAAGACCGACCATGACGACCTCCGTCGTTGCCAGTGTTCTGCTGTCGACCCTTATGAGATGGAATCCAAACTGACTTTGGACGGGGCCGGCCACCTCGCCGATCTCAGCCGTTACCGTGACGGTGGCGAACTCGGGGACGTAAGTGGTCGGTGACGCACAACCAAGTGAGCCCCCGGCGGCGCCACTTCCGGTGTCGAGCGAAAGCTCTGTGGCAACTACAGCAAAGTCCTCACCCGCATCGAGTCGTGCAAGAACATCAGCGGCCTCATCCGCAGTCGCCACCAGGATGTGTGCCGTACAGACCTCAGCCGTCCATGGGGCCGGGTCAGCCGCCAGCGCCTCCTGGGCCTCAGCCTCGGTCGGTTGCTCGACAGTTGACTGCAGCTCCTCGAGAACAGCTGCGCCGATCAACAGTTGGTCTGCATACTGGTCGATCCCGCCTGCCGAAATGTTCTGCGACTCCAAGAACTCCTCGAATGTCGCCCCCGCGCCCTGTTCTGCATACAAACGATCGACCTCGACAGCAATCTCATCGGTGGTCGGATCGATCCCGTAGTCAGCGTCGCTGGCATCGGCGATCGCTTCCCACTGAATCAGGGTGCTGAGAAACTCGGTGAAATCATCGTCAGACAGATCTTCCCCACCGTCGTAGAACAGGGCGTCGACATCCGTGGCAACAATATCGGTTCCGTTCACAGTCGCCGCCGCCTCCGCTCCGCCGGAACACGCGGCAGCAAGGACGGCCACAGCGGCAGTCGCGATTAGATAGCGCTTCAAGTCAACACCTCGGGAAGTAGGAAGAAGTCCGGGGCGCCACGATACTCGGCCGCCAGATGAAGGGATCTTAAGAATGGTACTTGGTACTTGGTAAAGAAGGTCTGGCAGGCGGCAATGCTCGGCGAGCGGCCCTGAATATCAGTCCCCCCTCTGAGGGAAAGTACCGCCGGCGCCAGGGTCGCTAACTAGTCGCGTCGTCCGTCGGGACACTGAAGGCTGCGACGTCTCCTGAGCCTGCTTCGGGCTCATCGACGATTTGATCCCAGACTCCAGACATGATGGTTTCGTTGTCGTCACCACCTTCCCCCTCCTCGGCGGCGGTGCGATCCTCGGCCAATCGTCGGGTGGAGGCGAGCACGCGGTCGAGGCGGGCCAACGCTTCTTGAGCCGTGGTGGCATCAGCTTCGTCATGTTGATGGTTGGTATTCAAAGGTGTCTTCAGATCCGCAGCTTGCTCATTCGCCACGTTCAGGATTCTTTCCGCTTGTTCATGGGCACGCTCTAGAGCGACGACACCTTGCTTCTCAACCTCAGCCCACCGTCGCTGGAGCAACGTCCGCTCGGCAACAAAAGCCTCCTGGGCCTCCGCCAGAATGCTCTGCTTACGTTCGATGAGCTCCATCGTCTTGTCCATCTCAGGTCGATCATTCTCGAGCTGCCGGCGCTGGGCTTCGAGAGATTCCTGCTCTGCTTCGAATGCCTCCCGTTCCATCGCCAGAGCATCCTCGTCGGCTGCGATCTGGGCGCGTCCAGCAAGAAGTTCGTCTCGCTCTGACGCAAGGCTGGTCCGCTCCGCGACACCGAGTTCCTCTGCTTCGTCTTCGGCTTTGCCGATCAGATCCACAGCCCTCGCGGCAGCATCCTCACTCTCGACCCGAGAACTTATTCCAGCTTATGAGATGGAATAAGTCCCATCTGATTTATACGAAAAATCTTGCCCTTAAGATGGTCTTGTCCACCGGCAACATTTACTTCAAAATCCTCTTTTAAAAGTTT
>JAYEIP010000223.1:0-8310 GCA_034660155.1 Actinomycetota bacterium | reverse complement strand
CGCTACTCTCGAAATCACTGAGTTTCTCGACCGCAAGCCAAAGGCTCTCTCCGGTGGTCAACGCCAGCGTGTTGCCATGGGTCGCGCCATCGTGCGTGAGCCGAAGGCGTTCCTCATGGACGAGCCGCTGTCCAACCTCGACGCCAAGCTGCGTGTCCAGATGCGGGCGGAGATCAGTGAGCTCCACCAGCGGCTCGGGACGACCACCGTCTACGTCACCCATGATCAGATTGAAGCGATGACTCTCGGCCACCGTGTTGCGGTCCTCAAGCCGGTGAGCGCACAGCGCCCCGACAACCTCCAGCAGGTGGCACCGCCGTCGGAGCTGTACTCCAATCCTGTCAATATGTTTGTCGCCGGATTCATCGGTAGCCCCGCGATGAACATGGTGAATGCCACCCTCGAGTCCACCGCCACCGGCATTTATGCGTCATTCGCTAACGAACGGCTGCTTGTCGACCAACACGCCATCGATCGCCATCCGGGGCTTGCGGATCGGGTCGGTGATGTGCTTGTCATGGGCATCCGTCCCGGCAGTTTCGAGGAGGAATCGGTTACCGGACCGGCGCAAGATCGCTCGATTACGGCGACTATCAATGTTGCTGAGATCCTTGGTTCCGAGACTTTCGTCCACTTCGAACTCGATACACCTCCCGTTGTGACCCCCGACATCGAGGAACTGCTTGCGGACAGTGGCGGGGATATCGAATCACTCGGTAACACGACGAAATTCACCGCCCGGATCAATTCTGACGTTGCAGTGTCGCTCGGTCAGCCGATGACCTTGACGGTGGACACCTCAAAGATGCATTTCTTTGACCCGGCAACCGGGTTGCGTATCGGCAAGAAGTCCTGAGAGGATCAGTGGATGGGAGTAGCGGCTTTGCCGCTCAGCTCCCTGTTTCGCCTGGGAAGACTGCGTCCCCGGGCGATGGCTGCACGGAGGGGCTTCGCCAGTCAGCGCATCCATTAAGGACACCAGTTACGCAAACGGCACCCTGTCCGGGGTGCCGTTTGCTGTTGGAGAGGAGTCCGCGATGACGCCGGGCCGAGGTCTACGTCCGTATGCCAAGACCCAGCACCGGGCGACACGGCTGGGTAATCGCCGCTTGGTGCTGCAAGGCATTTTTGATGACGGGCCGATTAGCCGTGCGGGCGTGGCACGTGCCACCGGCCTGGGTAAGGCGACAGTTTCGGATATCACCTCCGATCTCATCGGCGAGGGCCTTGTTGTTGAAGTTGGGCAGGGAACCTCGACGGGCGGCAAGCCCCCGACGCTCGTCGAGTTGGATCCTGATGGGAGGTTCACTGTTGCCGTCGATCTCAGCAGGCACCCGGTTGAGGCCGCCCTGCTGAACCTACGGGGCCGGATAGTCGACATCGCTTCGGGGAAGGCATTGTCGCCGACCGGAAACGACGTCCTCGAAGAAATCCACCGGCTGGTAGTCGATCTGATGGGGGCTGCCGCCGCCCCTGCGCTCGGTCTCGGCATCGGGGTCCCGGGGACAGTTGACGATGCCGGTCGTGTGCTCGCATCCGAGCAACTTGGTTGGACCGATGTGCAGCTACGGGATGCCCTGGAGGATGTCTATGGGCTCCCTGTCTATGTTGCCGGCGATGCTGAGGTGGCCGCCGTTGCGGAGTTTGGCCGAACCGGATCGGATCCCACGTCCGACATGCTCTATGTCAAGGTTGATGATCGGATAGCGGTCGGCGTCATTCTTGGGGGTCAGTTACACCGCACTTCGCACCGGGGTGGAGACCTAACGCACCTAACGATTCCCGGGTGGACCAAGGAGTGTCGTTGCGGCAGTTCGGGATGCCTCGGTACAGAATTGTCGGTGATAGAGATACTCGGGGAGGACTATCTCGACCTTGGCACCGATGCCCGCAGCCGACTCGCCGCCGAGACCGCCCCTCGTGTTGACGAGGCGGCCCGTGCGTTGGGGAGGGTCCTAGCTCCCATCGTTGCCGTGTTGGACATCGACCGGGTGGTTGTGGGAGGTCAGTTCGCCGAGTGGCCTCTTGTGCCCGGCTTGGCCGCCGGGGTAATCAGGGAGCGGCTCAATTGGTCGGTCGACGTTGTACCAAGCCGGTTGGGGTCATCCGCCGTTCTCCTCGGGGCAGCCGGGATGGTCCTCAGCGGTGAGCTGGGAGTTGTGTGGGGATAGTCGGCGACGGTCCCCAAAAGAAAGTCGGTCCCCTCAAGGAGGGGACCGACTTTGCGCAATACCCCGGGCGGCCGCTCTGAGGAGGAGTCGGAGGGAAGGGGACCTCCGTTATGTTCCGGTGGAGTGGAACTAACCGCCCAGGTTATGTGTCCTTACCTATGTCGGCAGTTTCCCCGACAATCAATAGAACCATTCGCAAATCCCCCATCCTGACTAGCCCCCTGCCCGCAACTCCCAAGGCGAACTCCGGGCAGCTTAGGTTCCGCCGGCGCCAGCCGGGGTAGGAAAGGGGGCGCCAAACGCGTCGCGCCTCGGACCCCGCTGCCGATAGGCTGCTGTCATGTTCAGCCGCCGTCTGCTCGCAGTCGTAGCTCTCGTCATCCTGGCCATCAGCTGGGGTGCCATCCCGCTGATCGTGCGCGAGGACATTCCGTGGCAGAGCCTGGTCGCCTCCCGGGTCTGGCTTGGTGCGATCACACTGCTGATCATCATGGGTGCGACGAAAAGACTGCGACTGCCGGCGACCCACCGGCGTCAGATAGTGGCCGCGGGTGTCCTACTGGCCCTCCATTGGGCAACGTTCTTCTGGGCGATCAAACTGACCACAGTCGCGGTAGCCCTGGCGGTGGTCTATCTCGGACCGGTCGCCGCCGCAGTGTTGGCCCCGCGGTTCCTGCACGAAGCAGTGCCACGTCGGATCTACGGCGCGTTGGCGATGTCCTTTGCGGGGGTGGTGCTGGTTGTGGCGCGTGAGGGAACTGCCGATGGTGCGACGTCTGCCGGTTCGACCTGGAAAGGTGTTGGTATTGCGCTCGTGTCGGCCACCGCAGTGCTACTTCTGATGCTGGTCTCGAAGCTCGCCGTCAACGAGGTGGGGGCCCTTGTGGTTACAACCGGTGAAATGGTGACCGCGGCGATAGTCTTGTCCCCGTGGGCGGGTGGTGCCGTCCGCGAGCTTGTCGACAACCCGGTCCCGTTACTCATCCTCGGTGTGGTGCTGACCGGGTTGGGGTTTCTGACCTTCTGGACGGCTATGCGTGAGTTGCCTGTGGCCACAGTCAGTGTGCTGATGCACCTGGAACCGGCGTCGGCGGTCGTCCTGGCGATGATCTTCCTTGATGAGATCCCTGACGCCCTCCAATGGCTCGGGATCGGTATGGTTATCACGGGAGGCCTGATGGCTGCCCGCGACGCCGCTGCGGAGGAGGTGGTCGGTGTCCCAGCCAATCTTTGAGGTCCACAACCTGGCGGTGGCGGTCAACGATGCCGATGCGGCTCGCCGACGTTCCCAAGAGGGCGTGATGATTGAGCCGTATGGCCCGACGCTCCCTTACGGGTGGGTTGAGGCGATTAGTGATGTGAGCTTCTCGGTCCGGCCGGGCGAGGTACTTGCCATTGTCGGTGAATCGGGAAGTGGTAAGACCCTCTCGGTGATGGGCAGCCTCGGGTTGCTAGGGCCGGGCGCCAAGGTCGCTAGAGGAAGGGTCCTGTTCGATAGCATTCAGATTCGACCTACCCGAGCCTTGGAGAAGAAGGAGAGCCAGCGCCGTTTGAGACGCAGGCCGCGTAAGCGGGAGCGGTTCATGGAGGAACTGCTCGACGACGACTGGCGTCACGTCATGGGTACTGAGGTTGGAGTGCTGTTCCAGAACGCCATCGGCGGATGGAACCCTGTCGAGATTATCGGCCGGCAGGCCGGCGAAGCTTTGGACGAGCACACATCGATGACTTTGGAGGAGATAGAGACCAGGGTCTTTGACGCGCTCGGAGAAGTTCAACTTCCGAAGACGTCAAAGTTTGTCGCCTTTCCCGACGAACTGAGCCGGGGGCAGGCGCAACGGGCCATGCTGGCAGCCGCTCTCGTGAAAGGGCCCCGACTGTTGGTTGCGGATGAGCCACTCACCGGGCTCGATGCCGGTGTTGCTGCCGCGATCCGGAAACTCATTGGCGACATGCAACGGAAACGCAAGATGGCGATGATTGTGGTTACCCATGATCTTGCTCAGGTTGCCTCATTAGCCGATCGCATCGCGATCATGTATTGCGGTCGCATCGTTGAGAGGGGATTGGTGGCTGACGTCTTCCGCCGGCCTCAACACCCATATACGGAGGGCCTGTTGGGTGCGCTACCGCGACCGGGTGTCCGCAGGCTGACCCCGATCTCGGGAGATGCCCCCAAGATCACTGATGCACCGACGGACGAGTGTTCGCTGATCCCGCGCTGTCGTTATGCAGATTCTCAGTGTGAGGAAGGGCTTCCTCCATTGTTGCCGAGGGCGGTCGGGGAGACGGCCTGTATCAAGGTGGACGAACTCCAACTCGACGGAACAACAGCAGCGAACTGATCTTGGCAAATCTCGCGTCGCGAACTCAGCGGTGGGTGTGGTTTCTTTGTTTGGAGTCGTAACTGATAGGGGTTGATATTGGATCGGGGGATGCGTCTCACGCCGTCTGATCCTGGCGGACCTTGCTCGACTGTGCCTGCGGCGGTTGCTGTCGTTAGAGTTAGACCCTGTCCGGAGGCAAGGGACACCAAGACGTGAAGCTCGTTACCTATTTGGGACTCGTCGCGCGCCGTCTGTGGGCTAAGCGCGGGATTCTGGTCGGATCGTTGCTCGGTTCGATGCTCGTTATCGCGCTGTTGGTGGTAGTACCGCTCTATCAGGACTCGGTAAAAGCGGTCGATCTCCGTTTCTCGGTACAGAGCGCCCTTGCCGAAGAAGTCGACATCACCGCCTTTGTCCAGACGACGAGCTACTCCGCAGCAGAAGCCGAGACCAATCGGGATTTGATCAACGAATTGCACCGCACCCAGGTCTCCACGTGGTATCCGACATCGACCGAGCGTTTGCAGACGAGAGAGTTCGTCATTATCCCGACCGGTGGAGCCGTTGATTGGGTCGCTCGTGGCGAGACCTGGAAGGAAACGAAAGCAGCAATTGAGTTGGCCAACTCCCAGCTTGGCCCGACCGACGAGCCGCAGGAAGTGCCGAACCCGCCCTATCCCAGCCCTCCCCCGGAGGCGCTTCAGGTCAGGATGTTTACGAGCCCGACCATCGCAGATCACCTCGATGTCCTCGAGGGCGAGTGGCCGCCGGTGCTGCTCGATGCCCCGGCCGACTCGTCTGACCCCCTCCCGCTGGCCATCGGAGCCGACGTCGCCATGTTGGCGCAGCTTGAGATTGGTGACCAGTTCGTGCTCAAACCATTCTCGGGCTTGCCGGAGGTCTTCGAACTCGTCGAAGTGGCGGCAATCGTTGCTCCGATCGATGGGGGCGCGAAGATATGGGGTATCGATGATCCGGTGCGGATGGTCTACCTGCCGTTGGAGACTTTCGATGCATGGACTCAAGGAATCAGCATCGCGGCCGTCAGTGATCCGTGGCTGCGTCCCAGCCGCGGTCTCACGAACCTGACCGTCACCCAACGTTGGATCATCGACTTCGATCCGACTTCCCTCGAATTCGAGGACGTTGAGCTGATCCGAGGAGCGGTCGGCAATTTTCGGGCGATGGTCAGCCAGGACAGTGGTGGGCTCATCGCGGCCACCACCTTCCTTCCGCAGTTGTTGGATAGATTCGAGGTGCGGTCGGTGACGGTCGGTGGCCCGATCCTGGCCATCCTGGCATTGGTCGTTGGTGGCGCTCTGTACTTCCTCATCTACACCGCGGCGCTCACCCTGGAGCGTGAGGGCCCGGAGATCGCACTCCTCAGGACACGGGGAGCGAGTACCTGGCAGACCACCGGCATCCACCTTGCTCAATCGGCGGTGGTGGCAGCAGTAGCTGCAGCGGTGGCGCCCTCCGTGGCACGCCTCTTGGTGGGGGTCACCGGTCGAATTCCGCCGCTCTCCGACCTCACCGGGGGAGAACCGCTCCAGGTATCGCAGGTCGCGTCGATCGCGCCCTACGTTGTAGGGGGAGCCATAGCCACCTTCCTGGCGATGGGTCTCTCGATCGTCCCCTTTGCGAAGCGCCCCGTTCTCGAGCTGAGATCGCTTGCGGCCCGCCCCGCCCGCAATTCAGTGTGGCAGCGTTACAACCTCGACCTGTTTGCGATAGCCCTTTCCATCGTCATCTTGTTCCAACTGGTGCAGCGAGGATTCGTCAACACGACCGGCGGCGAGGTGCGGCTTGATGCCCTTGCTGTGGTCTTCCCGGTTCTGCTTCTGTTCACCGGTGCTTTGGTTCTGTTGCGTCTGTTGCCATGGGTGCTTCGCTTCGTCGGATGGTTGATGACCAAGGCGAGAGGCCTATCAATGGCGCTTCCTGGTTGGCACCTCGGACGAAACCCCATTCCGTATGGCCGTCTGGCATTGCTCGTTTGGCTGACTACCGGCCTTGGAGCCTTTGCGCTCACGTACGCCGGCACGCTGGAGCAATCATTCCAGGATCGCGCCGCCTTCGTTGCCGGCTCAGACGTACGGGTCATTGCCGATGAGGCCGGGTATCTTGCGGTTCCAGATGGCGACCTGGGTACGGCGGTGCTTCGCACCGATGGCGCCCCCCGGCAGAGCACCCGGCGCGCCGAGGTGCTTGCCGTACGTCCTCAAGAGTTCGCATCGGTGATCACCTGGCGGTCCGACTTTGGTGCAGAGGATCCCCATGAGATATTTGATGTGTTACGACCCGGTGGCATCCGTCCGGACCTCGGCGTGGAGCTTCCCAGCGATGCGACCAGTCTGCTGATTGACGGTGTTGTGGTTCCACGCAGTTGGCGTGATCAGGTCGAGCTGGGCGCCAACAAGCCAGATGCCAGTCTGCGATTGATGGTACGAATCTTCGACGCTTCAGGTCGTTCCTGGACAATGCAGGCTGAGAACGACTTTGTGGATTCCGAATGGACAACCGTCGAGGTCGACCTCACCGACGGGCGCAATGACTACCTGGTAGCTCCGGAGCCACCGTTGTCAATCCATGCGATTTGGGTAGAGCGCTCCAACCCCGGAGGCAACACGGTTCTCAACGGTGAGTCGATCCTGATCCGTAACTACCGGACCATCGGCGAGTCGGAGAGCCCGTTGGATCTAGGCGAACTGAATACAGTCAACGGTCTGGCGATCCAACCGGCAGTCCCTGCGACAAGGGCGGTCGATGCCTACTACAGCGAGATACCGTTCGAAGAAGCACCTCCGACGGCCGCCGCAATCGAGAGTTCGCCGCTCAATGCCGACGGTTTTGCGGATCTCTGGATCGGTCCCGGTGTGCGGACCAACCTGAACGCGGCGGTCCCCGCCCTGCGGAGCATCCCGGCAGATCTCTTCGTGTTGTTGGATAGGGAGCTGGCGGCGATGGCCGGGCTCGAGGTTGGAGAGAAGTCGTCCTTCTCTGTGGGGTCCCAGATCTTCGACGGTGAGGTGGTGGGGTTCGTCGGCCGGGTCCCCGCAATGAACGATCGGCGGCGAGAAGGGCGGATGATCATAGACCTGGATGCGCTCGGTGCCTGGCTCAACGGGACCCCCAGTTGGAGCTTCCAGACTGCCCTGGCCCGGGTCGATGGGCCACAGGAGCTCTGGATCAAGACGGATGATCCGGATGCCACCATTCGACTGGTCAACGCTCAGTTTCTACCCGGTGATGAGGCTGACGACGTCATCACCCTCAAGGCGGGTGCTGGCGAGTTCTCCAGTCGCCCGGTGCAGGTGGGTTTGGTCGCGGTCCTGTTTGTCGGTGCTGCTGTTTCGGTGCTGTTGGCGCTGGCCGGGGTGACGGGATACGTGTTACTCGCCGTGGCCAGACGGGCCAGAGAGATGGGGGTTCTCCGAGCCCTTGGCTTCCCAAGACGTGGCGTGGTCACAACCTTCGCAGTTGAGCAGGTCGCAGTGCTTGGTTTGGGCGCAATCATTGGGACATTTGGTGGAATCGGTCTGATGTGGGCGATGCTTCCGTTCCTGCAACTTGGCGAGACGGCCACAGATATCGAGCCACCCATCTTGATCAGCGTTGACTGGGGTGTGTTGTTGGCATACATCGGTGTGGTCAGCGGGTTGTTGGTCTTGTCGGTCGTCTGGGCGACCCGGAGAGTCTCGGCGAGGCGGATGAGCGAGGTTTTGCGGGAGGTGGAGCGCTGATGACGAGAATCGTTGAATGTGACAACCTCATCAAGATCCACAAACAGGGAAACCTCGAGGTGGTTGCAC
>JAYEIP010000222.1:0-8341 GCA_034660155.1 Actinomycetota bacterium | reverse complement strand
TAATGTCGACACCGAGTCGTCAGCCTGGATGACAACCGAGCCGCCGGCACCACCGGAACCACCGATTGGTTTACCGCGCGGTTTACCCTTCTGACGTTCGAACGAGGCTACTCCGGCACCACCGGAGCCGCCGCGAACATGGACATCGACCCGGTCTACGAACGAAGCCATGCGGCGGCTTCGTTGCTACTTGGCTACGACGATGCTCACCTGACGGCGACCCTTGCGGGACCCGTACGCGACGACACCATCGATCTTGGCGAACAGTGTGTCGTCGCCGCCACGGCCGACGTTGAGCCCAGGATGAATCCTCGTGCCACGCTGTCGAACCAGGATTGAACCCGCCGTAACCGTCTGGCCATCAAAAGCCTTGGGGCCGAGGCGCTGTGCCGCTGAGTCGCGGCCGTTCCTGGTCGATCCGCCCGACTTTGTCTTTGACATGAGCTACTTCTCCTCGGCTGCGGCGACTTCGTCCTTCGCGGCGGCCTTGGTTGCGGTCTTCTTCTTGGCTGCGGCGACTTCGTCCTTCGCGGCGGCCTTGGTTGCGGTCTTCTTCTTGGCGGCGGTCATCGTGATCTTCTTCACCTCAACGGTGGTGTAGGTCTGCCGATGACCGTAACGCCGGCGATAACCGGTCTTGTTCTTGTACTTGAACCCATCGATCTTATCGCCCCGATGCTCACCGATGACCTCAACGGTCACCTTGGCTTTCTCGAGCTTCTTGGCATCGGAAATGACGGTGCCGTCGTCTTTGACGATCAGCAGTGGCGTGAAGGTGACCTTGCCGGTCTCCTTGAGGCGCTCGATATCGAGTACGTCGCCCTCGCTGACCTTCGATTGTTTCCCGCCGGCGCGGATGATCGCGTACATCATTTCCTCCGAGATCCCCGGACACCGTATGGATCCGGTACACATTCATGCCGCGAGCAACAAGGCTCTCCGGGAGTGCCGACGCATGTTAGTACACCAGCAGACATGCTGAAACTCGCCCGCTACGGAAAACCGAAAGACAGAAAAGAGGGGTCGAGCAAGAGGAGGCTCAACCCTGATCCTCGCATATAACTTGTCCGGTACTACTTCGCGTCTGCGGCGGGCAGGGGCGCGCCTACCGTTGCCGCTTCTTCGTAGAGGACGACGCCACGACCGTTGCAGTGCTGGCATATGTCGCTGAATGACTCCAACAAGCCGGCAGAAACATTCTTACGGGTCATCTCCACCAGGCCGAGATTCGACACGTCAAACACCTGGGTCCTCGTCTTGTCCTTGGCAAGATGCTCCCGCAAACGCAGCAAGACGGCGGCGCGGTTCTTGGCAATCTCCATGTCGATGAAATCGATAACGATGATGCCACCGATATCTCTCAATCTCAATTGTCTCGCGATCTCCTCAGCCGCCTCCAGGTTGTTCTGGAGCACCGTTTCCTCGAGATTCGAACGACCGACGAATCGTCCTGTGTTCACATCGATAACGGTGAGCGCTTCGGTTCGATCAATAACGATATGACCCCCCGAAGGCAGCCACACCTTGCGGTCGAGCGCCTTGCGCAACTGATCCTCCACATGGAAACGCTCGAAGATCCCGAGTTCGTCCTCATATAGCTTCACCTTGTCCAGCAGGTCGGCTTCGGTTCCCTCGAGGTAGGACAAAGCCTGCTCATATGTTTTCGTCTTGTCGATCAGGAGACGGCGAAACTCGTTCGTGAAGTGCTCTCTGATAACACGCAGAACCAGCGGCGGCTCTGCGTGCAGAAGGGCAGGAGCCTTGTTGTCGACATTGGATTCGATCTCCCCCCAGATCCTGAGCAGACGCTTGATGTCGGCCTGAATGTCTCCCTTCGAAGCTCCCTCAGCGGCAGTTCGAACGATGACGCCCATGCCTTTGGGCCGGACCTCGCCGATCACCGTGCGCAGGCGTCGTCGCTCGTCGTCTGGCAGCCTCCGCGAAATACCGCGGACATCAGAGTTCGGGGCGAGGACAAGATACCGACCGGCGAGACTGATCTGATTGGTCAGTCTTGCGCCCTTGTGGCCGAGCGCATCCTTCACAACCTGCACGAGTACCTTATCTCCGGGCTTCATGACGACTTCGATACGACGTGCTTTGCCTTCAATCTCAGCATCGTCGTAGTTGACGTCACCGGCGTACAGGACCCCGTTCTTGCCCTCACCGAAGTCAACAAACGCTGCTTCCATACCCGGCAGGACATTGCGGACCTTCCCGACGTAAACGTTGCCGACCAGCGACTTCTGATCTGACCGCGCCACGTAGTGCTCAACCAGCACGGGACCTTCGAGGACGACGATCTGTGTCTGGTGTGCGGTGGAACGCACCAGCATCTGTTTGCGAGCTGTGTCCGGCGGCTGAACAACCTCTAGATGTGGCCGGCTCCGACGCTTCTCGCCCGACCGCGAAGACGAACTCTGACGCGCCGTGCTGTTTCTACTACCGCTGCGGCTAGATCCTCGACCCCGGTTCGGAGAACGGTCTTTCTGTTTCGTGGACTGTTGCCCGTTGCGGCCCTTAGAGCCTGAGGCCTTCGGCTGCCTCGTTGTTTTTTGCGTTTCCTCGACCGCGCCCCGGCGGACTACCCGCGCGGTTTTCTTGCGGAACAAAGCCATTGATGATCTCCTTGAGACGCCCCCTAGGGCGAGATGGTGCTGTCGCCGAAGCCGCTGCTGTCAGGGGGGCACCTACGATGAAGTTCGTAACCGTCCAACTGGCCAGGACGGAAAAACACCCGATGATTCTCGGGTCGATAAGTGACTTTGGATGTTCGAAGCTGGCCCGCATCCCTATCCCTGATTCGAGAGGCTCGACCGCGGCAATGCGGTTCGACGACTCCGCAGAGTAGCAGGAAAGAGCGCGAAAGCCCAGGGTTGTTAAGACTAGGCTTAGTACTGCTTTCGCAGACTATATATTGCTAAATACTAAGTACTACTCATTAAGTACGAGCACGGCCGGGGAGCTGTGAGTAGCCTGTTACGTGCTACGCTCCCGGCTCATGCACCGACGCGCTGAGCAAGGCTGGCTCGAAGTCATTTCCGGCCCAATGTTTTCCGGCAAGAGCGAAGAATTGATCAGGCGGGTGACCCGCTACCACCTCGCCCGGGTGCCGACCCAAACCTTCAAACCCGAACTGGATACCCGCTATGCGGAAGACCGGTTGGTGTCGCACAGCAATCTGTCGGTCGCAGCCGAACCGGTCGCGGACTCTGCTCGATTGTTGTCGGCAGTCGAGGACCGCACAGTTGTAGTCGGTATCGACGAAGGCCAATTCTTCGATATCGGGTTGGTGGAGGTCGCATCAATGCTGGCCAACGCCGGTAAACGTGTGATTGTTGCCGGGCTAGACCTCGACTACCTGGGAAGGCCATTCGAGCCCATACCTTCACTGCTGCTCCGTGCTGAGTACGTCACCAAGAGCCTTGCCGTATGTCACCGGTGCGGCGGTGCGGGACTGTTCACCCAGCGTGTCGTTGACTCCGACGAACTGGTGGTCCTCGGGGCAACTGATGCCTACGAGGCCCGCTGCCGGCACTGTTACGATCCCGACGAAGCTACGCAGACGAAACTGCAGCTCGTCGAGGAGTAGTAGATCCGTCACGCGGGATTCGGTATGCAGTAGCCAATCCCACGCCAGTCCCGACGCGCTTACCACCGGAACTGTGCTAGACACAGGTGTTATCGCCCGGAGCGCTTCGCACCGGGCATTATTGGGAGGGGATCCCTTTGTCTACACAACCTGAGCACGCCGCGCTTGGCGGCTCACGACCCGGGACGCGCCGCCGCGTTCTCGCTCTCGTGGCCGCCTTTGTGATTGCCGTGACTTCGCTCGCTCTTTCGTCAGATCCGGTATCTGCCAAGCAGCCCGATCCGCCCGGCCAACTGGTGCAAGTCCAATTGCTGGCTTTCAACGACTACCACGGGCACCTCGAGGCGACCGGGAATGGTACGGCCGACGGCGTGGAGGCCGGTGGCGGAGAGTATCTCGCGGCCAAGCTCGCTGAACTACGTTCCGGGAACAAGTACAGCCTCACCGTGGCTGCCGGCGACCTCATCGGCGGCTCACCGTCGTTCTCCGGGCTCTTCCACGACGAACCGTCGGTCGAGTCACTGAACGCCATGGGCCTCGACATCTCGAGTGTCGGAAACCACGAGTTTGATGAGGGCATCACCGAACTCCTCCGGATGCAAGATGGCGGATGCCACCCTGTCGATGGGTGCTACTTCCCTGACAACCCGTATGCGGGCGCCGACTTCCAGTGGCTCGCGGCCAACGTTGTCAATGAGGACACTGGCGAGACCCCGCTGCCGCCGTATTGGGTCGAGAAGTTCGAGAGCGTCAAGATCGGCTTCATCGGCATGACCCTCGAAGCCACGGACACTCTCGTCGCCAAGGCCGGCATCGAGGGATGGAACTTCCTGGATGAGGCAGAGACGGCAAACGCTCTTGTCCCGATTTTGCAGGCACAGGGTGTCGAGGCCATCGTTGTGTTGTTGCACGAGGGCGGGTCGCAGACCCCTCCTCCGGGCGTTGTTGACGCTTGTGTGGATATCTCCGGACCAATAGTGGCCATCAATGACGCTCTTGATCCCGCAATCGACGCGCTGATCACCGGTCACACACACCTGCCGTACAACTGTGTTCTTCCCGATTCGGCGGGTGAACCCCGCATTGTCACGAGTGCGTACTCGTACGGTCGGGTAGTGTCGGAACTGGACCTCGTCATCGACAAGAGAACTGACGACGTCCGCCGCGATCTGAGCACGTCGACCAACCACGTCGTGGACCAGGCGCTGCTCACGCCCGATGCTTCGATCACAGCTGTGCTCGACAAGTGGCGGCCGCTTAGCGACGCCGCCGGCGGTACTCCGATCGGCGAGATAACTGCAGACATCACCCGAGGTGGCGATCCGACGGGCTCGGACCGCGGCGTCGAGTCGGCAGCCGGCAACCTGGTTGCGGATGCCCAGGCATGGGCAACGTCGTTCAGCGGAGCTGAGGTTGCGTTTATGAACCCGGGTGGGGTGCGTTCGGATCTCACCTATCTCGAATCGGCTGGTGAGGGCGATGGGGTTGTGACGTTCGGAGAGGCGTTCACATTCCAACCGTTCGGGAACACCATTCTCACCTTCCCGATGACCGGCGCCGAGATTGTGTCGGTGCTCGAGGAACAGTGCCAACCGCTGGGGTCTAGTCGACCGTTCTTGCACCTCGGCGTCTCGGACGGGTTCACCTACGATTTGTCGACGACGATCGTGGCAGGAGAGTGCACATCAGTGACGATCGACAACGTCATGCTGAACGGCGCCGTGTTGAACCCGGCGACGACGTATGTCGTTACTGCCAACAGCTTCTTGGCCGATGGCGGAGACAACTTTGACACGTTCGCGACGATTGACCCGACGTTGCGGCTCGACGGCGGTAATGACCTCGAGGCACTCGTCAACTACCTCGGGACATTCGGCCCGGTGGCTCCTCCGAGCACCGACCGGGTCAACGAACTGAACTGAACTGAACTGAACTTGATGGCAATGGGCCCGACCCCTGCCGGGGTCGGGCCCAACGTCAACTAGTGCAGGGGAATCAGCCGCAACCAGAATCGAAACCGCCACAGGGTCGTACGACGAGGTCTAGCGGACATGTGACCCCCCAAGAGCCGGCTGATCGAGCTGCGGTTTGTCACACACTCCAGACACCCGCCTTCTCTTTGTACCTGGTACTTAGTACCTCTAGAGATCTACGTCGACCGGGACCGGTGATCGCCGCATCCATACGGAATGACCCAGTCCTAGCGCGATGCTCATCGCGACGAATGCGGTGCCGCCGGCACTCAGGAACGGTAGGGGTAGCCCCGTAACGGGGGTAATGCGAACGGTCATCCCGATGTTGACGAAAGCGTGGAACACCAGCATGGCTGCGACGCCAATCGCGACTAACTGGCTGAACCGATCTCGCCCGTTGGCGGCAGCGACCAACAACCGCCAGGCAATGACGCCAAACAGCCCGATGACAACCGTGGCACCGACAAAACCCAACTGCTCGCCAATCGCGGTGAAGATGAAGTCGGTGGACTGCTCGGGGACAAACGAAAGATTGGTCTGGTTGCCTTCGAAGAGCCCGCGTCCAAAGAGACCGCCTGAACCGATGGCGATCTTGCTTTGGTCCAGGTTGTATCCCGCATCTGCCCCGGCTCCTACGGGGTCGAGAAACGCCGTAATCCTGGTGATCTGATATGCCTTGATTGCGCCGACCTTGAAGAGGCTGACACCGGCAACCACAGCCGAGATAGCCACGAAGGCAAACTGTCGCCACGTCGTGCCCGCGCTGAAGACCATCACAACCGCTACAAACCCAAAGACCAGCATGGTGCCGAGGTCGGGTTGTCGAAAGATCAGGAAAGCGGGAATAGCCACCAGTCCAACTGATCGTGCTACCTCTGCCCAATGCAATGCCTTGTCCTTAGATGCGGCCAGCATCGCGGCCAGCGCGAGGATGAGCGTCACCTTCGCCACTTCTGATGGCTGGAACTGAAAGGACCCGAAAGCGATCCAGCGATTGGCGTTCGCGACCTCCGGCATGAAGAGCACCACGATCAAGAAGATCAGGCTGACCACATAGGCAATCGGGGCAAGCATCTTGAGCGTGCGGTGTTCGATCAACGATGCGGCAATGAACAACCCGATGCCAACGATGACGAAGATCGCTTGGCGCCGTACCAGGGACACCGGATCATCCCCATCGGCGAGCAACCGGGGTGCCGATGCTGAATAGATCATCACGAGCCCGAGTCCCGATAAGGCCAGATAGGAAAGGATCAGTACCAGGTCAGGCCGGAGTGAACGCTCTCGCTGGAGCAACGTAACCGGCTCGGTGCGTCGGGCAGTGAGGACCATCAGTCGGCCACCGTTCCGACGGAAACGTCGGTGACCGGCTGGTCGAGCAGGAATTGGAGCACCGGCTTGGCCGTCGGAGCGGCAATGCCACCTCCGCTGCCACCACGTTCGATGATGACCACCACGACCCACTCTGGATCGTCGATCGGTGTGACACCGACGAACAGACCCGTAGTCACGGATTCCTGGATGACGACGTCGTCAACGATCCGGCGTTTAATAATCTCGCCCGTCCCGGTCTTGCCACCAACTTGCTCGACGCTTGCCCCGAAGTCCTGAAAAGCCGCGTAGGCGGTGCCTTGCGGATCGTTGACGACCCTCTTGAGATCGTTGCGCAAAGCCTTAACGGTCGCTGCGGAGAGATCGTCAACAACGTTGAGAACCGTCTTCGGGTTCTCCTCGACGAGCAAGCCGTCTTCAGTCCTGATCTCCTTGACAACCCGTGGCTGCCACACCGTGCCACCGTTCACCAGGGTGGCGTAGGCGTTCGCCAATTGAAGGGGGGTCGCCAGCATCGATCCCTGACCTACCGCTGCCTGGAACAGATCGCCCCCGAACCAAGGGCTGTCAAATTCGAGCCGGCTCGGATCGAGACGTTGTGGATCTTCCTCTGCCCACTTCTCGAATAGCTCGCGGTCGGGCACGATGCCTGACTTCTCAAAGGGCAGATCGACACCTGTCTTGGCATCGAAGCCGACCTCGCGAGCCCAGTTCTGCAGAAGGTTCTCCTGTTCTGTGCCTTTGTGCTCATCCCACAGCGCGTAGGCGACTTCCCAGAAATATGTATTGCACGACCGCATCAGTGCCTCGTGAATGCTCTGGAAGCCATCGTCCTGCCGCGTCCAGTTGAAGAAGACCTGTTGGCTACCCTCGCCAAGCGGCTTGGCGAGCTGGCCCGAGCAGAGAATCGGTTCTTCTACGGACGCCGCATCGATGGGAGCGATGTCCTCCTCCATCGCCATGACGTAGGTCAACGCCTTGAAGGTGGAGGCTGGTGCGTACTGCCCCTGGATCGCAAAGTTGATCAGAGCGCCTTCTGGAAGAGCGCCGAACTCAGCTTCGTTGTAGGTCACAAACCATGATGGGTCGAAGTTCGGCACGGAGGCCATGGCTACGATCGAGCCATCGTTGACGTTCTGGACGACACCGACGGCACGAACGGGGCAGCCTTTGTCATCATCGGAGGGTTCACAGCCGTCCGGATTGTATTGAATCCTGGCGAGGGCCAAGCCATCGAAAAGAGCCTTTTCCAATACCTCCTGCACCTCGATGTCCAGTTCAAGGATCAGCGTGTTCCCCGGTTCCGGGAATTCCTCACCGCGCACTTCCAACACCGTCCGGAAGGCGTCGACGCGGAATTTGATGCTGCCTTCGGTTCCCTGCAACGCTTCGTCGTACTGGTTCTCGAGCCCCGCCTTGCCAAGGATATCTGTGTACCCGGCCC
>JAYEIP010000221.1:0-1646 GCA_034660155.1 Actinomycetota bacterium | reverse complement strand
CGCTTCAATCTGGCCCGGGTGATTGGTCAGCAGCAGCCGATCTCCCATAGCTGCGCCCAGCGCGACCACAGTGGCCACGGCGGCGCGATAGCCGGAATCGTGTTCCACCACCTTCCCGGTCAACGCCACCAACCCCAAGGCGACGTTGCCAGCACCCTCAACATCGAAGCCCGTGTACAACGGATCGACCGACTTGGCGGCATACACCCCGCACCCCAGCCGCCCGCAGCGCCCGTCGGTGTGCGGGATCTCCTCGGAGCCGCCGCGCGAAAGACAACTCGCGACGAGAGCTCGACCCGGCCACGGCATCTTCACCCCGTATAGGGCGTCATCGTGAACAACCCACAATCGGAAACCCAGCACCGGTTGCGGTGACCACCCTTCGGCGTGCTCCTCCTTCGTCCTGGCGATCATATCCTCGAGACAGAACTCCACCCACTTCTCGATACGGATGACCTCCGAGCTCATCGAGTCGATTTCGGTCTTGATCCGCGCCGCCTCGTCCTGCAGCCGGCGCAAACGGCTGGTGCGAACCGCCATGGCCGACTCGGCCCTGTCGAAATCCACCGACCCGGTCAGCCGGCCATACCGTTCCCGGTATTGCCGTGCGGTTTTGCGCAGCTCGCGAAGTCTGGTGCCGGGGTCTCGGTTCGCAATTGGTTGCATCTACGGCCTCCGGGTGCACGGTCTTCGACCATATCGCGAGCGAACACCTGTTCGCAACCGATAATCGAGGAGGTTTTTCGCGATCTTGCCCTTCTTGTCGCGATTCGTCGATCAACGTCACTCAACGCAGGTAGCGATGCCACCGTGAGTGACAACATCACCGAAATCGTGACGCCAGAGGAGATGCCACCCGGACGACCCGGCTCGCCTAAGGAGTGGCAGATCGCTCCAGGTAGTCGTCACGGATCACCCGGCGTAGCGTCTTTCCGGCAACGCTGAGCGGGAAATCGTCGAGGACCACCACTTCCCGCACCTTCTGGAAGCGAGCCGATACGCGGTCGTTTGCCCAATCTCGGATTTCATCGGGGTCGGCATCGGCAGTCTGCTCGAATCGCACCGCGGCGATGGGCGTCTCACCCCAGCGTTCGTCGGGCACCCCGAACACAGCAACGTCAGTGACCGCCGGGTGCTGGATGACCACATCTTCGATGTCACGGGGGTAGACATTGACCCCGCCTGAGATGATGAGATCCTTCTTGCGATCGACCAGGTACAAGAACCCGTCCTCGTCGACGTATCCCAGGTCACCGCTGTAGAGCCAACCATCCTTGATCGCCTCCGCAGTGAGATCCGGTCGCTTGTAGTAGCCCGGCATAGTGATGGGACCACGGCCCACAATTTCGCCCACCTCGCCGGCAGGCAGATCCCGACCGTGATCGCCGACTATCCGCATCTCGTAGAGCGGTGGTGGCGTGCCGACCGACCCCGGCTTGGCAGCGAAATCGTCACGATCGAGGATCGTGACAAAACCTTCGGTGAGCCCGTACAACTCGGAGAAACGATTGGGGAGGCGACGCGCCAATTCCTCTTTGTGCTCCAGGTGGAGCGGAGCCCCCACCGAGCCCACCATCTCCAGGTGCGGCAGGTGCACCTCGTTGAAGTCAGGCTCGGCAAGCAGCGCGATGATCTGTGAGGGCACC
>JAYEIP010000220.1:0-28707 GCA_034660155.1 Actinomycetota bacterium | reverse complement strand
GAGTACTCCAAAGTGACCCATCGCGAGGCTCACTTTCGCCGGGCATTCGCCGAGGTTTTCCGGCAGCGCTCCCTCATGTTCGTCGGCTCCGGTCTGGCCGACCCCTACTTGCAGGGGCTGTTCACTGAGATCCAAGAGCTGTACGGCACCGGCTCCCGTCGCCACTATGCGTTCATTCACGAGAAGGAAAATGTCGACCCGTTGTTCATGCGGGCCCGGTTCAACATTCTTGTCATCCCTTACGAGGATCATGATGAGCTCCCAGCGATGCTGAACCAACTCGACGTGGCATGCGGGCGACGATCGATGGTCAACACCACCGCCTACACGATCTCTGGTAACGAGAACTGGCAGACAGATGACGATCCTGAACCGGATCTGATGATCGTGCGATCAAAGCTTCCAACACATCTGTCGAGATCGGAATGCGCCGCCATCAGCGTCGGCGGAGGCGGAACCTCCTGGTACGTGAGCAACGTGATCCGCGACACGTTCATCAGGCAGCCGGGAATCAGCAATCTGATTGGCAACGCCAGACCCTCCAACGTGGGATACGACTCCCCGGACCGCTGGTACGTCCGAAGGTATGGCGAGTCACCAATTTTCCAGGTGCGTGCCCGTCGGGCGACTCAGAAAGACATCGAACGGTCTCGAGCATGGGGAGATCGTGATGTGCGAGTGATTCGCGAAGCCACCAGATCATTGCTCAACATCGTCGACACGACTCCTTATCGAACCCTGCGAATGCAGATGCTCTCCGCCGGTGGTAGCCGGACCTTCCCCAGACGGGTCTCGCTCATTCAGTCTGTGCGAGCATTTGGCGCATGGAAACGGGAAACGAACTCGGATCTGCGTCTCGCTATTCATCTGGTGGCGCCCGAGGTCTGGCTGGACATCGCCAGCGGCCGGATCAATGTCGCGGATCTTGCGACTGTTCAAGAGATCAGGTTCTGGGTCGAACTGCTTCCCGCCCATGGTGCCCCCGAACGACGGATCTTCGACCTGCGCGGAACCGCACCTTTGAAGCAACTGCTGTCGCTGCTCGCGGTACCCGAAGACGGCTGGACCGCCGAAGTAATCCCAGCTCCCGAGGTTGGATTGGGGAGTTTCGACATCACGTCATCGATTTCGGCCAGCCTTGACGATCTTGGTGTTATCCCGGGCAGCACCCTGCGCCTAGCGCAGGTTACCTAGTGCCCTCGCAGCCGGACGACCGGCCACCATTCCAGCACCCATCCGGCCGTCACCGGAGTAGCTTTGGAAGGACCACCCAATACGGGTGCCCTTGCCTGCCCGGAGTGCAGTAGGAGTTCTTATGCAAACCCGAGATCGTGGCGACATTCGTGTCACCTACCCCGACCGTTACCGACCAACCACGGGCGGCCTACCGGCTCCAACCTCACGTCGCGGCTTGGCTGAGGAAACGGTGCTCCCAGATGACACAACTGTCGAGGCCGCGCTCGATCAGCTCTTCGAAGACGCCCGGCTACATGTGGTCGAGGAGTTCGAGTTCGAGGCGGAACCAGGCCGGCGCGCGGTACGGGGGGACAGGCCAGAAGAACAGACCATTGCCGTCGAGGTTGATACCCTCGCCGGTGAATCCGCAGCAGTGCTGGTCAACAAAGATGGTGTCTACTCCTGGATCTTCCCTGAGGGACTCACCGCGGCAAGACGCGCAACGCGCCGGGCAGCCATCGAACAGGACTCCACGCTGCGGTTCGAAATTCCGTTGGACAGTGGCCCTTCGGCTGACCGCGGTGGCCTTTTCGACCTCGGCGACAAGGCCATCGGCTGGGTCAAGGCCAAGGTCCTGAAATTCGCCGCAGGGGCCGCCGTTGGGGTCGCCATGAAGCTCCTCGAACGTAGCGTCGAACCCGGTCTCGTCCTGGTCGATGGCGACGACCCCGACCGGTGGGAACGGCATGAGAATTTCTCGCAGATCACGCTGCCCGAAGACCGGAAAGCCCGAATATTGCTGCTCGTTCACGGCACGTTCAGCTCCACGATTGGGAGCTTCCGCGGACTGGCGGCGTCGTCATGGGGGAAGCGACTGCTCGCCGACCTGAACGACGAGTACGACGTCGTGGTTGGCTTCGACCACAAGACGCTGGGCGATGCACCCGATACGAACGCCGACGACCTCTTACGAAGAATCGAAGCGCGCACCTGGAACCACGCACCGGTATTCGATGCCATTTCATACAGCCGGGGCGGATTGGTACTACGCAGCTTGGTGGAGAGCCTGCTACCCCATTCCCGGCTAAAAGCTGAGCATCCCACGACGCGCCTAGGAACCGGCATATTCGTTGGGGCGACCAACGCCGGCACGCTTCTAGCGGAGCCTGAGAATTGGCACAATCTGATCGACCTGTATACAAACCTCGCAGTGGGTGCGGCGCGGGTCATGTCGCTGCTCCCCGGCGGCCCAACCGTGCCGGTCCTTGTTGGCGAGGCTCTGGGCGGTATCGCCGACTTCGCCAAGTACCTGGCGACCGAAGCTATCGACCTCAACGGAATACCCGGCCTCGCCGCGATGGACCCGGACGGTGATTTCATCCGCCGGATCAACCGGAGCCAGCCGGGTCAACCGACGCCTAGCGAGATTGCGTATCAGGCAGTGATCTCGGATTTTGAGCCGGGTGGCGGCGCGGGTGGGCTTGTCGGTGAACTCCCCAAGAAACTCATGATTGCGGCTGCCGACAAACTCATCGACCAGCTGATGGGGGAAGGCAACGACCTCGTCGTAAATACCAGGTCGATGACATCAGTCGACGATCCCGCTGACGGGTACGTGCGCGACGTGCTCGACTTTGGTCAGAACGGCAAGGTCTATCACCTCGTCTATTTCACTCAACGACAGATCGATGCGGCGATCAGACAATGGCTCAGGCTGAAGGCCGAGCGCTCAGTGAGAGCAGTTGCTGCACCGGACCCGATACCACAGTTCAAAGCAACCCTCCGGTCTGCGGAAGCGGCACCTCGTCGAGCCGAAGTACCGACTGGCCAGAAAGTGGACCGTCCCCAGCTCGACATTGAGGTCGTATGGGATGACATCAAGGAGGCACCGGGAGACGTGTTCGCGGTGGGTCACTACCGGGGAGTCTTGCCTCAGGCCGCGGAGCTGTCACTGGATTGGGCCGTTTCCGGCGATGGAAAGGATGGGAAAGACAAGAGCCATCTAGTACTAACGAACATGACAAAGCGCAACCTGCTTCGGGGAGAGATGGGCGACGTCGACTTCTTCCCGTGGGGTAGCCGTGGCGATCGTGTGGTTGCGATCTGCGGTATGGGCTTCCAGGGCACGTTCACTGCAAATAGCCTGCGATCGTTGCATCGAAATCTGGCGTGGTCCGTCATCTCCCTGCCGCACCTGCGAGAGATCACCACCGTCCTCATCGGAGCGGGCACGGGCAACCTCGACACCCGGGAGGCTCTACACGGGATGCTTGCCGGTTTCGCCGACGCGTTGCGTTCGGCCGAGGGCGCAAGCCTCCTACTAAGGATTGTCGAGTTCGACAAGCGCAAAGCCGATGAGATCTACGACATCCTCTCCGACCTCCAAGCTAACGACGGAGCGACAGCACAGCGCACACCGGTTGTGATATCCCTGGAGCACAGACGCCCCAGAGCAGGTGACGGTGGCCGTATTGACGACACGGTTTGCCTCGACGCTCTTCTCAGAGCTGCCGACAAGGCGGGGACAAACGCACCATTTGCCGAAGTGCGAGCCAAAATCGCAAAGAACGTGCCGGGAAGACGCAAGATCATCGAACGTCTGGACCAGGTCGCATTGGAATTCAAGAGCGTGCCCAAGATGATCAGATCGCTGATCTCAGAAGAGACGGGCACCACCAAGGGCCGGAAATCCGATCCCAGCGCGATCGACCGCATCGGCTTCTACTTCTATGACGAGCAAGTGCGCGCCTCCGCAATCGCCAGCATGGGACCGACCATTCCGGAGCGCATTCTTCGAATCGATCCTTCGTTACTGAAGGACGCAGCTCGCCAAATGACCGACCCCGCCAAGGATGCAATTCCCGGTCTTGGCTCGCTGCTGTATGGACTCGCGGTACCGCGCGACTTCCGCAGTTTCCTGCGGAGCAACACAAACGCGCCCTTGGTGGTGGAAGTAGACAGAACCACCGCGCCGGTTCACTGGGAGATGTTGACCGACCGGGCCGCGCAGGAACGGGTGCCCGGCGATGAGGAATCGCTGTCAATAGGCTTGTCTCGGGCAGTGGCCCGCCAATTGCGGACCGTGTACAGCCCAGCACCGGCGTGGCGAAGCGGTGCAGCGGGTCCCGGGCTGCGCGCTTTGGTGATCGGAGACCCCGGCGATCCCGAGAAACGTCATAACCTCCCCGGCGCCCGGGATGAGGCCAGGGTGGTCGCACGCATGCTGCAAGATGCCGACCAGTTCGAGGAAGTGCACGTCTTGATCGGGGCACCCGACGCCAGTGGCAGACCGTCCGAATCGGGCTTTCAACCAGCCACGCGCATCGATGTGCTGCGAATACTGATCAACGAACCCATCGATCTCGTCCACTACGCGGGTCATGGCGACTATGACCTGAGTAACCCGACGAAGACCGGCTGGCTGTTCAAAGATGGCATGCTGACCGCAGGCGAGATCTCTCGGGTGGACCGAGTTCCACCGTTGGTAATCGCCAATGCCTGCCTGACATCTCAGCTGGCGAGGCGACGTGGTGCGAATGGCAAGATGCAATACGATGCTGCACTGCTACCGAGCCTGGCCGATGAATTCTTCAAGCGGGGCGTGCTCAACTACCTAGGCACGGCATGGCAGATCGACGATCGTGGGGCCGTTGCCTTCACCAAGGCTTTTTACAAGCGCTTCCTCGATGGCGACACGCTTGGGGGAGCGCTACTAGCTGCCCGCAAAGAGCTCAACAAGCGCGAGGACGCCTTGTGGGCTGCATACCAGCACTACGGGGATCCATCGTTCACGATCCAGGAGTTCTGATTCGAACTCGTCCCGGACAAGAGCCAAGAACCAATGCGACACCAGCTAGCGGATTCGCGATTGAGGGATCTCGAAGCTGCGAAGCCGCCGTCTGACCTATTTTGCCTGTAACTAAAATAGGTCTACCCTCGCCACATGGACACGATGCAATTGATCAGCGATCCCCACCGGCGAGAGATCCTGCGCCTGGTGTGGGATGAGGAGTTGGCAGCCGGCGACCTGGCCGCGCATTTTGACATCAGCTTTGGGGCGGTCTCCCAGCATTTGCGCAGGCTGCGGGACGCCGACCTTGTAACCGTCCGCGCTGAGGGCAACTTCCGGTATTACCGAGCCGACACGAATCGGCTGGCCCCGTTTGCTCCTATGTTGCAAGCCATGTGGAGCGGGTTCCTCGAAGATCTCGCCCGACGAGCGGAGGCGGACCAGTGAGTGACGTAATAACCGTCGAGCAGTTCTCTGCTGCACCACAAGCAACAATCTACCGGCACTTGATCGAATCGGATCTGTGGGTCTTGTGGCAAGGGGTCTCCGCCACTCTTGAGCCCCGGCCCGGTGGCCTTTTCCGGATGGAGACGCCCGATGGCCGCACTGCCCGTGGCCAGTTCATCGAACTCATCCCCACCGAGCGCGTGGTGTTCTCCTGGGGCTGGACCGATATGCCGGGCCTGCCACCCGGCTCGACCACAGTGGAGATAGATCTCATCCCCCATGATGACGGCACCCTGATCCGGCTCCAGCACCACGGCCTCGCCCCGGAGGAGGCAGTCATGCACGACATGGGTTGGCGTCACTACCTGACGCGCTTGAGCTCCGCGAGTGCAGGTGAAATTCTGGGACCCGACACCGGTCCCGGCTAGAAACCACTTGCGATCTATTTTAGTGGTTGCTAAATTAGCGTTCTATTCACCCGGAGGAGGAGCCTCAAATGGAACTCAAATGTGATGACGTCGTGTCAGGTCTCGGCTGTGACTATGTAGCCACCGGCAACTCGGTGGACGAGGTCCACGGAGCAATGATGACCCATGGTGGTGCTGCCCACGCCGACCTGATGGCGGGCAAGAGCCCCGAAGAGATGATGCAGGCGAAAACCGAGATGGATGCCCACATCCGGGCACTCCTCAGCGCCTAAGGCTGCCGACCTGCGTCCGGAACCGACGCAGCCGAGTAAGTAGCGCTGTGGCGGTCCCCATCGCGGGACCGCCACCGAGGGCTTGCGGGCTGAGGCTCAGGCAGACAGCGCTTCGAGGAGCGGCCACTCGGTGCGCGCGGACTCCTCGATCACTATGGATAGGTCGAGTCGACTGCCGGGAGGCGCCGCCACCGCGCATATGAGACCACTTCCGAGGCTCAGATCTGTGACCTCGATCCCGCGAGAGATTATTGGAGACGACCCTCGCATGTCGCTGGCAGCTGCAGTCTCTTCAACGCTGAGGCCCGAAGCCTTGGCCAGCGCCTCCTTACGGACCCGGAGCTGGAGGAATTCCCTAACACGATCAGGTGCGGCGAGGACCGACTCGGTTTCAGGTCGACGAAACACCCCGTGCAGCATGTCCGGATTGATCTCAGCCCCCTCGACGGACTCGATATCGACACCAATGTCGCTGCGGAAACCCACCGCTAACACCGCGTGCCCGCCCGAATAGGCGAGGTTGAACGACAGGTCCGTCACCGGATTGGCGATTGAGGGCTTCCCGTGCTCCCCCCGGGCAAACTCGATCTCTGCTGCCGGGAACCCGAGGTAGTCGGCCAATCTCCGGCGCAGCCAGCTGTGGGCCGCCAGATACTGGTCGCGCAACGCGGGAGAGGCACAGCACACAGCCCGCCCTAGCTCCGGACCAGATAAGAGATCCTCGTTGATTTGCACATCGGTGAGATCGGTTACCAGTACATCGATCGAATCAGAAAACATATTGCCACCCCCGCTAAAACGCCCGCCCTGCATCGACGCTTCACAAGGGTTCCCCGGGATTCCGACGACCCCCTGCCAATTCAACGCGTCAACGTCATCACCTTCGATCGTACCGGAGCCCCCGAAGTCGATCCAGGGTCCCAACCCAATTTCGGCTACACGGAATCCGACAAGTGATGCATCGATGAAGTAGCGGCGAAGGGTCGCAACGCATCTTCACGGAACAGTTAGCGTATCCCCGATGCCGAACCGCCGCGCCCTGATCATGAACCTTCTAGTCGTTGTCGTGTTCGCCACCGCGTGCGGTGGCAGTGGCGATGGTGTGGTCACGGTCGCCGACTCCTGGGCGCCATCCACTCCCCCGGGTGCCGGCACTGCCGCGGTGTACCTGACGATTACCAATGGCACCGGCGATGACGACCGGCTCCTCGCAGTGTCGAGCGACCGATGCGCCGCCATCGAGCTCCATTCCACTCAGATCGATGACAACCAGATAATGCGGATGCGCCAGGCCGGCCCCGAGCTCCTGGTGGTGCCGGCCCGGGGCGACCTCCGGATGGTCCCCGGTGGCCTCCATGTCATGTGTATCGACATGCCCACGCCCTTTGTTGCCGGCGAGGAGATCGCCATGACCGTTACATTCGAGCGAACCGGCAGCCTTCCGGTAACAGCGGTGGTCGAGAACCGCTAGAGAAGCCGACTTTCCCGTTTGCTGCTGGGACCGGCAGCAGCGCCGAGCACCCAAAGCAACGCCAGCCCGACCAGCTCAATGATGTGACGTGACTCCCTGAGGAGTGTGCTCTCCCCGTTCACGAGATCGATGACTGCCGACAGGCCGAGAGCGAACGCAAACGCCGCCGCGAACGGGACCATCCCATACGCACGATCGGGCCGCCACGCCACGAATAGGAACGCCAGCCCGAGAGCAACGCCGAATGCCGCCTGATGCCGTTCGAGATGAATCGCCGCCCCCGAACCCGGCGCAACCATCGCAAGTATGTTCCACCCAACTAGAAGCACTCCACCCCAGCCAAGGGCGATGCGGATCCACCGGTGCAGATTGAATCGGTGGGGCAGTTCCGAAACCTGAAAGTCCTGCATCGCGTTCGCGGAGACCGGTCGAAGGGTCGCCCGACGCAACTCGTGGGCGCGTTCTCGCCACGAACGACATGCGTCGCAGCCGTCGAGATGGCCGTTGCCCTCGCCTGAAACAGACGATCCTTCATCGATTGCGGCCGAGATCTCGGCGCGCACTTCGTCGCATTCCACATCAATATTGTCGCAGTAGTTGTGCATTTGGTTCCACAGGTGGAACACTGCCGCCCATGGATCACCTCACAGTGCTGGCTTTGCGTGCAAAGGCTGGCGATCTCAAGGCGCTCGACGAGTTCGTCGCCACGACGACCCCCGATGTGCTCTCCGTTTGCCGCTACCTAGGCAGACCCTCCGATCCAGAGGACCTTGCCCAGGAGACGTACGCTCGTGCTCTCGGAGGGCTTCACCGATATCGTGGCGACGGTTCGGCCCGCGCCTGGCTGCTCTCGATCGCCCGACGGGTGTGCGCCGACGCCACCCGACACGCGATCCGCAGCCGCCGGCTCGGCGAGCGGCTTATCGCCGACCTCATCACCACCGATCATCATGATCCAGCATGGGTTGAGGTTGACGAGATTCTCTCCGTCCTCGATAACGACCGCCGCACGGCTTTTGTTCTTACGCAACTTGTCGGGCTCTCCTACGAGGATGCGGCGAGGACCATTGGCTGCCCCATAGGGACGATCCGGTCCCGTGTTGCCCGAGCCCGCCAGCAGCTTCTCGCCGACGGTCACATTGGTCTCGTCAAAGAGGCTTAGACCCTGGCAATTGCCGGGAACCAAATCGTCCGCATCGCCGACAACTCTCCTGACAAGCATGACTATGCATTTGGGAGGACGAAGTGAGACGGTTGATGTTGTTGCTGGTGGCGTTGGGGTTACTAGCCGCCGGCTGTGGGGGGGACAGCGGCGTTTCCGTTGAGGAACCGTGGGCTCGATCCAGCCCGGGGATGGCCAATGCAGGTGCCGTCTACATGGATCTCTCGAGCCCGGATGGTGATCGTTTGATGGGAGCCGCGGTTGATGTCAGCATCGCCGGTGCCACCGAGATCCACGAAACAGCCATGACCGACGGCGCCATGATGATGCGCGAAGTCGGCGAGATCGATCTCCCCGCAGGTTCGACGATTGCTCTTGAGCCCGGTAGCTACCACATCATGCTGCTCGATATCGCTTCCTCACTCGAGGTCGGCCAGACGTTCGATATCACTCTCACCTTCCAGAACGCCGGCGAGAAGGTTGTCGAAGTCAAGGTCCGGGAAGAAGCTCCGTAGAGGCGGATGCGGTGCGCTGAAGCGCGGTCTGGAGGTGCGTACCGGCAGGTCCAGCGCGTTGCGGCTGCTACGTGGTTCCCAGGAGTTCGTCTTGCGAACTCCCAAGGAACTCACCTGGTGAGTTCCCTCCTAGCCCCGGCTACCGCCGGCGGTACCTTCCCCCCAAAGGGGGGACTGCGGGGAGGGGCTACCGGCCGCAGCCAGCGCTGCGGCGGTGGCCCCGAGACCGGCTACAAACACCGTTGCTGTGACAAAGCGATCCAGCCAGAACGGCAGGTTGGTTGGAAGGATGGCTCGCCATAGCCAATCCCAGTGGAGGAACGCCCACACCACCAGCTCCAGCGACGCCAGCAGGAGCAGCACGGTTTGCTGCCGACGAATTGCATCACCCCGGGTACGCAATAGGCCAGGGGACAAGGCAATCGCCGCGATCAAGAGGCTGGCCAATGGGAAAAGCAAGAGACTCCACGACGGCTGGGTTTCCGGGGGTACCGAACGGTACGCCAACAAGGCTACAAAAGACGCCCCTGCCGCCAACAACAAGGTGATGCGGGCCAGCAGATCCCGGCGAAGGAAAGCAATCAATCCCAAGACAGCTCCGACAACGAAGCCGAGCAACACCGGAACCGCAGATGGTGCCGGCTGCCATATCGAAACAACCGTCACATCGATCTCGGTTCCGTTGACCACGAGCGGGACGACGCCTTCGGCAATCTGGTCTCCAGGCCCCAGACCGGGCGGGTCCAGCGGGTTCATCCAATGCGTCCGATGGTCATGCCAGGCGTAGGAGCCGTCGCTGCCTACTACTCGCCAAACAGGGGCACCAGCAACATCGACCACTTCCGGAAGCACCCCAGCCGCGTAACGGTCCTCATTTAGGTACTTCGATGGAGAGACGGCATTCTCCTCAACTGTGCCGTCGCCAAGGAACCGTAGGTACGACTCTCCCTGGTAACCGACCACTTCCGCAGTGACGCCCTCGTCGACGTTCAACAACACAAACGAGTCGCCACCCACGATCTCAATCTCGAAGCCCGCCAAAGCAGGCTCGATCTCAACTACCTCGCTCCTGAAGTCGGTGGGTCCCGGAGGGTCGGCAAGCGCCATCGGTGCTCCAACAGCGATCCAAAGAACCACAAGACCAAATGAGAGCACGAACCGTGGCATCGTTACTCGACCACGGTGAGTATGAACTCCCCCGACGGGTGCACCGAGCAGGCCCCGATGAACTCCCCCGCGGCATTGAACCGCTGTCGCAGCGTCTCCCCTGCCCCGACAAAGAACGGGCCAACAAGGTGACCCCGGTCGTCGTGGTTGACGAGTTCGAGAACTTGACCAACCTCCACCACCAACGAGCCGGGAAGGATCTCGAGCGGTTCGCCACTATCAATCGCCTCTCCAGATCCCAACGGGATCGTGTAGGAGTAATCAGGAGTGTCACCGGAGCCGTCATCGTCGAACAACGCTTGGGGTTCGTCCGATGCACAGGCCGACAACAACAAAGCAACGGCGAGCAAGAGTGGCAGCACTCGCTTCATTCGGACCTCAGCAATATGTCCAGATCCAGTGCGATTGCCTCGGGCTCGGTCCCAAATGGCCACGTGACCTGAAGTTGCCCGGCATCGTCGACTGCGTAGAGGTGGGCGGTATGGATCACATCGTATTCGCCTTCGTCGCTGATGCTCACGCCGTAGTCGGCACCGAACGTGTCGGCCGCTGCCCGTAACGCCGAATCATCATCCGTGCGCAAGGCATGTGCTGCAGGCACAAACGACTGTACGTAACCGGTGATGATGTCGGCAGTATCGCGTCCCGGATCGATCGTCGCCATCGCCACCTTCACCCGAGAGGCGTCGTCACCCATTTTCCGTAGCGCCGACCTGAGATCGGCGAGGGTCGTCGGGCAGACGTCCGGGCAGGAGGTGTACCCGAAATAGACGACAAGGATCTCGCCCGCGGGCGCCTGCATGGCAAAGTCGGTGCCACCGACGCTGGCATCAGGAAGGGTGGCGTGGCTCACATCCGGAAACGGCGTTCGCACGAAACCTGACAACTCAGCAGGATCCGAGCTACAAGCCGCCACGAACAGGCCGAGCACCGCGCCAACAACCATCAGTCTCCTCATCGGAGCTCCTCGATGTACGCGACCAGCGCAGCGACCTCGTCTCCCGATAGATCGTTGGTGGGCATCGCGACGGTAACCCCGGCCACGATCTCCGCTTGGGGGTCCGTTATCGAGCGGCTCAAGTAGGCGGTGTCAGCGGTGACGGCAGACCCGCCCTCGAGGTCAACAACACTTCCAGCCAACCCGACCCATGCCGGGCCAACGCGACCTTCGCCGTTGTCACCATGACACGCAGTGCAACCGCTGGCGGCAGCAACCTTGCGGCCCTCCAGGGCAGCGTCCGATAGATCTCCATCAGGACCTGAGTCGCCGCCACATGCAGCCAGCAACGCCATCGCAGCGAGGCCGACAGCGATCGATTGTCTCCACTTGTTGATCATGTCAGCTACAGAGTCGAAGTTTCCACGCGTTCAGTTCCCGACTCACCCCTTTACCCGAAGATCTCCTCGATGCGGGCCTTGTGCTCGTCGGTGAGCTCAGCCAGCACTTCGAGAGCTTGCAGGTTCTCGTTGAGTTGCTCGATCTTGCTCGCACCGGTGATCACGGTGCTCACGTTCGGGTTCGAGGCAGTCCAGGCCAACGCCAGTTGCGCCGAAGTACACCCGATTTCGTCAGCGATCCCCTTGAACTCTTGAACCTTGGCGTTGGCGTCCTCGTCGCGCAACATGTCTTGCAGCCATTCGACGTTCTCGCCCCGACTCCCCTCGGGAATACCGTTGAGGTACTTGCCCGTCAGCAGGCCGGATGCCAATGGGCTCCACGTGGTGAGACCGAGCCCGATATCCTCGTAGAGCCGGGCGAATTCCTTCTCCACTTTGGTGCGGTTGAACAGGTTGTACTCGGGCTGCTCGACGACCGGCTTGCGAAGGTGATGCCGTTCCGCCATCTCCCACGCCGCCCGGATCTCATCGGCCGACCACTCCGAGGTGCCCCAATAGAGTGCTCGGCCGGAAGCGACGATGTCGGACATCGCCCACACCGTTTCTTCGATCGGGGTCTCCGGATCGGGTCGGTGGCAGTACACGAGGTCGACGTGATCCAACCCCAGTCGCTCGAGCGACTTGTCGACCGCTTCCATCAAGTATTTTCGGTTAAGCGTGAGGAAGGCGTTGGGGGTGTCACGGTGGATGCCCCAGAAGTACTTCGTCGAGACCAGGTACGAGTAACGAGGCCAGCCGAGCTCCTCGAGTGCCTTGCCCATGACCGTCTCGGCCTCGCCCGCGGAGTAGACCTCGGCATTGTCGAAGAAATTCACCCCGGCGTCATAGGCGGCGCCCATGCACTCGATGCTTTGCTCGACGGCCTGCTGACTTCCGAAGGTCAGCCATGACCCGTAGGACAAAACACTGACCTTGATCCCTGCCTGCCCGAGCCGTCGATACTGCATCTCCATGTGAAACCTTTCTCAAAATCGAAGGCTATGTTGCCCGGCCTCGTCGCATAGACCGAATCGGCGGCACGCTGTCGGGTCAGCGGCGCAGCCTTGCTTCCAACTCATTCGCGACCTCGGTGGCCGTCTTGCCGTCGGTAGCCACCTGCTCGAAGCGTTGATACGCCTCTTCCCGTTCGGCCATGAGCTCCGCAATCCGGTCGGCGGGACGATCGCTTGCCAGCAGCGGCCGCGGCGGTCCGTCCTGTCGAGATACCCGATCCAACACCACTTCCGGACCAGCAACCAGGCAGAACACCCGGTTGCTACTACCTAGCTGCGAGGCGATCTCCGGGTCGAGCATCATGCGCCCGCCGGTCGAGATCACCAGTCCCGGCCGATCGGTGAGCTCGACGGCGAGGGCACGCTCCAGGTCCCGAAACGCTTCCTCACCGTTGGCTGAGAAGATCTCAGAGATCGGCCCGTACCGGGACTCAATCCACGCATCGGTATCGACCCAGGCAAAGCCGAGACGCTCCGCAAGGACTTGCCCCACAGTGCTCTTGCCGGTTCCCATGAAGCCGGTAAGGACGATGCTTGGAATCTGGCGATCCGGAGTAGCCACACGCCGTTCCTTGTGTAGTCAACAGTGCGGAGCCATTGTGTCACGTCATAACCGGAGACGGAATCCGAAACGTACTTACCGCCACTCGATCGGCCACGTATGCTGACGAGGGAGGTCCGAGATGATGACAGACGAGTCACTCCAGATCATCGTTGCCGACGACCACGACACCGACTTCGAGGTGAGGGTCCACGAGGTGTTCGAGCTCCAGTTGGCTGCGATGCCAACCACGGGCCACCTCTGGGAGTTCGCGGAGCTCCCCAACGAGGTTGTTGTCGAGAGCTTCCGCTGGGAAACCCAGGAGGACGCCGACCCGTATGACACGCCCGCGCCGGCGGCCAACACTGTCAGGGTGTGGCGGATGCACACGAACGAGGCGGGGACCTTTGAGGTGCGGCTGAAGTGCTGGCAGCCCTGGGAAGGCAACGGTTCGATCATCAACACCTTCGCCGTCGTCATCGAGGCAAGCTGAGTACGGGCGGGGCAGACGGGTGCTTCTTGGCCCACCACTGCGGTGCGCCGCTGTCCGTCGTCCAAGAGACACGGAAGCGAGCCATCCCGACGTTCACTGTCGGACTTCTTACATTCCGGGCGCACTTACACCTCACAGGACGTCGTAGACACGGGAGATCAACAAGAGGTTCCAATGAAACAAGTTCTGTTCGCCGCGGCTGCCGTGGCTTTGCTAGCTGCCGCCTGCTCATCGGGCGACAGCTCCGCCACCGAAGTACGCCCGTTTGAAGAAATCCAGGACTCTGCTTTGGTCTTCGAGAACGATGCGACGTTCCCGGGTCGTGGAGTTTTCCACCTCACCACAACCGAACCGGCCATATGTGCGATCGTTTGGGGCGAGACCGAAGCGCTCGGAAACTTCAACAATTCTCTCAACATGAATGGAACCGGGATCGTCCAGCATGATGTCTTCTTGCCGGGCGCCGAGCCCGGCCAGACCTACTTCTACCAGTTGCAGGGGTCGACCGCTGATGGGTCACTCTTCCAGAGCGACCTGATGACCTTCACGCTGCCGGAAAGCGATGCCGCGCAATCCGATGCCGGGCAAAGCGGCACCAACCTGGCGCCGGGTGGGACGATCAGCGAGGTAAGCAGCGAATTCTCTGCAGCGTGGGCAGGGGCCAACGCCATTGACGACGATCTATCCACTGAATGGTCATCGGCCGGGGATGGAAACGAATCGTTCATCACGATCGATCTTGGCGAGACCCAGGCCGTTACAGCGTTCGAGTTCCTGACACGCACCATGGCAGACGGGACCGCGACCACAACCACCTATACGGTGACAGTTGACGATGGAGAGGTGCTTGGACCATTCCCAGCCGGGAATCCGGCCGATCCGCAACGCAGCGACGTGGACCTTTCGGGACGCACCTTCCGCTTCGAGGTCACGGATTCGACCGGTGGGAACACAGGAGCGATCGAGATCAGGGTCATCGCTCCGGCCAGCTGACACAGGCGTGGGCAGAGCAAGACCCTGACCATTGACCCAATCACTCGGCCGATGGACCCTACCGGCAGGGGTTCATTTCGCGTACGTTGTATGTGAAAAGATTCACAAACTCTGAAGAGGTCCTCTCATGGCCGACGCGGCCGCCCGCTGGAAAGTTGTATTAGGAGCTTTGCTCATCCAATTGTCTTTGGGCGCTATCTACGCCTGGTCGGTGTTCACGCCTGACCTCAAAGACTCCGGGTGGTCCAAGCTCGACACGCAGATTGTGTTCGGGGTCGGTCTCGCCACCTTTGCAATTGTCATGGTGTTCGCGGGACGCAAGCTCAAGGATTATGGCCCGCAGCGACTCGCTCTCGCCGGTGGTTTGACCCTAGGTGCGGGCTATGTGATCGCCGGCCTCGGCAGTGGAACGAACTTCTGGCTCATCCTGCTCGGCGTTGGCTTGATTGGTGGGGCCGGCATCGGTCTTGCCTACGTGGTCCCGATTGCGGTAGGTATGCGATGGTTCCCCGACAAGAAGGGCATGATCACCGGGGTTGCCGTCGCGGGCTTTGGCTTTGGGGCAATGGGCTGGATCAAGCTTGCCGGTTCCTGGGGTGGGCTCATCGAGTCGATCGGACTCGACGGAACCTTCATGGTCTATGGCGTCGCGTTTGCCGTGATGGTGGGCCTCGGAAGCATGTGGATGAAGATGCCGCCCGAGGGTTGGCTCCCAGCAGGATTCGTACCCACCACAGTGATGGGTGAAGGCGGCGAGGATTTCACACCACGCGAGATGCTGCGCACCCCGCAGTTCCACCTCATCTCGCTGACGTTCCTGGTCAGCGCCGGTGCCGGGCTGATGGCCATCGGCCTCATGAAGCTCTACCCGATCGAAGCGATGATGGAAAATGGCATCCTCGAGGACGATGCCAGCGCCATCGCGGGTACCGCAATGGCCGTGTTCTTCAGCCTGGCGAACGGCATCGGACGCGTTGCCTGGGGCATCCTCGGTGACAAACTGGGTCGCAAGAAGTCAGTGGTCACCATGGCCGCCAGCCAGGGTCTCTTCCTGCTGCTGTTCACGTCGATGGCGGGCAACGAGTACACCCTGTACCTGTTTGCGGCCCTGATCGGCTTCAACTTCGGTGGCAACTTCGCACTCTTCCCAGCTTTGACCGCCGACGAGTTCGGCAACACTGCAGTCGGTAACAACTACCCATGGGTCTTCCTGTCCTACGGTGCCGGGGGCATCATCTTCCCGATCCTGGGCGGATGGCTCGGCGACGCCGGCAACTTCCCGCTGGCGTTCTCCATCACCGGAGTCCTGTGCCTCGTCGGTGCGGGGGCGTCGTACCTCGTGTTCCCACCCCATCATGACGAAGCGGAGAAGTCCTTTAGCGTCCATGGGTTCTTGCATAACGCCCATCTCTTTGAGAAGAAGGGATCACCGGTCACCTAGGAACCTGATCAGACAGTATTAGAGCGGGTCGTCCATCCCTCCCTCCCTCGGACGGCCCGCTCTTTTGCGTCCCCATCCGGGTCTGCGTGCGGCGAGATCGGCCCTTGTCACGACGCTCCCTGTCAGGGATGATCGAGGTGCACTCCAGACCGAAGGGAGACATCATGGAGAGCACGTACAAGGTCATCGAACTCGTCGGCAGCAGCCCCGAATCCTGGGAACGCGCCGCAGCTGTTGCGCTCGGGGAGGCCAGCCGGTCCCTACGTGACTTACGGATCGCCGAGGTCGAAGCCCTCGACATCCACATCGACGACGCTGGACAGATCCTCGCCTACCGGACCAAGCTGAAGGTCTCCTTCAAGCATGAGGCCGGCGGCTAGGAAAGTCGTCTGATGTCGCGACTCGCGACCCCCGACTGACACCCTCGACAAGCCGAGACGACGTGACATGCCGGATCGGTGCGTCTTGATACACACCAAGAGTACTGGACAGTACAGCCAGCCAAGCGCGGGCGTGAGGTTATGGGGGGAGTCCTTATCGTCTCCGATGGGTCTTGTAGCCGTTGCGTTCTTTGGTTGCCTCCTCGAACACCGTGCGGCGATGCCCCTCAGCACCATGGCTGATGACATGGTCGAGGGCGAGCTTGTGGGCTCGATCGAACGCTTGGTCGGGATCAACTGCCAAGTCGGGTTCCACCCCGGTTCCTTCCCACCCTCTTCCGGACACCGGATTGACCGGGTATCCGGAGGGAACAGAGAACATCAGCTGCTCGCTAACCCGGTACCGGTAGTCGAAGTTAGCCGCTCCTGCTGTGGTCTCACCGACCAAGACGGCACGGCCCTGTTGTTGCAGGTCGTAGCAGAACTCCTCTGCAGCCGAGAAGGTGACCTTGCTGATCAGCACGTAGACCGGCTTGGTCCCACCGAAGGTCGGACCCGGCACCGAGGGATCGGTCCACCACTGAGTCGTCTTGTCTTCAACGGGGAAATAGAGATCGTTGAGATGAACCCGTTCGTCGAATAGATACGAGCACAGGAACGACACCATCTCCGGTTCACCACCCCAACTGCGTCGCAGGTCAATGACGAGCACATTGGTATCGGCAATCAAATGCATAGCCGCAATGGCGGCGTGGCGCGACATTGATAGTGGCCAGAACCGCCGAATGTCGACCAGGCCGATGTTGCCGGACAACCTTTCGACCCTCACGAAACCGTGCCCCGTCATGGCTGCCTCTTCGGGATCTCTTCCCGACTCAGGCACGATCATTGTATCCCGCTCCGGCAACGCCTCCCGGCTGTACCGAAGCCGCACATGTAGATCTCCACTCGCCGCGATCGTGTCCGCGGTGACTACCTCTGCGAAAGCACTCTCGTCAGCCGCCTTGCGATATGCCCCTTCGTCGAGGCGCCGCCGCAGGACCTGACTCACCCGGTCAGCCACGTCACCATCGAGGTAGTACCGGCTCATCAAATCACAAAGCAGCTCAACCTCAGCCGACCAGTCCCGTCCACTCACCATGAACAGAGGCTACCGGCAACTGGCCCGCGGCACGACGTGCACACACAACGCTCATGACCCGAGCGATATCGAGCGCCTGGGGCTCTGAATCGGGCACTCGGCGTGACCCAATGCCGTCCCCGAGACCACGCTCGACGACCGCGACCCAGGACAGCCGCTAACCGTCGACGTGGATCTTGCGGCGGGCGACGGCCACGCCGTCCTTGTAGCCGGTGAGGTCGACAACTCCCGGAGAACCAGAAGCCGGACGGAACGTTTGGGTGCCGTCGCTGACATCGTGAGACGCGACACATCGGTCGTCGAAGGCGATGTCAAGCCTGTCCAGGTTTTCCATCGTCACCTTCACCGCCGGTCTTGCCGCACCCGTCGTCACCTCACCATCGAGACGATATCGGGGTAGACCGGAGAGGACGGCCCCGGCACGGGCGATGAGATCATCGTTGTGCTCAAGAATGTCCGTCTGCGTCATGTGGTACCGCACGTCGGGTACCACCCCGAGGTCCTCAACCGGGGTACCGGCACGATCCCGGACCCGGAGGGTACGACGGACCGAGACCCGCATCCCTGAGTTGTGCGGCAACGCCTCCAGGGGGGAATCCTCGGAGTTTCCCGCCAGAATGCGCAACAACTTATGGGTCCACACGTTGGCACCACCGGCACCGGTTGCGTCGGCGATACCGAGCACGATCCCGATCTCGTGATCCTGGAAACCGGCCGCAAACATATCGGTGGCTGAGTAGCACAACGCATCAGTGATCAACACCACCGGGCCGTGGTAACGCTGTCCGATACCGTTGGCGACGGCGGGCTCCGTTATGGGATGAGCAGTCGACAGAGTGGCTCCGGTGCGGACCGCCAACTCGAGCGACGGCCGCCACGCGGCAAGAGTGAACGTCGCGTCAAGCGGCGAGGGTGAGTGAGCCTCAACCAGCCGCGTCATCAGTGGTGTCGTGACAAACTGGGCAGGGGACGGTTCGATGATCTTCGGTGTCAGCACTTGCAGCAGACCTTCGGCGGCGGTGATCAACCCGCCACCGTTGTTGCGAACATCGATGATGAGCCCCGTAGCCGGCAGTTCATCGGCGAGCCGCACGAACTCGTTGATGAACATTTCCGCTGACGGCACGTTGAAGGTGAAGATGCGGATGTATCCGTAGTCGCCGGATGGTGTTGTCACTTCACGCGCCCGGAAGACGGTCGGCATCGTGGTCGCCAGGTCACCACCTCCGAGGTCGACCATCCGCCCTCCGATCGAGGCATCTCCCCGGACCGCGGCCGGGGCGTACAGTGCCTTGCGTGCCTGGTTGACCGCATCGGTCTGCAGGTCGTATCCAAGAGAGCCGGCCAGGGCGACCGAATCGCCACCGTCGGGATCGATTCCTGGTGAGCTCCCAGGGGACCACACTTTCCACTCGAGCCTGATTTCGAGCTCACGCCCATCGGTAGCCCGATACCCGATGATCACCCACTCCTCATCCGGTGGCAGGGACCTGACCAGCGGCCGGATCGTGAGAGCGTCGAGACCTCGGGCAAACCGGGCCGCAGGGTTGGATCCTGCCTGGCCGGCCGCATTCGCCCGGATCGCCTTGGCAATGGGCACACCGTTCCAATAGAGCAGCTCGGCACCTTCGTCGAAGGTGGGGTGCTCGAAATCCGGTGCCAGCTTCGTGACCAGATAGTGCGCCGTACCATCGCCGTCGAAACACTCCTCCGCCAGGAACGGCAGGAACGCAGTGTGCTCGCGGAACGGAGACGGCAACAAGTAGTTGGTGTGGAGATCACGCAACTCCGTGAAGATGGAAGTCATCTCCCGATGGAACTTGGATTCCTCATCCATGGTGTCGGTTGTAGATCGACCCAGGTGGTGCCGCAGCAGCCGGAGACGCTGGATCGGCGATACCGCATGCATCGCTTCTTTCAAACTCAAATGAACGTAGGCGTCGTCGAGCAGCACCTGGGCCTGATCGACCAGCAGCTTCCGATCCTCCAATGTCAGCATCCCGACCGCAGCGTTGAGCTCAGCCAGAGTCGCGGGGCCCATCGCATCGCGGCCAAGACTCTCATCCGTACCCATCGAGAACACAGATGGGTCCGGCTTCGGCGCCCTGGTCCCATAGACACGCGGAAGATCCTGTTTGATGAACTCAGGAAGGTTCGCTTGATTCACCAGGCGGTGGAAGAACCGATCATCGGCAACCACGGTCAGCGGATCGAGAGCAATCGACTCCAGCGTCTGATCGAGCGGCTGGGCACCCACCGCCAGCCGATCGGCAAACGAATCGGGAGCCAGGCTGCGGTTGTCAAACCCCTCGTTATCAAGATCGAGCACCCAGGTTCCCGGCTGGTCATCGGCTGTGATCCCGAACGATCCCATAGCTGTTGCCGGGTCCGCCAGGGTTTGCGCCAACTCGGGGAGTCTCCGCAGCCCGTCCTCGAGACGAGCTGTTGCCTCGCTCAGAGACAACGCGGCCACAACCGGATCGGCGGTTTCTTGTGTGAAAAAGAACGAGCGTCGGGAGCTGTTGATCCTGAAGGGTTCCTTCTCGCCTTCAAACCGGTTCATCAATCCCGGCTGCCCGTAACGGGGGATGCCGTTGATCACCGCCAGGACCACCGAAGTCTCGCGGGCGTCGATGAGATGGTCATAGGGGTCCCCCCGTCGATTGTCCACCACGACCATGTCGGCACGTTTCCCAGGCTCGAGGGAGCCCAGCGCACCATCCCATTGCAGCGTTCGGGCCGGGTTGATCGTCGCCATTGCAACGAGTTCACGCGCGGAGAACAGACCGCCTTCATTCTCGCTCACCAGTCGAGCCACTTTGAGCTCGCCCAACAGGTTCTTGCTACCCGAAGGGGACCAGTCCGAGCCAAGAGATATCAGGACGCCTTCGTCACGAGCGCGCTTGATGTCCGCCGTTTTGCCGTACAGCAAGAGGTTCGAGAGTGGCGACCACACCATTTTGCCGCCTCTGCTGCGAAGGGTGGCAAAGTCCCGGCCCCGCAACCCGGCGCAGTGGATACCGGCGAGCGAGTCGGTGATGGCCCACCGCCGGCCCTGGATCCGGAGTGCCTTGAAGTGCTTACGAGCGGTGTCGTCGATCCCCTCGGCAAGATGAAGCAACAGAGTGGTGTTCGCATCGAGACGCCGGAGAAAGGCAGCCGCGTCTTTCACATCACCCACACGTGTCGCGGCGCGGGGTAATGCCGCATCGTCGGTCTTTTCGACATTGCGAACGATGCCCCGATAATGGTGCGGGATCGCCGTGCTGATGAGGGTGATCCCCTGTGATGTCGTAACCCCACCGACCAGTGCCTTGGCCTCGACGTAACGCACGATCGACTCGATGATCCCCCGGGTGCTGCCAAGGACCTTCATCGGGCCGCTGATGAGTCGCTTCTTGTCGGGGCTATTGCGCCAGGTCCCCCGGTTCCCGTAGTGACGCGGCACTTGCCATAGCGGCAGAACGTTGTAGCTGAGATGATTGTGAAGCTCGATCAGCCCGGGATAGATGGTGCCGCCGGTCTTTATCAGCGGGACGCCACGGAACCCATCCGGTCGAGGCGCTGCGGCATCTTGGACGGCGACAATTGAACCGGCGTCGATGTACACCCGACCGCGGTCGATGACATCGAACCGGTCGTTCATCGTCACAATCCGTCCGTCGAGGATGTAGCGGGGGCCGGTCATCGGGTCGATAGGAGTGGTGGCCATTGCCGTTACCTCCGAATTGGATCGAGCCGGCGGCGTTGCCGGCTGGTCAGCGGGTCGGGATCAAGCTCAAATGCCCACCGCGGCATCACCAGCTTGAAGTAATCCGGTGACGGACGTCCTGAGCGCAACGCCTGCAAACCCCGGTCTCCCGATGTGGCTTGCCACCGCAGCGTGCCGAAAGGCAGATCCCCACGGGGAATTTGCTCCCTTCCTCCGTCATAGCTGAAGCTTGGTCGGGAGATGTCCTTGGTGTACCGCAGCGACCGCAAGTCACTCAGCGCGCGCCGCCAATCCGCAGCAAACCGGCTCTGGGTGAATGCCTTCATCGCGACGACGGGCGTGCTGCTGGTGTTGAGATTCCGGGCCAGCCGTCGAGCATTTGGCCCGACGGTGATAACCACTTGCGGACGAGACCGTCGCAGCACCTCTTGGTAGAGCGCGATCGTTGCCGGGTGAGCGATGGCAGCCCTGACCTCAGCCGGATCTTCTTCCAGGGTGTCGACCGGAAGCACCCGCAGAATGCCGTACCGATGGTCAAGTCCTGCCGCCGTAAGAAAGGCCTGAAGATGCTGGCCGGCATCACCGGTGAGCGCCCTGCCGGTGAACTGGTCGTCCCTGCTTTGCTGGTCGGCAAAGAGCAGCACTGATGGCCGGCGAAGACGACCCCGATAGACGGGACCGTACCCAAAAGAGGGATGACACCGCAGCCCGATCGCAGAGAAATCGGGCCAATCGAGACCAGAGGAACCTCCCTGCAAGAGCCTGCCGAAACTACGGCCGGGACCCGCGTCAAACTCGCGGTACCGGTCCTTCGGCGGCTCGTAAGCGAGATCACCCGGCGGGGCCTCGTAGCCCACATCGGACCCGGCCGCGTCCGAGTCGTACCGCAACTGATGGCCTCGACCGTTGTACTTACCGTCGGCGGAGAAGATCTGGATCGAGCTCTGGTCTCGGGCCCGATTGCTCGACGTCCCGCCACGTCCCAGCCGCCAGGCGTTACCAAAAGGCAAGTCGCGGAACGGGATGGGTGCGGAGCGGTACCGATAGTCACCGGCAGGCAACCGCAGACCATCAGGATCGATCGGGAGCCATCCCGGCTCGGCAGCATTCCACCGCTCTATCCGTCGGATGGCCGATTTGAAGTCCGCGATGATCGCCCCAACGGAACCGCCTCTGGCGGCTCCGCCCGGGTGCAGCACACCGACAACCTTGAGGTTCGGGCTGACGCTGGTCGCATCGGCCCGGTGCAGGTTGGCCGGTTGCGCCGAGCCCCCGTTGGCCTTGATCCAGGTGGCCACAGTTTCCTTGGCTGCCCGACCCACTGCAATGATCAATCTCACGTCGTTGCGAGCCAAGGTGTAGTCGAGGATGTCGTGACGGTGAGCGACTATCGGCGACCGCAGGTCCTGGGCGAGCGGCCGCAGCGAGTCGTTGTACTGTCCGAAAATCGGATATACGAAGGTATTGAGAAACAGGTAGGACCGCGTGATTCCTATGTGCTTCAGCAGGTACTGCATCCGACCGCCGGTGCCGCCGGTGAAGGAGCGATGCGACAGCGATTCGTCCTGTGCACCCTCTTGCCCGATCACGAGCACCTTCACCTGACCATCGCGCAATCTCCCCCGATAGAACATGGGCCCGAAGTGCCAGCGGAATGCCTCCCGACCGAGCAGGTCAACACCGATCGCCCGGTAGTTGGGCGTAGCGGCGAATAACCGCGGCCAGCTTCGATTGCGGGGCGGACCCGGATCGTAGTCCCAGGGATCGCCTCGATCGGTCCAATACTCATTCCACACAACGAACCCCCGGGTAGCAATCTCCAACCATATAGATCACCCAGCTAACCGGGTGATACATGTTGCTCCAGGGGAAGAGCTGCCCGTTAGGCTGTAACGCACGTCTTAAGAATGATCTCGGGTGTACCGATGGGTCCAGATTGGGTCCAATCGTGAAAGGGACATAGCGTGAGTGGGATTTCGACACGCCTCAACAGGCTCGCCCTCGGGACCGCAGCCGTCGCTGCGCTAATCGTTGCGCTCCCGGCAACGGCCGGTGCCGCGGATGCCGCCGAGCTACCCCCGGGAGGTTCGTTCGTCGATGACAACAACAGCGTCCACGAAGGCTCCATCGAGGCACTCGCTGCAGCCGGAATCACAGTCGGCTGCAATCCACCTACCAACGACCGCTTCTGCCCCAGCCACGCGGTAACCCGGGCCGAAATGGCCACATTCATTGTGCGTGGAATCGACCTCGGCGAGGCCTCCGTTACGCCGTTTTCCGACACTGCCGGCTCGGTGCACGAACCGGCGATCAACACCATTGCGGCCGCCGGAATCACTCGGGGCTGCAATCCTCCACTCAATGATGAGTTTTGCCCCGATAAGCCGATAAGCCGCGGCGAGATGGCCTCGATGCTTGCCCGAGCGTTCGGTTTAACCGCCGCGCCCGTGGGCTCGTTCACTGACCTTGGAGAGTCAGTTCACTCGGCCGACATAAACGCCATTGCAGCCGCCGGCATCACCCAGGGATGCAATCCTCCGGCTAACGACGAATTCTGCCCCTATTCCCTCATAACACGCGAGGAGATGGCCTCGATGCTGGCCCGGGCCATCGGTCTCGAGCCCATCGAACCGCCCGATGCTCCCTTCCACCTCATCTCGAGTTTCACCACCCACCACAGCTGCTGTCAGACTCGGGTGCAATATGTCCAGGAGGTTGCGGACAAGATCGACGGCATCGTGATGCTCCCCGGTGACACGCTCTCGATGCTCAAGGTCCTTGGGAACGACGTAGACAGCGGCAACTGTCAGACATCGACCACGCTCTTCAACGCCGTGTGGTACGCCGGTCTCAACGAGATCGAGCACCGCCCCCACAGCGTCGACTTCGCCCGCTATCCGCAGGCCATCGAGTCGACGCTGATACCCGGATGGGTCGATCTTAGGTTCAGCAATGACACCGCCCATCCACTTGAGATCCGTGCCCATTACACCGGCACTTCGGTGACCGTGGAGTTGTGGGGCGACAACGACGGCCGTAGCGTCGTCGGCGACTTCACCTCGACGGCAGGTACCGTGCTCGACGTTGTCAGCGAAGGCGGTGCCAATGCACGAGTAGTCGGTACCAAGACCGTCGCCAACGGACGCACCTACACCGTCACCCGCACCATCACCGACGCCGCAGGCTCCGCATCAGAGTCCTGGTCATGGACCTACAGGTACTAAGCAGAAGCGCGGATAGGGAGCCTTGAACGGTGCCTTCGCTCTTCTCTTGAGCCGTACTAGGTACTAGGCACCCCAAGCGGCGGTCATCAGTTCCCCCACCGGGGGAAAGTACCGCAGCGGCGTAGCCGCTGGGCGTAGGGGGGAGCTCAACAAGGTTGAGTTCTTGGGAGTTCGCAGGGCGAACTCCGGGGTCTTCGCAGGTGTCCGAAACGCGGGGCGCGATCCGTCTACTCGCAGTTGAAGCCGAAGCCTTGTTGGACGCCGTCGATGAGGGCGTTGGGGTCCACGGAGAGACCAGTGGCCTCCACTGTGAAGTCGTCGAAGGCAACGATCGTCCACGTGAACGGGGTCGTCTCGATAGCTCCACCACCAGCAGCGACGGCATCTCCGATCGGGTCAAGCAATTCCAAGCCCAGCGGCATCTCGATATGTCCGGCGAGCGGTCCCCCAACCTCGGGGTTCCCCATAGCGTCCAGCTTGTAACGCCACCCCACGAGGCCGATCTTCCCGTCACCTGAGTCGACAGTCTTGACTGCCACAATCAGCGAACCCCAGCGGAGATACCGCATGTTGTTGTCCGGCAGGAAATACGGGCAGGCGGCGGCTTCGTCGTTGGTTGGCGGGCCGAAGAGGGCTGTGAGTTGGGTGACTGCATCGTCCTCGGCGGTACCAACCGCGATACCGGCGAGATCCTGGTCGGCGGTGACGACGATACGGGGCGACGTGTCCAGGCCGAGGGCCCTGGCAAGGAACGATGCCATCTGCTCCCGCGTCACCGGGTCTTGGGGGCAGAAAAGATCATTGGTTGGCGGGTTGCAACCACGGGTGATCCCGGCCGTTGCCAGCGCACCAATATCAGCCGCATGCACCGAGGTACCCAGATCCGTGAACGTCGCCGAACCATCGGGCAAATCCAACGCACGCACCAGAAATGAAGCCATCTGCTCGCGCGTCACGACAGCAGACGGGCAATACAGGTCATTCGTCGGTGGGTTACAGCCACGAGTGATACCCTCGTCGGCGATGGCTTCAATGGCGCGGAGGTGAACCGACCCGTCGTCATCGGTGAAGAACCCGGAGGCATTCGCCGTTCCGATAGCCGCTACTGCGATGACCAGGAAGATCACCGTGGTTACAAGCCGAGTTCGCATGTGGATTCTCCTATTCAACGACGACAACGAATGCAGAGGTGACATCAACTGACGAGGGCAACGGTAACCGCAGCGTTCCCGGCGTCCCGACGACCTCGAAACCGTAGCGGCTGGCATCGGCCGTGATCTCGTTGGGCCAGGCACCCTGCAAATCGGAGATATCGATGTCGGCCGATGACCCGATCACGGCGCTGGAAGAATCGGTAACAATGACGAGATAGCGGAGGTCGCCCGGACTACCCGCCGGGAGCGTGAAGTCCATCTCTTCACCGACCCGTGAGAAGACAACCTGTGTCTGGGCGAAATCATCCGCCAGGGCCGCCAACAGATGCCCGGCTGTCCCGGTCCCGATGAAGTCACGGATCAGATTCCGTTCCACGATCTCGATGACGATCTGCTCGCTGCCAACAAGGAACGGACGGGCGGCATCCGGGATCGGATGAGAGAACGTCGGCAGGAACGAAACACTCTCAAAGAGCGGGCCCAGCTTGTTGCGGAAAAACAAGCCGAACGAATCGTGGATGACCGCGGTCGGTACCTCCGACAGCGTCGGGCTGGCGGGACTGCTGTAGCTAACGAGTGGCCTGCCGGCGATGGTTACTCCCTCGACGGTCACCACCGGTGCAACCCCGGGGAGAGTCGGGGTCAATTCGTTGTAGTCGACCACCCACTCGACTCCGATGATGTCGGCGAGATCTCCTTGCCGGGAAGCGGGCGCGGCGAGCACGTCGATATTCGCCCATACACCAGGTGCGGCCTGCGTTGCGATGAGCTCTGACCCCAGCACGGCGCCATCGCTATTCCAGTGAGTGTCGTGTTTGAAGTACAGCTGCTGAACGGAGGCCGCCGCCGCGAAAGGATCCCACAATTCAACTCGATTCGGATCGGCCGCCGCCGTCAGTGCCGCCCGCAACCGGTCTGAGTTCGTATCGGCACAGGAACCGTCCCATACGGTTCCGGGAACGGTGTCGCTGTGGATGGTGCCCTTATTTGGTGCGATGGCGTAGACAAACTGCCGGCCCGAGGCTTCGACGACCATCCTGGCCTTATCTAGTTCTGCGATCGTGCGGGTGAAAACGCTGTCGGCGAGACAGGTCTGATTGATCGTCTCATCGAAGTAGAGCCAGTTACTCGCGCCGTAAACAACAAGCGAAGAGGGGCTCACCGCGGGCAGCGGCGGCGGCGGCTCGATAGGCACCAGGCCGAGGGCCCTGGTCGAGAAAGAAGCCATCTGCTCGCGTGTCACCGGATCCTGCGGGCAAAAGCGATCGTTGATTGGCGGATTACACCCTTTGGTGATGCCTGCAGTAGCCAGCGCCATGATGTCATCGAGATGTGGCGAGCCGGAGACATCGGTAAATGACGCAGTACCGGCGGGAAGATCCAATCCCCGCACCAAGAAGGATGCCATCTGCTCGCGCGTCACCGTCGCCGTCGGACAAAACAAATCACTAATGGGAGGATTACAGCCTCTGGTAACACCGGCCGTAGCCAACGCCGCGATGTCGGCCTTGTGGATGGACTCGTCGATGTCGGTGAAAGACGCAGCACCGGCAGGAAGATCCAACGCCCGCACCAAGAAGGACGCCATCTGCTCGCGCGTCACCGTCGCCGTCGGACAAAACAAATCGTTAACCGGCGGGTTACAGCCTCTGGTAATCCCCTCGGCGGCTATCGCCTCGATCGAAGCCTCGTGGATCGAGTCGTTGTCATCAAGAAACGTTCCGCCAGGATCGAGCGCCGCTCCTACCAGTGGCGCTACAGCCATCATCCCCAGGGCCAGCGCTCCCGTCACAAGAGCACGGGGCAGGTGACGGTGCTTCATCGATGCTTCCCTTCGCGAACTCGAAAGCGGCTACGAAGTGGATGCGCGGATTGGTGGAGCCCATCCGTGCAGCCATCGCCAGGGGACGCAATCTTCCCGGGCGAAACAGGGAACTGAATGGCGAAGCCGCTACTCCCATCCCTGATCCTCAAGGGACGAGGTTAGTGAGGACCGCGCCCATATCGGATCATCGTCTCAGCGCGGCACGCAACAACGAGCGGCTGTTGCCGACTGGGACAAAGATGAGCGGCATCAACGAAATCCAGTCGCGGATACAGTCGATCCAGACCCGGGTGGCGAGCCCACCGATCGCCGGCCGGTTCAACGCGGTCTTCGAAGCCCAGATGGCAGCAGCCAATGCTCGAGCCATCCCACCCACGGAAGCTCCTTCTGAGGCTTCAGCTGAGGGAGGGGCCGAGTTTGCCGTTACCCCCCAAGGCCAAACATCAACGGCCCTACTTGGCGGGACCTCCTTGACGCTGGGCGTGATGCTGGGCATCACCGGTAGCCCGGAAATAGCACCACGATCCGGCACTGTGACGCGTTCCGCCGATCTCAACGAGTACCTGCGCATCCACAACATCGAGTCCCGCAACGGTCGTCTCAGCCCAGCCGAGCTGACACCCGTCTCAGGCGGGTGGAACGGCACCGGCCGCCTGTTGCCGCCGGCTGCATCCGCGTGGGAGGAGATGCGCGTCGCGGCTGCCACCGAGGGAATCGATCTCAAAGCAATCGATACCTATCGGTCATGGGAAACCCAGGAGCAGGCGTATCTCGCCCACTTGCGGGGGGACAAGGCGGCGAATGTCCTGCCTCCGGGCGAGAGTGAACATGGCAACGGGTTGGCCATTGACGTCACCAACGGTCATCTTGTCGGCGTCGGAGATGCCGAATACACCTGGCTACGCACCAACGGGGCTCAGTACGGCTGGTACCCCATCTCGAACGAGTCCTGGCACTGGGAATTCCGTGGAACCGTGGGCTGGTA
>JAYEIP010000219.1:0-1650 GCA_034660155.1 Actinomycetota bacterium | reverse complement strand
CCCATTTTCATCAACGCCCGCTTGCCCAGGAAGCCGGCCTTGTAGAAGGGCTTCCCAAACGCCAGGGTTGACGACTTGGCGATAACTGTCTTGTCGAGGTCGAAGAATGCGGCTTCCATCACATGGAGTCTACGACCGATGTGTCCTTGTGGTTGAGCACTAACTCACAAGCCGGGTGTCGTGGCCCAGAAACGGACCTCTTGTTTCGCTCTGCTCGTTCGCATAGGTTGCAGGTGCTTCCCCTTCCGACCAAACGGGAAAGGGAAGATGGGAACGCTCGCAATCTGGTGTCCGCTCGACGGTGTCCTCGGGACCATTGCTCCGTTGGCTCTGGCCGCAGCGGCCGGCACTTCCCTCGTCGTTGATATCGATCCCGATGGGCCCAGCTACCCCGGCACCGGGTCCCTGGCCAGATTGGTCGAGAGCGGGCCTCGTCTTTCCGATCTGCGACCTGCCGCTCCCGGAGTCGCGGTTCTCCGCAACGGTGGAGTAGCGCTGCAGGACGCAGCCGAGGTTCTCGCTGCTCTTGTCGCTGGTTGGCCCAACGTGGTGTTTCGCTCGCCGACGAGCAGATCGCTTCCGGAGGTACCCACGGTGCCGGTCGTGCCGTTACTTCCCGGGCGACTGACCCGGCGTCACGAGCGGGCCGCGGTCTATCAGCAGATGGGCTGGCGCGAGGAAGCACCCGGTCCGATAGTGACGTTGGCAACACCGTCGCGTTCCACCGTTACCGCCCTGCTCGAAGGACGGATGCCGTTACGGAGCCGGTGGGTTCAGGCCTGGCGGCAGGTGTGGGACTTGCCGTGGGTGTGATCGATCGACTCGCCAGACGCGTGATGACCGAACCAATCGCCCTCGACCGTAGCTCCATCTCGGCGAGGGTCACCGAGCTGTTGCCAACCGAGGCGCCGTTGCTTCCGGTTACCGCAACCCAAGCAGTGGTTGACGCGCTGGTCGGCCTGGGACCGATCGAGAGCCTGCTGCGTGACCCGGAAGTCAGCGATGTGCTGGTCAACGGTGACGGCGAAGTGTGGGTCGAGCGGGTCGGGAGATTGGAGCGGTCCGAGGTGCGTTTCGTCGACCCGGCGGATCTCGTTGCGGCGGTGGAAAGGGTCATCGCCCCGCTCGGGCTCAGGCTCGACCGGGCCAGCCCGGCCGTCGATGCCCGGCTTCCTGATGGTTCTCGACTCCATGCAATCGTGCCCCCCGCTGCGGTTGATGGCCCGGTGCTGGCGGTCCGACGTTTCACGGAGGCGGTAGCGGATCTCGCACAGCTAGTGGAAGTTGGAGGGATATCGAGTGCCGGCGCCGATCAGCTGCGGAGCCTCGTCAGCGAGCGGCGGAACATAGTTGTCTGCGGGTCGACGGGGTCCGGCAAGACCACGCTGCTCAACATCCTGTCACATGAGATCCCCGAGCTGGAACGGGTAGTCACCGTCGAAGACGCTGCAGAATTGAGACTCGGTGGCCATGTTGTCAGACTGGAAGGGCGCCCACCGAACTCAGAAGGTGTCGGCGGAATAACCCAGCGACAGCTGCTCCGCCATGCGCTGCGTCTTCGACCCGACCGCATCATCGTCGGCGAGGTACGCGGTGCCGAGGCCTTTGACATGCTGCAAGCGATGTCGACCGGTCACGACGGGTCCATGT
>JAYEIP010000218.1:0-1654 GCA_034660155.1 Actinomycetota bacterium | reverse complement strand
CTTCGAAAGAAGAGCCGTGGCATCAACGACTAACGCCTGATAGATAACATTGCCCTGTTATGCCCATATCTATTCTTGTCACACGGCGACCGCCTGGTAGCGCTCTGAACCTCCTCACCAAAGTTGGATCGGTCGATCTGTGGCCAGTGGACGAGATCATGCCGCGGGAACAATTGCTGGCGAGGGTTGACGGCGTAGACGCTCTCTACTGCATGCTGACCGACCAGATCGATCGTGAACTGCTCGACGCCGCTCCGAAGCTCCGGGTCATCTCCACCATGGCCGTCGGCGTCGACAATGTGGACCTCATCGCCTGTACCCGCCGTGGGATCCCGGTTGGCCACACCCCCGGCGTCCTGACCGAAGCGACGGCCGATCTGGCCATGGGGCTGGTGCTGGTAGCCGCCCGGCGGATCGTTGAGGGTACCAACCATGTCCTCGGTGGTCGTTGGGGGGAATGGCAACCCGATCTGCTTCTCGGCACCGACGTCCATTCGTCGGTCGTCGGGATCGTCGGCATGGGACGAATCGGCGAGGCTGTTGCACGTCGGGCCCGGGGCTTCGGGATGTCGATCGTGTACACCGGCCCCCATGCCAAGCCCGAGATCGAGGAGGCGCTCGCCGCTGAACGCCGCGATCTGTCTGGATTGCTGGCGGTCGCCGACCACATCGTGATAACTGCACCGCTCAACGCCGACACGTACCACCTGATAAACGCCGCCTCCATTCGATTGATGAAGCCGACTGCCACGCTGGTGAATGTGGCCCGTGGGCCCCTGGTTGACACGGAAGCGCTGGCGACAGCCCTGGCGTCCGGTGCGATCGGAGCCGCAGGCCTCGATGTAACGGATCCCGAGCCGCTGCCGGCAGATCACCCCCTGGCGCTGCTGCCGAACTGTGTAGTCACGCCGCACATAGGGAGTGCGTCAGTGCAGAGTCGCGCGGACATGGCCGACCTTGCTGCCCGCAATCTCATCAGCGCTCTTGCCGGCGATCCGATGGAGGCTTGCGCCAACCCTGCGGTTTACCTCTGACTCGAGATTGATTCCGTTTTTGGGGGTCCGTCGAGCAGGCGCCTTAGTGTCAGGTTCACTCGGTGGCCGGTGTATGGTGCCGCACTCGACCGAGCAGAAGCCAAGGCCTGATGGCGGAGACGACACCAGATTCAGCATCATCGAGACAGGGCTTCGACTATGTGTTCTTTGACTGCGACAGCACCCTCAGCTCGATCGAAGGTATCGACGAATTGGCCCGCTTGAAGGGTCGCTTTGATGAGATCAAAGCCATGACCGATGCGGCCATGGAGGGCGAGGTATATCTCGATACGGTGTACGACCGACGGCTAGAGATGCTGGCGCCGACCCATGAGGAGATAGCGGGGATTGATGCTCTCTACCGTGAGAGCGTTGTCGCCGATGCTCGTGAGGTCATCGGGGCGCTGCGATCGGTCGGCAAGGAAGTCTTCATCGTGTCGGGTGGTCTGATTGCCGCGGTGCGTCCATTCGGCAAGTGGCTAGGAGTTCCCCACGATCACATCCGGGCGGTGGGCATCGAATACGATGCCCTTTCCGGTGAGTGGTGGGACTATCAGCAAGATCATTGGGACCAGCGCACGGACGTTCAGTACAAAGACTCGGAGCAGTCCCCGCTGGTC
>JAYEIP010000217.1:0-8488 GCA_034660155.1 Actinomycetota bacterium | reverse complement strand
CCAACACCCAGAGCCATGGCCGAGTCTTGCGAGGAAGAGGCTGAGTCTCTCGGAAGTCCCTACGGGTCTGATCCTTGCGGCCACGGCGGGTCTCACCGGTCCACTGCTCCCCATCCCAGTACGCCTGATGCTCGTGGACGCCTTCAGAGTCGTTGTACCAGCCAGGTTCCGTCGGCTGCTCACCCATACCCGAGAGTCAACTTGCTGGGTGTCGCATTGTCCATAGGGATTCACCCCTACCGCACATAACGGCACTTATGTTGCTTTGGGCGAGTTAGGTGAGTAGGTAGATGCTGGTTGTCAGGGCGATGAGTATGCCGATGACCATTGGTGCTGCGTAGGGGTGCCGATCGGGTTTTGCTAGCGACCAGCCAAGAGAGTTGGTCGACGTGTAGAAAAGGGCACCGGCTCCTATGGCGGCGAGGGTTCTCGACCATGCCGTGTCGGCAAGCAGACCCACCGCGGCGATGATAAGAACGATTGCTGTGCCGTATTCGGCTAGCCAGTGTGGCCAGAAAAGACTGCCCGAGTCTGGGTCACCTGCTCTGAGGATCCCTTCTCGGAGGTCCGAGTAGGTGCCGGCGATGATGTCCCGGGTCCAGACCCCGGCTATCCCTAATCCCATCACGATCATCAACAATGGGATTGCGACGCCCATCAGTAGGCCTCCTGCTTGTCTCGTGGGGTGGCAGGGATGAATACGTAACGCCGGCCGATTAGCGGGTAGTAGATAGGACCTCTCCAATCGCGCAGGATTTCCGAATACGTACGGGTCTCATTGCCTACGGGCAGCCCGCTGTCAGGTTCGCCATCTAGGTATGAGTCGTAGACGAAGAAGGTTTGGTTGGGATCGTCGAATCCATAAATGGTGAGGTAGTGGCCCAAAATGAGTCTTGCTGCCGGAAAGTATTCACCCCTGCGGAGATGTCCGTTACCAATCGCGATCACAACTGGATAGCCAGTTTCCAGGTGTGAGCGAAGCAGGTCGAGCTTCTCTGCATCATCAAGGCCGGCCGCTGATCGGATTGGGGCGCTGACACCATGCGACTCAAACAACTTCTCGAGTGACTTGAGAAGCGAGTAGCCGAAGAGTCGCACCAGCAAACCCACTCGAGTCGGCCGCTGATAGACGTGGCCGAACGACTCGACGACCGATCGTGCATTCGTTTCTCCGCAACTCAGGCCCTCCTGCTTTGGGTAGGAGAGAGGAAGCGAGAGCACTACCTTGGGATCACTCCAAAGCGCACCCTGAGGAGACGAGCCAGTCACCTTCAGATCGTCCGACGCTGGAGTACCCGGCCCCAGGGTCAAAGGTCCCAGCAAAACGCACATAACGGCACATATGCTCGCCTGATTCAACCCTGCATGATGCCGGATGTGGGCGGTTGTGGCACGCCGAAACCAGAGATAGTGATGCGATACACCACCCGTGTATCTTTGCTTAGTAGAAGAGTCTTGAAGGGCGGGACGGCCTAGCAAGGAGAGCGTCATGGACGAACAGGATCTTATGGTGATGGGATTGCCCATCGGAATCGGCATCGTGATTGGCATCGTCGTTGGAGCGGTCATCGGGGGAAGTTTCGCGATAGGACTAGGCCTCACGATCGGCATGCTGGCCGGAGCCGTCATCGGGGCGATGCGGCGAGCGGCGAGCAAGCCGAAGAGCTGACACGACCCGCACATAACGGCACTTATGCAGACTCGCAGAAGCGTGCATACTGCCGGTTATGGACGCTGGGTTTGAGCGTCCATCCGCTCCGTTGCCCTGCGTTTGCGCCTGGCTCTGATCGCCACGAACACGCCCATCGCAGCCCACAGAACAGCAACCCATGCCGCGTAGAAGAAGACGAACATCAACCAGATAACGCCAGCAATCTGATCGTCAGGCCACAGCGCGTTTATCGCTGCCCCGCCGACAATCCCCAACCCGGCCACAAAGACCACAAGCCATCCCGCAAGCGAAGGTCGTCCGCTCAGCACCACGGTAAGCGGAATCACCACAACCCAAAGGACACCGATCAGGAGACCCCAAATACTGTTGTCGCCCTGCCCGCTCGCCACCTCCAAGAACCCGAAGGTTGCAGTGAGACCGATCGCAAGAGCCAATTCAGCGGCAAGGGCACGAAGTGCTGTGCGACGCCGGATCAGCCCTGGATCGCTCTGGTGGACCTCCATGCCTCGATTCAAGGGCACTGAAGTACACCCTGCAATAGGGGTTCATCCCCACCAGGACATAACGGCACTTATGCACCCCCGAGATCGTCCCGGTGATGGACGGCGGCTGGTTGCCTGTTGAGGGGTATGCAACCGGAGGGCTGCGCGACATACTGGCTGTATGGATGTTGCGCTGACCATCGTTGTGATCGCAGCCGTGGTGGTGGTGTCGTTGCTTGGTGCGTGGGCACTCGGCCGGTATCGGCGTGACAAGGTCAACGAAACCGATGCTGGTACGCCTCCACCTCAACTTCGATCAGAAATGCGCCGGATGAAAGACGGCAGCATGGACACAAAGAGCATCGAGGAGAATCGGGGGTACCGCAAGAGCACATAACGGCACTTATGTTGTTCGGCTCTACGCCCGATACCCGAGGATCAGTTGTGCCGCCATTCTCGGATCAACGTCACCCTCGGAGAACAGCACGTAGTCCTTTTTGATGGGTGACTCCGGGAAATAGCGAAGAGGAACCGCCTCCCCACTCGAGAGTAGGAATTCACGAGTCTCCGGGTTCACCTTGAACGCCAGACCGACCGGTGTAAGCGTTGCCACTACAGAGTGGTCTCTGTAGGCGGCAGCACCGGAGAAGAAGTGGCGGCATTCAAGAGATCCCACGGAGCCGTCGCTCGCGGTCCACCGCTCAGCCAGTTTCCTGAGATCAGTCAGATACGGCTCTGCCATGGGGAAAGCCTAAGGCGCGCCATAACGGCACTTATGCGTGGCTGAGCAGCCGAACATACTGCCGATCATGGGCGGCCAGCGAGGGTCCTTCTACCGGTTGTGGGCGGTAGGTTCGGCCGTATGAATTTGATGAGGCTTGCCGGTGTTTTGGTGTCGTTGGGTGCGGCGATGATGTTCACAAAAGGTGTGCTGCTGGCCGTAACCGGCCATGACAGGTCGTTGGTTCCGTGGTTCGGACTGTTTGCGAGCGTCGGGTTCGCCGTTGCTGCCCTGGCCCTTTGGCGTTCCGTCGACCGGGGGAGATGGCTGGCTGCCGTCGGAGCCGTGGCAGCGAACCTCAGTCTGGTTGGTTCCGTCGTTGCTGTTGGTTATCTACTCAGCGGAACGATCCCCGAATCCGACAACGCTTCTGCTGCGGTTGGCGGGTCTTACGTCGTGTTGACAGCTGGGGTCGTTGTGGCGTTGGTATCGCTCGGCATCGTGATATTGATGAATCGGGTTCTTGCTGGTCGGTGGCGTTGGTTACCGCTGGGATTGATCGTTGTTCAACTCCCTATATTCATCGTCGCTGGAGCGGTTGGTGACGGTCTCGGCTCGCCGGACCTCACAGATGGGCTGGGACTAATGCTGACCGGGGTTGCCTGGATGACACTCGGATACGCCCTATCTCAGAAATCCACAGTCCGAACCGAGCCTCTTCCAGCCAGCACATGACGGCACTTATGAGCGTCAGGTAAGTCGGTCTTTCAGCATTGGAGCCGTAGAACCGCCGGTCAGTCGACGGCCTGTCTTGTGGGGTCTGTCACCCGATTGTGAGCGGTGTTCGTCTGTATGAGTGCAACTTCTAGGAAGGGATATCAATGAGCAAAGCAAACAAGTGGTTCGGGCCTATTGGGGGCATCCTTTTTGTTGTCGCTGTGATACCCGCCGTGGGCATGTTCACCGGAGTAGATGCTGAGCCTTCTGATTCGGCAAGCACGGTGCTCTCGCAGTTCCGAGCCAACGGCGACAGTATTCAAACCGGGGCGCTGCTCATCTCGTTAGGTCTCGGTTTTCTTCTGATCTTCATCGGTCACCTTCGGACCAGAATGCGAGACGGTGGAGCCGGGTGGGCTGCAGACGGATTCTTAGCCGGTGGGGTAGCGGTGGTCGGTGGATGGGTGGTCCTGACAGGCGCTCAGCTAGCAGGTGGAGTGGCCGGAGAGTCGGGGCATGCTGAAGTTGCTCAGGGTGCGATCGACTTTCTGTGGAACGGCACGTTGCTTTTCACGCCTGGTCTCCTGGCGGTAGGAATCGCGGCTGCTGCGGCCAGTCTCCTCAGTCGAGCCATTCCGATCTGGATAGGTGTGTTTGCGGTAGTGGTCGCTCTTGGGGCACTTGCTCCCTGGATAGGCATTCTGGTCTTCGTGGCATGGGTTCTCGCAGCCAGCATCGCCGAATTGGTTCGCGCGTTCCGGCCAGCCATACCCGCAGATGTGAGATAGCGGGACGTCAGCCACTGCCGATTGCATCAGAAACAGTTACTTGGATAGATCCGCTTCGTCCCAGGATGGTTGGCTAGCAGTAAACGGCGTGTTGCGTCGCGTGGCGCTGCTCGGGTTGGCCAGTCTTGCTGCGGGAGTTCTTGTCGGTGGTGTCGGCGGCAGGGTGGTGATGAGTGTCTCAGCGCAGGCCGCTGGAGCGGAGATGGTTGGGCGTCTGACCGAGAACGGCAACCGGATCGGCGAGTTTACTGTCGCCGGGACCATCGGGCTGATCGTCTTCGTGGGCGTGTTGGGAGGAGCCATCGGGAGTGTTCCTGTAGTTGCCTCTGACCCGTGGTTGCGTTGGCTCGGACCCCTCCGAGGACTCGGCTTTGGGGTTACAACCCTCGCCGTCGCCGGTTACAGCGTCTTTGATTCTGTCGACTTCCTCATCCTCGAACCCGCTGCCCTCAACGTCGGCATGTTCGTTGGACTGGTCGTAGCGTTCGGGTTAGCCGTCGTCGGGTTCAACTGGCTACTCGACAAGACACTTCCTGCTGCCATCGAAGGTGAACAACCCGGTTATCTGGTCGTCGTCAGCCTGGGTGTATTCCCTCTCGTCTTGGCGACCCTCAACTTCACATCTTCTTCGTTCTGTGGATGCCACCCCGCCTATGAGATAGGAGCAGCCCTATTGGTCATGGCAATCTCCACCGGTATCCACCACGCCGCCAAAGCAACCAAACGGATACCCGAGTGGCTCACTCGCACCACCGCCGTCACCGGCTACCTCTCTCTCGCAGCGGCTGTCGCGTTGGGGCTGAACCGGACGATCACCAGTATCCAACAACTCCTCTAGGGCCGACCACTACGCCCCCAAGACCACGCCATAACGGCGCTTATGCATGCCTGAACTGGCGCTGCGCATTGCCGTTTGTGGCGGATGATTGGTGGCGTTGTTGGTTAGGCGGCCGCTGTAGGTCCGCCGCGCCTTTGGCCTCGGAGGGAAACAGATGGCTGATTGTCCGGGCTAGCTCAGGAGCTAATCGTCGCAACTGCGCTGGGCAGCGGGTCCGTGTTGAGGTCCAGCGGGTAGCTGACGTGATCGGTCGCGTTCTCTGCGGCCGTTCCTTTCAGCGGCTTGAAGACGAACGGTGCGGGATCGTCATCGGGGAAAGGCTCAACCGATATGACCACCGTTCCACCACTCAGGTCCGTTGGCAATGTCACACCCTCCGGGGCGTTGGTGACATAGTCCTCGCCTGGGAACGGAGGTCCCGGAACGGGACCGCTGAAGGGTGCGGCATCGTCGGCGCCCTCTCCGCTCAAGAAGGTTCCGGAGGAAAGCGGCTGACCGTCGATGATCGCCCAGCCCTCATACCTCCAGCCGGCGGGAAGATCGGGTAGCACGAGGCTTGCTGTGGGGCCCGGCAGCTCGAGTAACCAAATGCCTGAAAGCTCGTTGCCGTCGGGATCATCGGTTGGGGTTGCCAGCAAGAACGTTCCCCCGGCTGTCGAGAAGTCCGTCGCGAGGGCCGCGGCGTGATCCACAGTCAACATGGCCGTGCCGTTGGACACGTCGCCGGCGAGGAAATGGGTAGAGGCGGGAACATCATCGATGTCCCCAGCGGGCTCGATAGTGATGACAATCGCTGTCGCCGACTCGATGCCCTGTGCGCTGAAGACGTGGACCTCCTGACCGTTGAGATCGACCAGCGTTCCGTCTTGAACGTTGAACTTGCCAGTAGTGACAGGCGATCCGTCAACGATGGCCCAGCCCTCATAGTGGAAACCGCCCTGAAGAGTGGGCCACCCGGTGACCTCGAATCCCAGCTCAGGGACCATGACTTCGGTCGTGGTTGGTGCCAGTTGGATTGTCGTCGTTGTCGCAGCAGGCGGTTGGGCTGTCGTAATCGACGTGCTAACCACCGTGTCGGCCGAGCCACAAGCCGTGGTCACCAGGGCCAACGTCGCGACAGCGGAAAGTACGGCGTTCCGGTGTCTCATACGAACGGACAATGACCGATCAGCGGTAAAGGGAACGAAAACGAGACTGCGAGGTTCGACCAGTCGAGTTGGTGCCCTCCGAGGCTCGTTGGATCGACCCGGCGGCTCCCGCCAACGGGTGGCCGCTTTGTCCCGACGGGCTGAGCGACGTGCTCACTCGTCACCCATGACCAGCATCGTGTCCGAGTCGCCGTGAGGCATGCATAAGTGCCGTTATGTATGGGTGAGTTCGTGGCTAGGTCTGGTGGTCCATCAACACGAAGTCTTCGGCTTTAGTGAAGTCGGCCGGTGGCTCGTCGGAAACCAAGTCGCCGAGTGCTTCCTCCTGGGAGACCAATCGCGGCGAGTCGAGTTTGCGCTCTTCACCGTCTATTCGGAGAGTGGCGGTCTCCGCCGCCAGGATGTTCCGGACCCAGTCCGACTCGGGGCCGTACCGGGCAACCAGTACGTATCCGGTCCTGGTCGGGTAGGCATCTAGTGGTGTCTGGTAGGACCTCCCCGACGTCCTACCGACATGGGTGACGACGGGGTACTCCCCTTTTCTTATCTGTTTCGGGTTGATGACTCGTTTGTTGATCTTGGCCAACCATCGTGGGTAGGGCATCGGTCACTTCCTTTGGACAGTCCCACTGATCATGGTCACGAAACTGGGGCCGAGTTGTCAACGGTCTTTTGTCCCGTTTGCTCAGGCAGTCGGAAGCATCAGGGCTAATGAAATGCGGCGAGCCAGAAATGGACGGCGGCCAGTGCGAAATAGAAGACTGTCTCGCCTGGGCTACCAGCCAACCCCCCGATGATCGAAAAGACTCCACCGGCTACCAGTGCCGGAACCACCGCGGCTCCTCTGGTGAGTATGGCGATGGCCGCTCCCGCCTCAAAGACGGCGACCAAGACGGTAACCGTGACACTGTTTGGCACGAGCACGTTCTCGATGAAGGACTCAGCTGGCGGGAGCCACGACCGATCCGCCATGTCGCGATAGAACTTCTCGCTATGCCGCAATATCCACAGAGCCTGAGCACCTGCTCCGAGGGCGTAGAACACACCGATCACGACCTCGATAATCGTGCGGATCGCCATTATTCGGCTCCAACCTCTCCGGCCTCGATTCGGTCCTGGAGCAGTCTCCAGGACCTCCCTCACTCCTCAGAGTCAAGATGCAGTACCACATGCAGAGGAGCAAGAGGACAAAGACCCAAAGTCGCCCGCCCATATCTAGCATTACGAACGGCTGGCCCGGGTACGCATAAGGTGCCGTTATGGGCGGGTGGGTAGGGTTCACCGATATAACACGAATCGACGACCTCGACGATCCCACCGCACCTGACGGCAAGCACGTTCTAGCCCCGCCGAGTCGCACCGACTGGCGTGAATGGCTCGCCTCGAACCTCGACCGACAAGAGGGTCTCTGGATCGTCTATCGCAAGAAGTCGAGCAGCCTCGATGGTCCGGTCTATGAAGACTTGGTCGAGGAAGCACTGTGCTTCGGGTGGATCGACAGTCGAGTCCGGCGGGTCGACGATGACCGGATGATGCAGTGGTTCTCACCTCGTCGAAAGGGCGGGTTGTGGTCGGCACTCAACAAGGAACGGATCGAGCGGTTGATTTGCGCAGGACATATGGCCGAGGTCGGTCAGGCAGCCATTGACCGAGCCAAGGCCGACGGTTCGTGGTCCCAGCTTGACGAGGTCGACGCCCTCGCGGTTCCCCCTGATCTGCAAACCGCCCTTGAGGCTGCTCCCGAGGCGGTGACCGCTTATGAAGCCCTAGGCGACTCAGCCAAGAAGCAGTACCTCTGGTGGATTCACTCGGCTAAACGGCCAGCTACCCGTGCCAATCGGATCGAAGAAACGATCCGCAGGCTCTCGTCCGAGGACGTCAACGGCTCCGCCTAGGCCTCTCAACGGACCGTGGACACCGCCCATATCCGGCAAGATGTGTTCCCTCGTCAGGCGACCATAAGTCGCTCTCCTGTCATACCCGTGGGTGGTTTTTGGCGGCTGATCGAGGATGTGCCCAATCATCTCCTACGTATTCGTGCTGGGGTGTAGATCGCATTTGGAGCAGCGAAACAGAGGCCAGAGCACCAAGCTACGGAAGCGGGCGTGTGCTTCTCCCTCGC
>JAYEIP010000216.1:0-1664 GCA_034660155.1 Actinomycetota bacterium | reverse complement strand
TTGGTGGCGAGCCAGTCGATATCGTTATGAAATATGTTGGCATCGGGTACATCGACGAATTGATGCGACGCGGACACCGCTACCGGAGCGGCAAGCACTCCGAACAGCATCAACACAGCGGCGATTCTCAACCACCGCGATTGGGTATGTTTTGCGACGGACTGGGCTTCCCCTCGAATCGTGGAGGGTTGCTGATTGATGGTTGCAGTGTCTCATTGATTGGCGCCTTGGCGCTATCGGGTCGTCTCTGAGGTTCCCCCGGTTTCCCGGATGGTTTTAGTGTGTTGATCATGCCACGGCCGCTGGGCGGTTGTGGCTGGTTTCGTAGTCGATTGGTGACATGTAGTTGATTGAGCTGTGTCTCCTTTCGGGGTTGTAGAACGCTTCGATGTATTCGAAGATCGCTTGCGCTAGCTGTCGTCGCGTTTCCCAGTGGTGTCGGTCTAGGAGCTCGAGTTGCAATGTTCCGAAGAACGATTCGGCCATGGCGTTATCGAGGGCGTCACCGACGGTGCCCATCGATCCGAGCAAACCGGCGTTGCGGAGTCGCTGCCCGAACGCCCATGACGTGTATTGGGTGCCGTGATCGGCATGATGAACCAACCCAGCGTCGGGTTTCGGTCGACGACGCCAGATCGCCATGTCCAACGCGTCACATACCAGCTCGGCGCGGAGGTGATCAGCGATCGACCAGCCAACCACCCGCCTCGACCAGGCATCGATGACAACGGCGCAGTAGACCTTGCCTTCTCTGGTGGGATGTTCGGTTATGTCGGCGATCCAGAGCCGGTCTGGGCCCGTCGGGTGGAACCGGCGTTTCACGAGATCATCAGACGGTGTCGCCTCTGGGTCACGGCTCGTGCAACCCTGCCGACGGCGCCGATACAAGCCCTCAATACCGGCTTGGCGCATCAACCGTTCCACCCGTTTCCGACCGACACGGATGTTTTCACCTAGCTTGAGTTCTGCCCAGACCCGTGGACTGCCATAGGTGCCCCTGGACTGACGCCAAATCTGGGTGATCGTCTCGGTCAGCTCAGCATCTTGTTGTTGCCGCCGGCACGGATCGCTTTGTCGTTGTTTCCATTCATAGAACCCCGAAGTCGATACCTTCATCACCGAACAACACGCTGTTACCGGCAGATCGGCACAACGACCGGCAATGAAGGCATAGATCATTTTGGGAGGACATTCTCCTTGGCGAAGAACGCAGCAGCCCGTTTCAGGATCTCGTTCTCCATCTGAAGGACCCGGTTCTCCTTCCGCAGTCGAGTCAGTTCCTTCTTCTCCGAGCTAGACAGACCCTGGCGTTTCCCCTCGTCAATGTCGGTTTGGGCCATCCAGCGGCGCAAACCCGATTCCGAGACCCCCAAATCACGGGCAATCTCAGCCACCGGCTTGTCCCCCTGACGAGCCAACTCCACAGCACGCCTCTTAAACTCCACAGGCTTCGGTGCAGGCATTCATATCTCCTTCCACGGAGCCCTCAGACCCCGAACAATCCGTGTCCGGAGAAACGGGGGAAGCTCAAGGTGGGGGGCGAGGTCGTCGACGACAGCCTGGGGGAGCGTGATTGAGCGTTTTGATGCCGATGTCTTGGGTTCGGTTTCGGTGATGGCGCCGCGGACTTCGGCGAGTGAGCGGGTGATCGTGACCCGGCGCCG
>JAYEIP010000215.1:0-1668 GCA_034660155.1 Actinomycetota bacterium | reverse complement strand
GATTCAACTCGTAGTGCCGGTGGTTGTGCAGCAGGTAATCGATCATGATCTTCTGGGGAGTGACGAAGTCGACGTCGGAAGTGTCATGACCAAGGGAGCGATAGCCCTTCTTGCCATGTTCGCTGCGTTCTTCGTGCGACGACAAGCGCTGGTGCGTTTGGCTCACGCATCCGCCACCGGACTGTCAGAACTTCGAGTCCGCACGTTTGAGCATCTCCACAAACTGTCGATCCTCCACACCGAGGCCGAACGGCGCGGCGTCATGGTTGCCAGAGTGACATCTGACATCGCATCGATCCAGGACTTCATGGACTGGGGCGGCGTCGGCTTGCTCATAGGGGTCGCTCAAGTCTTTCTGGCAATGATCGTCATGCTGATCTACCGAGTTGACCTCGCCCTCGTGGTGCTGGCGGCGGTCATCGTTTACACCGTTCTGCTGGTTTGGATCCAACGCATACTGGGCCGTGCCCACGACCGGGTGCGGTTACGTGTGGGCCAGAGCCTGGGCGCCATGGGCGAGGCCATCTCCGGCCTTCCAGTGATTCGCGCTTACGGTGCCGAAGAGGAGACCCGGGTCAAGGTCGCCGATGCCCTCGATGCTCAGTTCCGTAGCGAGTTCCGCACCGCCCTGCTCGGCGCCAGCCTGTTCTCCAGTGCCGAGATGTTCGCCGGTTTGATCACCGCCGCAGTCATCGGCATCGGCGTCGTTACTGGAGTGAGCGCCGGCACCAGCGCCGGCACCCTGCTGGCGTTTCTGTTCCTGGTGAATCTGCTGGTGCAGCCCATCCAAACCCTGGTCGAGACGCTAAACCACGCCCAGTCGGCTGCGGCCGGGGTGCGCCGAATCCTCTCAATCCTGGACGCCCCGATCGAGATCGATGACCCGATCGATCCCGTGCGTCTGCCCGAAGGCACCCTCGACATCGAGTTCGCCGGGGTTACCTTCCTCTACAAGGAGGATGCGCCGCTCTTCGTCGATCTCGACGTCCACATCGACGCCGGTACCCGCGTGGCGGTCGTCGGAGAGACAGGTTCGGGCAAGTCAACGTTCTCCAAGCTACTCACCCGGGTCCACGACCCATTATCAGGAACGATTCTGATCGGTGGAGTACCTCTGGTGACTGTCGATATGGACAACCTGCGATGCCGAGTCGCCTACGTCCCCCAAGAGGGTTTCTTGTTCGACACCACGATTGCCGACAACATCAGGTACGGGAAACCGGATGCGACCGACGACGAGGTATGCGCGGCGATTACGGACCTGGAACTCGACTCGTGGGTAGCTCAGCTACCAGCCGGTATGGCAACGCCCGTGGGCGAGCGGGGCAATCAGCTCTCGGCTGGTGAACGCCAATTGGTCGCGTTGACCCGTGCTTGGATCACCGCCCCCGACGTCCTCGTCCTCGACGAAGCGACTTCGGCGGTCGATCCCGCGCTCGAGGTACAGATTCGTCGAGCCATGGAGCGACTCATCACCGGGCGAACCAGCGTCACCGTCGCCCACAGATTGTCCACAGCCGAGGCCGCCGACGAGGTCCTGGTCTTCGACCAGGGTTCCCTAGTCGAACGGGGCAACCACCGTGACCTCTTAGCCAACAATGGCATTTACACCGCTCTGTACGCCGACTGGGTAAAGGGCACACAGAAGGTCGAGTAGCAGTCCTTCTG
>JAYEIP010000214.1:0-8568 GCA_034660155.1 Actinomycetota bacterium | reverse complement strand
ATCACACCGGCGGCACGGAGATCCGTGACGTCAGACAGGTAGCTGCGGTGGGGTACCAGCAGGGCGCTTCCGAGCGTAGTCCCGAGCGCGGCGATGCGACCGTTCAAATCCCAGTGCTCGAAGATCTTGCGTGCCAACGCGAAACCGTTGGTGTGCAGGCCGGCAGAATCGATCCCGATCACGACATCTCCAACCTCGATGAGGCTACCGTCGATCACATCTTCCCGGTCGACCACGCCGATGATGGTGCCGACAACATCGAGCTCACCTTTCACATAGACACCGGGCAACTCGGCGGTTTCGCCACCGAGTAGGGCGCACCCTGCGTCGCGGCACGCTGCCGCCATTCCAGCGACGACCGTCGCGACGAGTTTTGGCTCGAGGCTCGCCGTTGCGACATAGTCCAGGAAGAACAGTGGGCGGGCACCCTGAACCAGGATGTCGTTGATGCAGTGGTTCACGATGTCGTGGCCGATCGTGTCGTAGCGGCCCATGGCCGTAGCGACTTTCGTCTTGGTGCCGACACCATCGGTGGAGGCGACCAGTACCGCGTTCGGACCCAGCGTGGAGGCATCGAACATGCCACCGAAGGCACCGATGCCGGCAAGCACTTCCGGCCCGTAGGTCGAGCGAACCTCCTTCTTCATCAACTCTACGGTGCGAACCCCGGCATCGATGTCGACGCCCGCGTCCGCATAAGTCGTACCCCGGCTGTCCGGCGAGTGCCTGCTTGCAGTCGTCGAGGGGTCTGATCTCCGGGATCCAATATCGGTGCGGTACTGCATGCCCTCGAAGTCGATGTGCTCGATCCCGTGATAGGCACAGGCCAGCGCCATCGCCAGGTCAGGTTGGACCCCGGTGACGGCGACGACCCGCCCGCCTGCGGTCACTAACTGATCTTCGAACTGGGTCCCGGCGTGAAAGACGGTCACACCCGGGACGCCATTGGCGTCGTCCACGCCGGTAATCGGCCGACCCGTGGGATACGAGCCCGGGTACCCCTCCGATGCTGCGACCACCGTTGCCGCGACGCCGTCGCGCCAGGCAATGTCGACCTCATGGAGAGTCCCATCAACGCAGGCATTAAGAATGTCGAGCAGGTCACTTTCGAGGAGAGGCAGGATGACCTGCGTTTCGGGATCGCCGAATCGACAATTGAACTCGAGGACCCGGGGACCTCGTGATGTGATCATCATGCCGGCGTAGAGCACCCCGACGTAAGGGTCTCCGTCGAGAGCCAACGTTCGCACCACCGGCTCCATAACCTCGGTGACCAACTGATTCATCAATTCGCCGTCGATGAGCGGGGTGGGGGCATAGGCCCCCATGCCGCCCGTGTTGGGTCCGTCGTCGCCATCGAGCAGCGGCTTGTGGTCCTGAGCTGGAGGCATTGGAACCACGGTTGTCCCGTCGCAGAATGCCAGCACCGATGCTTCCTGACCGATCAGGCGCTCTTCGATAATGACCTCCGCACCGGCCTCACCAAACTCGTAGTCCACCATGATGCGGCGCAGTGCTTGCTCAGCCTCGGCAACCGAGTTAGGGACGATCACCCCCTTCCCTGCTGCCAGACCGGAGGCCTTGATGACTACTGGAGTAACGGCTGCTCTCACGTAGTCAGTTGCTTCGTCGCAATCTGTGAACGTGCGATAGGCAGCCGTATCGACACCGACCCGATCCATCAGTTCCTTGGAGAACCGCTTGGAGCCTTCGATGAGCGCGGCCGCTTTGACCGGGCCAAAACAGCGCAGGCCCGCCTCTTCGAAACAGTCGACGATGCCATCGACCAGAGGCACCTCGGGGCCGACAACGGTGAGGGAAACATCGTTGACGACAGCGAAGTTGATCAGTGCATCAAAATCGGTCTCTGCGATGGGCACGTTTTCGATCTTGACGCCGGCCCCCGCGGTTCCTCCGTTACCGGGTGAGACGAAGACCTTATCGACGCGCGGGGACTCGGCGAGCTTCCAGGCGAGGGCGTGTTCGCGGCCACCACCGCCGACGACGAGGACTTTGGTCATTGTTTGTTCTCTCCGGTCTCGGCCCAGGCACTCTGAAAAGCAAGTTTGTCCTGGTTTCTCCAATAATCATTGAGCTTGATCGGGTACACACCTGAGAAGCAAGCGTTGCAATGGCCGGTGCCTCCGGCTGCTTCTTCGGTGACGGCCTGCATCATGCCTTCTTGCGACAGGTAGGCGAGGCTGTCGGCGCCGATGTGGACCCGGATCTCTTCGGGGGTCTTGACGAAGCCGATCAGTTGTTCGCTGTTGGCCATATCGATGCCCATGAAGCAAGGATGGCGCACAGGAGGCGAGGACACCCTGACGTGGACCTCGGCCGCACCTCCCTCGCGCAGGAGGGTGACCAGGGGGCCGGCCGTGGTGCCCCGCACGATGGAGTCGTCAATGAGCACAACACGCTTTCCGACAAGGTTGGCTTCGAGCGGGTTGTACTTGAGGTGCACGCCGGAGCGGCGTAGCCGATCGTTGGGCTGGATAAAGGTTCGCCCGATGTACCGATTCTTGGTGAGCCCTTCTGTATAGGGGATCCCGGATTCCGTTGCGTAGCCGATGGCCGCCGGGGTCGCCGAATCGGGGACACCGACGACTATATCCCCGTTCGCCGGTGCTTCGATGGCCAAGATCTCCCCAAGACGTTGCCGCACCCGATGAATGGTCTGGCCCTCGAGTACCGAGTCGGGACGGGCAAAGTAGACATACTCAAAGACGCACAGCGAAGGTGGTTCGGCGGTCGGCCTACCGGCAATGCTGTGATAGCCATCCGCGTCCAGCCTGATGATCTCTCCGGGCTCGACCTCCCGCACGTACTCGGCGCTGACGGTCCCGAGGGCACACGATTCAGAGGCAACGACGTACCCGCCATCGGGGAGTTTGCCGATGCACATCGGGCGGAAACCGTTCGGGTCACGGACCCCGTACACGGCGTCGCTGGTCAGCACCACGAGTGAGTAGGCGCCTTCCGCATCCGCCATGAAGTGGCTGATCCGTGCTTCCCAGTCGGGTGAACCATTCGTTGCGCCGTTTGCCGAGTCGGGTGGCGGGGCGGCGAGCATCTGGGTGATCACCTCGCTGTCGCTCGACGAAGTCAGACCCACCCCGCGCTCCAGCAGTCTTTGGCGCAACGTTCTGGCATTGGTGAGGTTCCCGTTGTGGCCGACGCCGAGTGGCCCATGCATTGTCTCGATGAGATAGGGCTGCGCGTTGCGCAGGTGGGACGATCCGGTCGTCGAGTACCGTGTCTGGCCGATGGCCAGATGGCCTTCGAGCTTGCTCAGGCTCTCTTCCGTGAACACTTGAGCTACCAGGCCCATGTCCTTGTGAACGGCGGCAGAGAAACCGTCGCTGGTGGCGATACCGGCACTCTCTTGGCCCCGATGTTGCAGGGCGTAGAGCGCAAAGAATGCAATCCGGGCGACGTCGGTGCCCGGTGCGTGAATCCCGAACACTCCGCACGCCTCGCGGGGTCTGTCTAGGGCGTCGTTGCCAAGGATGTCATCTGCGTGGATGTTGTCCACTGGTATTGCTCCCGCTCCGCAGGCAGGCTACTCGCCGCGGAGTGCCTGGTCGTCGTTGATGATCATCTGTGTCGCCCCGTGTTGAGCCTGCTCAACCAACCTACTCAGAGTGTCGTCTCCAAGGCTGAGGATCTTGGCGGCGAGGAGCGCTGCCCCGGTCGGCTCCAGGACGACGGCAGGGGCGATTCCCGAGGGCATCCGGAGCGATGAGTAGATGTCGGCTCCGCCAAAGCGATCTGAGTAGGGCGGGCAGGCGATCACCGGGGCAGCAACGTTGCCGTCGACCAGCCCGCTGAGTGCATTCGAGCGTCCGGCCACGGTCACGTATACCTTGGGCCGCGGGTCGGCCTCGTAGTCCTGCAGCACATCGAGCACATACGCGGCCGCCTTGTGGGCAGATGCCACCCGGATCTCGCTCTCAATTCCAAAGGCACCGAGTGCCTCCGCGATGGCCGTGCCATGGGCGAGATCCGATTTTGATCCCATGATGATGGGGACAACGGGGGTCATAGGAGAGCCTTTCTGATGCGTGCGGCCGCGGGTTGCTCGCCCGGCTCGAAGGACGTGCCGGTGAGACGTTCGTAGATATCGATGTAGCGGGCTGCCACCTGTGCAATGAACGCGTCGGGCATGGTCGGGGCCGGGCCGTTGCCGCGATAGCCCTGCTCGACGAACCAAAGGCGCAGGAACTCCTTGTCGTAGTTCTGAGGCTCACCGGTGGCGTACGTGTCGCCGATCCAGTAGCGGCTCGAGTCGGGAGTGTGAACCTCGTCGATGAGGGCGAGCTTGCCGTCGATCAGACCGAACTCGTACTTGGTGTCCACCAGGATCAGGCCTGCCGCCGCGGCAACCTGTTGGCCGAGGGCGAACACCGCAAGGGCTGCAGTTTGCACCTCCTCCCAAAGCTCCGGTTGGACTAGTCCATTGTCGATGACTTCTGCGCTGGTGAGACGCTCATCGTGGGCGCCGCCGGTCGCTTTGGTAGTCGGAGTGATCACGGGCTGGGGAAGGCGATCATTCTTGGACATGCCGGGAGGAAGGTCGAGCCCGTAGGGCCGTTCCACGCCCTGGTCGTAGAGGGTCCACAGTGAGGTTGAGGTGACCCCGGTGATGAAGCCCCGGACTATGACCTCAACCGGAAGCGCTTCCGCCTCCGCTCCGATGGTCACGTTGGGGTCTGGGATCGAGACGACGTGGTTGGCGACGATTGAGCTCGTCAGGTCGAACCACCAGGCGCTGAGCTGGTTCAAGACCTGGCCTTTGAACGGAATTGCGCCAAGCACCTGGTCGAATGCTGAGACCCGGTCGGTCGTGATGAGGATGCGCTGGCCATCCTGGAGGTAGATGTCTCGTACCTTGCCTTCAACTCGATCGCCGAGCTCCGGCAGGTCGGTCCGCAACAGGGCACCCGGGATAGCAGCAAGGATGTCGGTTTCTGTTGGCATGTCAGCCTCCGCTCTCGTCATGTTTGCGCTGCATACTCGACTCCGTTTCTGAACAGGGGAAGGCCTGACCCGGAGGTCTGCCCCCGGTGTTTGTTTGGGTGTTGGCCGGGAACGATGTGATCTTCCGGGTGGGGCATCAGCCCGAGGATGTTGCCTGCCGGATTGGTGATCCCGGCGATGTTGTTTGCCGACCCGTTGGGGTTGGCCGGGTAGGCCGCGGTGTCGTTGGGGACCTTGTAACGGAGGGCGACCTGTCCCTCTTGCTCGATTGTTGCCAAGACGTCGGAGTCGGCAACGAATCGACCCTCTCCGTGGGCGACGGGGCAATAGATGGGTCCGTCGAGGCCGCGTACCCAGGCGCTCGACGCGGCCGGCTCGGGTGCGAGATCAACCCAGCGGCACTCGAATCTCCCTGATTGGTTGCGGGTTAGCGTCGTCTGCTGGTCGGAGGCTCCGTTCATTGCCGGTAAGAAACCGGACTTGACCAGGGCTTGATAACCATTGCAGATGCCGAGCACGGGACGGCCGGAGTCCACAAAATCCTCGAGGTCTTGTCCCAGCCGATGCCGCAGGGCCACAGCCCACAGTTTCCCGGCTCCGAGGTCGTCGCCGTAGGAGAACCCACCCGGTAGCACCAGCATCTGATAGTCGAGCAGGTTGCTTCCGCCATCGCGTAGTGCGTTGATGTGAACTATCTCGGGGTTGCCGCCGGCGAGTTCGAGTGCCCAGCTCACTTCTCTGTCGCGGTTGGTCCCGGACGCGTGGATGACGAGAATCCTTGGCTTCATGTGCCGGGTTCCAGATGCTGGCGCCAGGCCCGGGCAACGGTCGCCACATCGGTCACGATGAAGGGCGTATCGTCGAGACCTGTGATGGTGATCGTCCCGTCGCCCCGCACCTGTCCCACCGCACCGACCGGGTAGCCGGCTAGCTGCGCTTCAAAGCGTGCTTCGTTCTCCGGACGTACCTCGACCAGGAATCGGCCCAGCGATTCGCTGAAGGCTGCCGTGCGGCTGTCGGTGATATCGGCCGAACGTGGCAGTTCCCGGAGGGAGATCTCCACGCCCATGTCTCCACCGATGGCCATCTCGGCGGCCGCCGCGGCCAGCCCGCCTTCGGATAGGTCGTGACAGGAGACGACAAGCTCGGCAGTAATGGCTGCGTGCAGTGACTGATAGCCGTCCGCGGCACCGATAGCCGGGCCGGGTGCGGATCCACCTGGGTAATTCGCAAGTCCGGCAACTGCTGATCCTCCCAGGTCCTCAGTGGTAGTTCCCGCAACGTAGAGCGTGTTGCCCGAGGCTTTGAGATCGCTGGTGACGGTGTTCGCGATATCGGGAACGATGCCCAGAGCCGAAATCACGAGGGTCCCGGGGATGGTGTGCTTGCGGCCATCCACTCCGGTGTATTCGTTGTTGAGGCTGTCCTTGCCGGAGATGAACGGGGTGCCGTAGGCGACTGCGGCGTCGTAGCAACCCTGAGTGCACCGTACCAACGACCCGAGCCGGTCGGCGAGCCGCGGATTGCCCCAGGAGAAGTTGTCGAGGATCGAGATGCGCGATGGGTCGGCGCCGACGGCAACAACATTGCGGATTGCCTCATCGACTGCAGCCCACGCCATCCGGTAGGGATCCAGGGCTCCGTAGGCCGGATTGATTCCAACCGCGAGGGATGCTCCCGGTGTCGGTCCTTGCTCTCGATGCGTATCGAGTGGGACCACAACTGCTGCATCGGCAGGCCCAATCTGGTTGATACCGACGAACGGCTTGACCACCGTGCCGCCCTGGACCTCGTGGTCGTAGCGGCGCACGATGTCCTCCTTCGATCTCGTGTTGGGTTCGCCCAGCACCGCCAGCAACGTTGCCGTTGGGTCGTCGGGCCACGGCAGATCGGTGTCGACCGTCGCCGGCGGTTCCCACACTGCGGTTAGTTGTAGTCGGGGGATCCCGTTGTGGAGGAAGTCACAACCGATTTCGCCAACGACGTCACCATCGTGGAGCATACGAAGGATCCCTTCGCCGGTGAACTCCCCCAACACGGTCATCTCGACGTCAAGGTCCGCCGAGATCTCAGCAACGCGAGCGAGATTCGCCGGAGGAACGGCAATGACCATGCGTTCCTGTGCCTCGCTCAGCCAGATCTCCCAGGGGGCTAAGCCGGGGTATTTGAGGGGGACCCGATCGAGGTGGACAACCGCACCCAGCTCCTCAGCCATCTCGCCGACACTCGAAGACAATCCACCGGCTCCACAGTCGGTGATGGCGTTATACAGACCCTCATCGCGGGCGATCAGGATCGCTTCCAATACCTGCTTCTCATGGATGGGATGGCCGATTTGCACGGCGTTTCCGGATACCTCGCTCGTCTGGTGATCTGATTCCATTGACGAGAAGGTGGCGCCGCGCAACCCGTCACGGCCGGTCCGTCCGCCGAGAACCACGACCCGGTCACCGGTTTTTGGTTCCGTCGGGTGCGATCCGGCGGGCATTACGCCGAGACATCCGCAGAAGACAAGCGGGTTGGCGGTATATCCGGGGTCGTAGATAACGGCCCCGTTGACCGTAGGAATGCCCATCTTGTTGCCGTAGTCCTCGATCCCGGCGATCACACCGTCGGCAATTCGCTTGGGATGAAGCACTCCATCGGGGATGGTGCCCTCAGGGGTGTCCTCAGGGCCGAAGCAGAGGATGTTGGTGTTGGCTATCGGGCGGGCACTGACCCCGATGACATCGCGGACCACGCCACCGACACCGGTGTTGGCTCCACCGAACGGCTCCAGTGCAGAGGGGTGATTGTGGGTCTCAACTTTAAAGGCGAGATCGGTTGTTTCGTCAAGCGCCACGATTCCGGCATCGTCGACAAACGCCGACCGAACCCAGGGGCGGTCTATAGTTTCCGTGGCGGCCCGAATGTGGGCGTCGAGGATGCCGTCGATGATCGTGGTTGTTGCTGGTTCGATCTCTCCCGGTGGCGGTCCCGTGTAGGAGATCAACGCTTTGAATGTCTTGTGGACGCAATGCTCTGACCAGGTCTGCGCCAGCATTTCGAGTTCGACGTCGGTGGGGGCGCGATCACGGGTTGCGAAGTATTCCTGGATGGCCTCCATCTCGTCGCCGTCAAGGCTGAGCCGGCGTTGCTTGCTGAGCTCCACCAGGCCTTGGCGGTCGAAACCGGCGAGTGGCACCTGCGCGACCGCCGCTCCGGTGGACAGGTCGGTCGACGTGAACGGGGGAGGGGCCGGCTCGTTGATGTAGAACGTCTGGATCACGTCGTTGGCGAGCAGCGTACCGGCGATGTGTTCGGCGTCGTCGGGTGAAAGAGCCCCGTGCAACGCGTAGCGACGCCCGGTTGCCGCTTGATCCACGCCGCTCATACCGATTTCGAAGATGCCGGCGAGGAGGCTCTCCGCCGGCGTGTCCGTGACTCCTGGGCGGAGCACGACGTCCACGGTGGTGAGCCGCTCACCGTTTGGGGAGGAGTCGGCATCGAGTACAAACGTGTGGGCAACTTCGACGATCCGATCGTGAAGGAGCGTTGTCGTGAGACGATGCAGATCGGCGGCCGACAAAGTGCCGCGTAAGTAATAGC
>JAYEIP010000213.1:0-8583 GCA_034660155.1 Actinomycetota bacterium | reverse complement strand
TGAAAAAAATGTACATAGTTTTATTGTTAGGGCTGTTTTCTCTTGACGCATTGCCTCAGTCATATATAACATCGGTTGGCGTACGTTTCGGCACCGACTACGGACTCACATCCGCTCGACACCCTGTGGCAGCTGGTTCAGGCGTACGGTGGCGATATGGCGGTGCCAGACCATGGCGCCCTCGTCGACCATCTGCGATACAGCAGCTTTGCTCACTTCATCGAGACCTGGTGGTGGATGACGGGCTTTCTCCGCCGCTACGAAGACTTCGAACTGGTGGCCGAAAGCGTGGCTGCCGACCTCGCCCGCCAGAACATAATCTACGCGGAGGCCTCGTTTTCGCCGACCGATTTTGCACGCCACGGGCTCGACCCTCAAGGCATCGCCCTGGCCATCCGATCCGGGTTGGATCGGGTCGACGGGACCCGGGTAGCCCTTAATTGTGACCTCGTGCGAGATACCGGCCCCGGGCATGCCGCCCGGACCCTGGCGGCGGTGCTGGAGATCGCCGACGCGGCGGACATCCGCGGCATCACCATCGGCGGTTCCGAGCAGAGTTACCCGCCGGAGTTGTTCAAGGATGTTTACCGCTCGGCTTCCGAGAATGGTTTCCGGCTGACTGCCCATGCCGGGGAGGCTGCCGGCCCAGAGAGTGTTCGCGGCGCCCTCGACACGCTCGGCGTTGAGCGGATCGGTCACGGCGTGCGCATCATTGAAGACCCGCAACTACTGGAGCGGGTGGTGGCCGATCAGATTCCCCTGGAGGTTTGCCCGACGTCGAATATCAGGACCGGGGTTGTCTCCGGCTGGGATGATCACCCAATCGGGCAGCTCCTCGAGAGTGGCGCCAACGTCACAGTCAGCTCCGACGACCCAACGTTCTTCCACACTTCTGTCGCCGCGGAGTTGAGAGAAGTCGCCGACCGGTACCGGGTCAATCCCCTGCTGCTGACCAATCGGGCCATCGCTGCTTCTTGGATGACACCCACCGAAAAGGAGGAAGCGTTTGCCAGCGTGGACTCCTGGTGGGCCGCGGAGGCTTAGCCCGGCCGGTCCAATGACAAAGCCCCCGGCCGGGACCGGGGGCTTCGCCGCTAGACGTCTCGTCGTAACTGTCAGGCGTTGCCGCGTTCCGATGCCGAAGAGATGATGGAGTCGTACTCGGCCTGGCTGATATAGGCGGGCTCGTAGTCGACGTCATTCTTGTCCAATTGTCTGTAGAAGGCACGCATGTGGTTGCGGGAACCCATCTCCAGATTGGCGTATACAAGAGCGATGTCTTCGTTGTCCGTGGCAGCCGTGGCTACCTGGAGATCAAAGATATCGAGATCCTCGATCGTGGCACCGACAATCAACGCATCTTCCAGCGATTGTGAGCCCTCTGCGACGAGGCTGTCATAGAGCGCTTGAATATCGGGATTGGTGAACACTCCGGCGGCGTTGTCGCCGACGGGGTCCTCGAGATCGTAACGATCAATTAGTTCCAGCATCGAAGACATGTGCATATCCTCTGCTCCGGCGATATTCGTGAAGACCCGCACGTCCCACAGCTCCCCGAGAGTCAGATAGACGTCACGGGCGACCTTCTCCTCTTCCCGCATCCAGAGGATGTCGGCGGCTTCCTGCTCGCTCAACTCCGCCGGCGGAATCTCATCCAACTGCGCAGCCAGGTGACCATCCGACTCTGCGCGGGCGGGGACAGCCTGAGTTTCGTCGACCGGATCGGTCGGGGACGCGTCAGATGTTTGGACATCGTCGCTGTCGCTTGATGCCTCGACCTCAGTGCTCGACACCGTTGCCGCCTCCGTGGTGACCACGGCAGCGTCGCTGTCCGAATCGCAAGCGGCCACAGTGAGGGCCATGAGGATCATCGCTAAAGCGAGGGCGAGACCCCGACCGACCCGTGAATATGTCATTGTGTGCTCCTTCAGTACGCACCCTTGTGCGGATTTGTTCCGTAGGCGCATAAGACCACGGCCGAGTGAAGGGTCTGCCGCACGGTGTGTGAAGGTTCCGTGAAGGCGGAGCCATCGGTTGGCGGCAATCAAACCCGTTCCCGGTAGCCTCTCGCCCATGGGCCGACCGAACCTCACGACTCACCTACTCGCCGCCGTGGCAGTTGCCGTGATCATCGGCGCCTGCGATACCTCCACTGCGGCGACCATCGCCACCACAGAACCGCCGCCGGTGGTGACCTCGTTGCCGCCCGTTTCGACCACAACAACGACGGCCACAACAACAACGACCACCACCACCACGTTGCCTCCCACCTACGACATCACCGGCGTCGTAACGGCTCCCGATGGGACACCGCTTGGGGACGCCAGCGTGACGATCGGTGACGAGGAGGCAACGACAGGCGACGACGGTTCATTTGAGTTCACCGAAATCGCACCGGCCACCATCCGGGTCACCAGGCTGGGTTGGCTTCCAGCAGATGTTGCCTGGGACGAGCATCAGCTATCCCTTGAGGTGACCATTGAGCCTCGTGTGGTGCGGGGACTCCGGGTGAGCAGCTACGTCGCAGCAGATCCGGTCCAGTTCGAAGGTCTACTGGCGCTAGCCGCCAACAGCACGGTGAACACCTTCGTCTTCGATACCAAGGACGAATCAAATCGTGTGCTGTATGACTCGAACTCGCCTTTTGCGATAGAGATCGGATCAGTCGACCCGATGTACGACCCGGTGGCGTTGCTCTCCGCCGCCAAGGAACAGGGGTTGTACACGATCACCCGAATCGTCACGTTCGAAGATCGCCTCTGGACCAGGGCGCGACCCGAGCACAAGCTGGCCGGGCACTGGATCGACCCCACTATCGAGGAAGCCTGGGAATACCCGTTGCAACTTGCCGTCGAGGCTTGTGAGCTTGGTTTCGATGAGATCCAATTCGACTACGTCCGGTTCCCTGCGGGCACGACCGCGGCCGTCGCCCAGCGAAACAATCCGCGAACTGAAGAGGAGCGAGTCGCCGCGATTGGCGCGTTCCTCAGAGAGGCGCGTTCCCGGCTTCACCCTTTGGGATGCCCTTTGTCAGCCGACATCTTTGCGATCGTGCTCTCATCACCAGATGATCAAGGGATCGGCCAGCGTCCGGAAGATGTGTCGGCAATCGTCGATGCCGTCAGCCCGATGGTCTACCCCAGCCACTACTCGGATGGCTGGCTGGGATTCCCGACGCCCAACGATCACCCCGGACCCGTAGTCGCCGATGCGCTCGACGATGGCATGGCGCGTATGGCCGGCGCCACCCCGCTACGACCGTGGCTCCAGGCGTTCTACTACAGCCCCGGCCAGATCCTCGCCGAGATCGAAGAGGCGGAGCAACGCGGCATCGGCTGGATCCTCTGGAACGCCGTCGGCAACTACGCCGCATCAGCCCTCCCCCCAAACAAATCTTGAACTGTGGGCTGGGACTACGGGGAAACACCGGCTGCGAACCCAGGGTTGGGGCTAGATGATGACCCATTCGGTTTGGATGAGGGGGTCGTTGGTGCCTTTGAGCTTGCAGGTGAGGCGGACTGAGCCGGCCGGTACGTCCTGGAACGCGAACCTACCCAGGTTGTCCGATTGGGCGGTTCTCGTTACATCCTCATGATGCAGTTCGATCTCGGCGGCTTGCGGAGGAACCAGCTGACCAACCAGCCGGCGCGACGTCTCGGATACGACCACTAGTTCGATCTCGACTCCCGGAGTACGAAAAGTCATCTGACGCGCAACCCCCGCACTGCGAACCCCAACGAGATCCTCGGCTGCCGAATCAAATACCAACGCCGCAAGCTCGGCATCAATGGTGCGCCAGGTAAACGAAGCTTTGGCCGCGTCAACAACCGCTTCCGGGAGCGGATCAGCTGCATCGAGCGCCGCATTCAAGCGGGCCAGCAACTGCTCATCCTTAATCTGGTCACTCATCGTCGCTCCATGAGGCGTCGCAGCCGATCGAGACAGCGTGATCGGGTAGGCCCGATGCTGCCGATTGGCATGTCCAGTACTTCTGAAACTGCTTCGTAGTCGAGGGGTGGGTCGGTGCAAAGCAACTGGAGAAGCTCACGACACTTCGGCGACATCTCTTCAAAAGCGGCGAGCATCTGTGCAAGCTGCTCGTCTTCCAAGAGCGATTCGTCAACCGATGGTGCCGCTTCATCTGCCACCTCTACCGAAAACTCTGTTGGAATGGTTTTGGCCATCCGACGCGATGCCCTGATGGACTCGTTGCGAGCGGTTGTCGCCAGCCAGGCCGGCAACCGCTCGGGATCCCGGATCCGACCACAATGCTCCACCAGACGTAACCATACGGTCTGGCTGACATCGGCCGCGGTAGCCCCATCGAACCGAAACCCGCGGATAACCGACCAGACCAAACGGCCGTATCGGTCCACCAGCGAGTCCCAGGCATCCTGGCTGCCGCCCTCGGCAGCAGTTAGAAGTTCGGCTACAGGTGTCTCTGCCATCAAGGGGAACGATACCCCTCTTATGTCCTGCACCTGATGCGATTGTGTAGGCCGCACGCACGATCACTCCTGACTTGTTGGTAACAAGAGCACCGCAGTTCGCCCCTGATACATCCTTCAAGCAGAGATTTTCGTCAGAAGACTCCAGGGTGCGGATAAGATCCAGACGCGGCCGGCGGGCATCGCTGCGGCCAACCACGACTAGGGAGGGAACATGGGTGCGTATGAAGGGACCGGCGATCTGGTCAAAGGAGGTCGCGGCTCGACCATCGGCGGCATACCGATAGTCCACAGCAACGACAGGGACCGCAACCATGTAGGGAATCCCTACTACTACCAACGTGGCGTACTCATCGTTCTCGAGAGTGCATTGAGCGAGCTGGAACGAGCCCTGGGAAGACTCGGTATCGGTAGGAAGGGTGCTCGCATTGAACCGATCGGAGATACGGGTCTGGTGCAGGTGCGGCTTCTCACCCGCCGTCCCATCGACAAGTTGATTGAGGAACTCGGCGGCTCCCTTCCGGTCGAGCCCAGCTATGTGCTGTTCCCCTCAACCCACGTGAGAGGTTTCTCGGCAGCACGGCCGATGCCGGCACCACCAGCCACGATCCCGAAGCAACCCCTCCGCGGCAAAGGGCACTCGGTGAACATCGGCGTCGTAGACCTCGGATTCTTCGATCCAGCCAAGGCAGGTCACCCGCGGTGGGCGACACAGGGCCTGGTCCTCGACCAGATCATGGGTCTCCCCGACCCCACACTGACGCACCATCCTTACGTTGGGCACGGCAACGCCATCATCGGCATCCTGAAACAGCTCGCACCTGCGGCAACGGTCTACACCAGCACCATCTTCTCGCAGGCCAGCGACGCTCCGGGAGGGACTACCGATCGCAGGCTGGGTGAGGCCATCGACAAGCTGCTCGGCAAGGAACGAATCCACATCCTCGTGATCCCATTCGGAGGATCAACCCGACTCGGCTCGATGCCGGTGACCGAACGAATCCTTGAACCCCACCTTGGTTCAACGCTCGTCATCGCCTCAGCGGGGAATGACGGTGTCGATTTCACCATGTATCCGGCGGTCCACCCGGACGTGGCGGGCACCGGATCATGGAGGCGCAAAGCAACCGAGCTTGGCTGGCTCGGCAAGACGTGCAGGACCGTCACGTCACCCTTGACCGGGCTCGGGTCCCGCAGTCTTGCCGACTGGTCCAACAAGGGCGTTGCCGCACAGCTGGGAGCGGCGGGAGTCGCCGTACCGGCACCCTTCGTCAGCGACACACTGAAGGTCAGGTCGGGCACCCTCGACAAACCTGCCGGGGTGCGCACCCTCCAGTATGACGGATGGGGCCTCTTCACCGGTACTTCTTTCGCCGCAGCGGTTGCGGCCGGATGCATCGCCGGCCAGGTGGGTGGGGCGTCTTCCCCGACACCGGAAGCCCTCGGTGCCGCCGTCATGAAGTGACCACAAATCGTATGAAGAAGGCCCGGGCCGCGCTCGCCGCGGCCCGGGAGGACCCGAAACCGACGATCGAAAGCGCCACCCGGATCCTCGAGCAGGCTGCGGACGATGAGGAGAGGGCTACGGCTCACTTTGCGATCGGTCTCGCGCATCGAGCCCTGGGCGCCGGGGCAGACTCGACAACGCACCTGGAACTGGCCGCGCAGCACGCCACCAACTATGCCGACCTCCATGGCCAGGTGCTCCGCTCGCTCGCCTTCAACTATGGGCAAGCTGGCAGACACGGTCTTGCCGATACGACCGTCGAGGAATCCATTGCGCTGCTTTCCGGCCAGGAACGAGACCTCAGCCGGCTGCAACAAGCGTTCATTCTCATGATGCGCGGAGACCATCAGGGTGCGCTCCCGGTACTGACCGAAGCGATCAGGTCATTCGAAGCAAGCGGTGACGACGATTACAGGCAGCTCACCCTCTACAACCGGGCGCTCATTCACATGGAATTCGGAGATTACGACACCTCGATCGCCGACCTGGGCGAGGCGTACGAGATCGCCATCCGGCTGGATAACCGGGTGTCGGCAGCCGATGCAGCACTCCATCTGAGCCAGGTACTCGGATGGCAAGACGACGTTCCCGGCGCCATGGAGTGGCATTCACGTTCCGTTGCGTTACGGACGGCCGCCGGGGCACCCAATCCGGTGGCAGACACCGAGCATGCGTTTATCCTCATCCAAGCTCACCTCATGCGCGAAGCCGAAGAGGTTCTTCACCGCTCCATTCCCCGGCTCCTCGAGGCAGGCGACAACCAGGCAATCGCCGTACCGGCCCATCTTCTGCTTGCCGACGTTCTAACCGAGCGGGGAGCCTTCGAGGAAGCGATCACGCAGATCGAACTGGCGCGGGAGATCACACCAGCCGATGGGCGCTATCGCTTCGACGTCGCGGCGGCCGATCACAAGACACGGATAGCTGCCGGCGAAACGACTTCCGCGCTCCTGGCTTCGATCGTCATAACTGCAGAGGACATGGATGCAAATGGAGAGCGTCACGCGGCCGCTGTCGAGCGGTTTCGGGCCGTGGATGTGGCGCTGCCGTTGGGTGACATAACGACCGCAATGACTATGTGTGACGATGCAGCTCGAATCGTGCGCGACGGGCCACTTTGGCTTCAGATCCAGGCCTGGACCGCGCTCGCTCAAGTGAGGTTGGCGCTCGGGAATCGGCGCGGTGCCGCGGCCGCGGTCCGGGCAGGATTCAACCGGCTCGACGAGTACCGGAGCGGAATCGGCGCAACCGATCTGCGAATTCATGCTTCGCAGTTTGGAGCGCGGCTCGCCGAGATCGGCGTGAGTCTGGCTATCGAGTCGCGTTCCGTGGCCCGGGTGTTTCATTGGTCGGAGCGGCTTCGTACGGCGCCACTGAGTGTCGCTGCGGACACTGGCCCCGATCCCGCCCTTCGAGATGCTCTCACGCAGCTGCGGCAGGCATCGAGCCGGCTGCGCAGCACCGGTGCCGAGGAGCGGGGACGACTACGCGACGAACAACTCCGCCAAGAACGACGCGTGCGCGATTTGGCCCGTCAGGCGACCGGCACCTCAACCTCCCGCGGAGCAGTGACACTGGCTGACGTCCAGGAGAGCCTTGACGGCCGTGTCTTGATCGAGTTCATCGACGTCGGCAACCGGATCACGGCCGTGATTGTGACTGCCCATAGCGCCGGGCTAATGGACCTTGGACCCTCCCCGGACACTGAGGCATTGATCGACCATCTCCGTTTCGCCGCAGAACGCATCGCACGACCGTCGAGCAGTGAAGCCTCCCGCTTGGCCGCGCTGGCCTCAGCCGACGAGACGGCCGATCTCATTCGAGAGAAGCTCATCACACCCAACATCAAGCTCATCGGCTCTCAGCGACCTGTCGTCATACCCACCGGTACCCTCCACGGCGTTCCGTGGGCTCTGGTCCTCGGTGGCCCAGTCGAGGTAGCGCCATCGGCCACCATCTGGCTCGAGGCAAGACGTACCGCGGCGGGTACGGGTCACAATCTCGTCGTTCATGGGCCCGACCTTGTCCACGCCACTGCCGAGGCCGACGCAATAGCCAACATCGTAAACGCCGAGGTAGCCTCGACGGCAGCGACAGCTGTCGCCGGTCTCCCCAGAGCGAACCTAGCGCACTTCGCCTGCCATGCGCGTCCCCGTCTTGACAGCCCCATGTTCAGCAGCCTGTTACTGAACGATGGTGAGCTCACTTTGTATGACATTGAACAGTTGAACCGGGCACCCGCGACTGTCGTGCTCGCTGCATGTGATGGAGGCAGCACCGTGTTGGCAACCGGTGACGAAGTAATGGGGATGGCGAGCGCATTTCTCGCTCTGGGCACGAGGACGGTCGTAGCTCCACTGTTCACAGTTTCCGACGAGGCAACCGCGACGGTAATGCGGCGGTTCCATGAAGCACATGCCGCAGGGCAAGACGCGGCGGAAGCTCTCGACACGGCTGCGAGCAGCGACGACCCGATCGCCGCATTCACCGCCCGTTCCTTTGCCTGCTTTGGCGCCGCCTAACAGGGCTGCGCAACAATTCTGAAAATATCTTGTATCAAGCAGCAACGTCGTCACTCCTATATATCAGCGAAGAAGGCTGCGGTCGGAACGAAGTGCATCTTGTCTG
>JAYEIP010000212.1:0-8586 GCA_034660155.1 Actinomycetota bacterium | reverse complement strand
CGGTGCCCGGGCGCTGGCAATTCTCACCGTGAGCGACCATATCCTCACCCATGAGGAAACCAGCGCCGAAGAGCGACAAAGCACCTTCAACGATATGGTGGAAATCGCTCTGGCAACAGCGCTGGCAGTTGACTAGTGCCCAGGCTGGCGTCGATGCTCCATAAGCTCGACGACCGCTGACGTGCGCCGCGCCGTTCTCTTGCGCAGCATCAGCCGGGTTCTGGGCGCCGGCACGGTGGTGCGCGACGGCGCCTATATGTGGGCTCGCCATCGCTGGATGGTTCCCTACGGCGCCACGGCCTTCGGCGCTGTGGCCTTCTTCGCCCCGATTGGGGGCATAGACGACTGGCCGACGCGCATCGCCGTTGGTGCTGCTGCGGCAGCAGTCGCGATCACGGCGACCACTGAGTACCGGGTGTTGGCCCAGACCGATGACGGCGTCATCTTGCTGAAAGCAAGCAAGATCCGCCAGGTCGCTACTGAGGTGCAGGAAGAACTGCCGGCCGATGCCACCATGGAGCCCGTCGGCGGGACCGTCCTCGCCGCCGATTGGCAGGTAGGCGCCCATCGTTACACAGTGCCGCGCAGCTCCGAGCAAGCAATGAATCGCATAGCGGCGGCGCAACAAGCCGACTCGTAAGCCCCGGCGATCGCGACGACCAGAAGAAATGTGGGGCAGGCCTTGCGGCCCACCCCACTTTCGTACGGTTTCCTGACCGGGCGCTTCCCTAGAGAGCGGCGGCTCGGAGCATGGACGCCTCAGCAAGAGAATGCCACTCTTGCACGGCATCGCGGAACTCGCGCCACGGACCAAGGATCTCGCCAAAGGCTCCATTGCTGGCTGCTTCTGCGTCGAGGACACCCTCGAAGTCGGTCTTGAATGCGGTCAGGACGTCCTCAGGGAACTCCCTGATTTCGGCGACCTCCTTAACCTGCTTCAGAGCCTCCGAGTTGAGCACGTCGTACTTCGCCATCGTGCCGATATTGGCTGCTTTGGCGGCGTTCTCGACGGCCGCTTTGTACTCCTCGGGCAGCTCATTCCACGCCGTCAGCGGAAGCTGTACCTCCAGGGTGGAGCCCGGCTCCCACCAGCCCGGGTGATAGTTGAACACCTCCGTGCCAAGCTCACCCAGTCCCAGAATGAGGTCGTCGTAGGGTCCCACCCATTCGGCCGCGTCGATTGCCCCGGTTTCGATGGAGGTGATGATGTCACCGCCGGCCACCGTCACCTGCTCAGCGCCCAGATTGTTGAACGAACGGCCGGCCAGACCGGGAATCCTCATCTTGAGGCCCTGCAGATCGGCCACCGAATTGATCTCCTTTGTGAACCAGCCACCCATCTGCACGCCTGTGTTGCCGGCCGGGAACTGGATGATTCCGAATTCCTCTGCATACAGCTCTCGCATCATTTCCAGCCCACCGGCCTCGTAGAGCCATGCATTCTGCTGGCGGGAGGTGAGCCCAAACGGCACGGCCGTTCCAAACTGCGTGGCCGAATTGATGCCAACGTAGTAGTAGGAGGCTGTGTGCCCGGCTTCGACGCCGCCGTCACGCACCGTAGGCAGGACTTCGAGACCGCCCACGATCTCGCCGGCGACCCGGGGGGTGATCTTGAACTTGCCGCCCGTCATCTTGGCCAGCTCGTCGGCAAAGATTTGGGCTCCGGCTCCGATAGTCCCAATCAAAGAACCAGGCCAACTGGTTGTCATCTGCCAGTCGAGTTCCGGCAAATCGGACTGAGACAAGATGACTTCCGTCACTTCCGTGGTGTCGGCTGCCAGCGTGGTGCTCACCGCATCGTCGCTCGAGTCACACGCCGCTAGAAGCGTCCCCATGGCTGCGAAACCAGCGACGCCAACACCGCTCTTGATGAACTGGCGTCTATCAAAGCCGGGGCGCTTGGTTTCCTCGTCAATCAGAGTTTGCTCGGGAGATAGATTTCCGTTCATGTCGTTGCCCTCCTGCACATTCATGTGACGCTCCTCCTCCATTACGTCACTCTTTCTAGCACCTTGCGGCGACTGATGTCACCTGGCCGGCACAAAAAGATTGAACGATGCTTCGACGATCCCTGGGAAGAATCCTAAAACCAAGAGAGCTAATCCCTGCAACACCATGAAGGGGAGAGCGCCCTTATGGATGTCCCCAGTCTTGACTTCAGGCGGCGCGACGCTCTGCAAATAGAACAGGGAGAAGCCGACCGGCGGCGAGATGAACGCCATATTCAGGTTCACCGCCATCATCACAGTGAACCAGATCTTCTCCTGGTTCGAGAAACCAAGCGCATCCATCGCCGGGAGGAAGATGGGGACGACGATGAACGTAATCTCGAGGAACTCCAGATTGATACCGAGCAAGAACACGGCAATCATCGCCACAAGCACAAAACCGGTTTTGCCCCCACCGATACTGGACAAGAAATCGGCCGTCGCGTCAGATCCGCCGAGTTGCAAGAACATAAGCGAGAAGAAGGACGAGGCGAAGAGAAGGGTCATCACCAGGATGCTGATGTTGGCGGTAGATCTGGCAGCGTCAATCAATGCCTTGGGCGTAAGACGCCACCGTGGGGTTATGTGGGTCGCACCCGCCCATACGAGAATCTTGTCGAATTGGTAGGAAAACACGGCGAGGAGCAGGGCACCAAAAACGCCTACCGCTCCGGATTCCGAAGGCGTCGCTATGCCCTGGAAGATCGAGACCAGGACCGCAAGGATCAACAGGATGATTGGTACCACGGAAAAGAGCACCTCGAGTGCCAATACCTTTCCGGTAAGTAACCGATCCTCTTCCGGCATTGCAGGACCCACCCCGGGACGGAGGTGCGAGATACCAAGTGCATAGGCAACGTACATAGCGCTGAGCAAGAGACCCGGGATCAAGGCACCAGCGAACAACCCGAGAATGCCGACGCCCATCTGTGAGGCAAGAAGTATCAGCACCAAGCTCGGTGGCAGCAGCTGAGCCAATGTTCCCGACGCGATGATGACACCGGTGGCTAGCTTGTGGTCATAACCGAGACGGATCATTGTGGGCAATGAGAGAAGCCCCATCACGATGACCGTGGCGGCGACGACACCCGTGGCGGCGGCCAGCAGGGTGCCGACCAGCACAACCGCGGCGGCGACCCCTCCCTTGAGCGGCCCAAGGAGCATCCCGATTGCATCGAGCAGTCGCTCGGCAAGGCCGGATCGCTCGAGAATCGCCCCCATCAAAACGAAGAACGGCACTGCCAGCAGAGTGGGATCAGACACGTTCCCAAACCACCGACCCGGCAACACGTTGAGGGCACTTGGATCGAATGTCCCCGTGAGATCGCCGATGAACGAGAACAACAGTGCGGTCGAGGCGAATGAGAAGGCTACGTTATATCCAACAAGGATCAACGCCAAGAAGACGACGAACATGAGGATCGAAAGTACGACGCCCAGATCCATCTACTCCACCCTTTGCGGTGCTTCGTGGGTGCCAACGCCGGCGAGATCCTCATGATCGGTTAGAACCAATATCTGCTTGATTATCTCGGCGACGACCTGGGTTGCCATCAAGATGAATCCGATAAGCATCATAAGTTTTATCGGGCCCCGAGGAAGCCCACCAGCATCGGTCGACTGCTCCCAGATCTCCCACACTTTCCATGTGGACCACGATCCATCAAAGGACCGGCCCATACCCACCATGGCGTAACCCCAGAGGACGCGAATCGACATGATTAGGAACGGTAGGAAGAGAAAGACGTGGGCGAGCAGATCGATAACGGCTTTGCGTTTGTTTGAGAAGCCGGCCCACCAAAAATCGATGCGGGGATTGACTCCTTCGCGGACGCCGTAATTGAAACCAAGGAGAAACAGAGCACCAAATAGCATCCACTGGAGATCAAAGACCTCGCCGACGATGATGTCGCGTTCGATGAACCTCGCCACATAGCGGGTGACTACGTTGAAGAGGCCAAGCGCGAACACCACCCAGACCAAAACCAATGATGCGCTTCCCGTGACAGAAGTCACGGCCTCGATGACCCGCCGCAGTCGATACAACAGGCCTACAACCCCTCCGGGGATCTCCAGCGGACCGGTTTGCCCGTGAAGGGCCGTAAGGTCGTCCAGAAGGTCCTCAGCGGCCGACGTGACGTCGGGTTCCAAGCCCGGATCGCTCACTGCCCTCTCCCTGCGTGTGATGCGTTAGCTTTGCAACCATACAACAACCGATTCCTCGGTGTACTCACAGGGAGGGGACATCTAATACGGCCCATTCGAATCGCCTCAGGGGTGGTGGCGACGGTGTTGGTCATCGTGACCGCCGGCTGCGGCGCAACAGAGCTCGTTGGCACCCCCGGGTCCGCCGCGCCGCTTATTGACCCAGCACAGCGAGCGGTCCTTATCGAAACGACCGGATGTGGTTTCGCCTCCGACCGGACTGGATCCGGGGTAGCGGTCGGCGACGGTCTCGTATTGACTGTGGCTCACCTGGTCTCCCGGGCTGACAACATCACGGCGTCTGTGGGTAATGGTGGCGGGGTAAACGCGGTTGTGAAAGCCGTCGATCTCAATCTGGACCTGGCTGTTCTGCAGCTGCCGCGCAATGGAGTGCCGGACATCGAGATGTCTTCAGCCGGTGTAGGTGCCGAAGGTCTTATCGTTGGCGGCGCAGCCTCGGGAACCGTTCCGTTCGACGTCAAGAAGGTGGTCAGATTGAGGATCGAGGAGGTTCTTGGCACAGATCTGCATAGCCGACGGGGCTACGAACTCGATGCTGAGACTGCCCCCGGAGACTCAGGAGCGGGTGCCTATGACAATGAGAACCGACTGGTCGGCGTCGTGTTCGCTACCAGCCGGGACGGCGAGTCGAGTTGGATCACCGCGAGCGTCGAGATCGAGAGTTTCCTCGCAGCTCCGCCGGCCGGGATATCGACTCTCTGCGGATGACCCTGTAGCCTTCGCACCATGAGTACTCCTGCCAAACCCATCGAATGGACATCGAACCCACGCGCCAAGGCCATCGCCGCCAGCGACGCCGTCGAAACAGTGTTCCCGGCAGGCGTCTTTGAGGAGGCCCGCAGCTTCCATCGCCAGATTCCGGGGTACCGACCTAGTCCGCTCCGCAGCCTCCCCAACCTGGCTTCAATGCTGAGCGTCGGGGGGATCTGGGTGAAGGACGAGTCGGTACGTCTCAACCTCAATTCATTCAAGGTGCTCGGCGGGTCCTTTGCCATCTACCGGTTCATCAAGTCAAAGCTCGGTCTGGACGACGAGAGCCTCTCCTTTGAAGACCTGGTCAGCGCCAAGACCAAGGCAAAGCTCGGCGATATCACCTTCGCCACCGCCACCGACGGTAACCACGGACGCGGAGTCGCCTGGGGTGCGTCCAAGCTGAACTGCACGGCCATCATCTACGTTCACAAAGACACTTCGATAGCCCGCATCCGGGCCATCGAGGATTACGGGGCTGAGGTGCGCGTGGTCGATGGCAACTACGACGACGCAGTCCGCCAGGCGAGCGTCGACGCCACCGCCAACGGGTGGCAGGTCATCTCCGACACGTCCTGGGAGGGGTACACCGACATCCCCAGCTGGGTGATGCAGGGTTACACCACCATGTTGTCGGAGGCCCAGGACCAGCTAGCCGGAACCGGGATCGTCAAGCCGACCCATGTGTTTATCCAGGCCGGTGTCGGAGCTTTGGCAGCCGCGACCACCGGCTTCTACAGCTCCCGCTTCGGCGCCGACCGGCCCACCACCGTCGTCGTCGAGCCTACGGAGGCGGACTGCCTGTTGCATTCGGCCCGTATTGGTGACGGACAACCACACGACGTCGACGGCGAACTGCAAACCATCATGGCCGGCCTTGCCTGTGGTGAGCCCAGCCCGATTGCTTGGGAGGTGCTGTGGGACACGGTTGATGCGTTCGTTGCCTGCCCCGACTATGTCGCGGCCAAGGGGATGAGGGTGTACGGGGTACCGCTCGCCGACGACCCCTTCATCGTCTCCGGCGAATCGGGAGCTGTAACCCTCGGTGCGCTCATGTTCATCGCCGATTACGCCGAGTTCCACGAACTCAAGGAATACATTGGGCTTGGTCCCGACTCGCAGATACTGCTGCTCAATTCTGAAGGTAATACCGATCCCGACTACTTCCGCAGGGTGGTCTGGGAAGGCGCGAACTCGGTGCCAGAGGAATACCGCTGGTCACCCGACGTGGAGTGATCTATCAGTCCCCGGCTGCCCTGCGGGCAGCTTGTCGGGGGGAAAGTACCGCCGGCGTCAGCCCGGGAGGGGGAACTCACCAAGGGTGAGTTCCTGGGGAGTTCGCAAGGCGAACTCAGGGGTCTGAGCAGGTGTCCGTGCCAGTCAAAACTGCTCTTGCGAATCGTTGGCGACTTCTCCACCGAAGCCGGTGCGAATAGGGTCATCGTTATGTCCAATCATGACCACAGGCAGGACGATGGGCACAAGCACGCTTCCGTTTTGGCACGGGTGAGGCACTTCCTGGTTCACGATCACGATCATGACCACGATCCCCGCCCAATCCTTGATTCGGGTGCAGAGGGGATCCGGGCGACCAAGATCTCACTCCTTGGCCTGGGAGCAACCGCGGCCCTTCAGGCAATCCTGGTCCTCGTTACGGGCTCGGTGGCACTGCTATCTGACACCCTCCACAACTTCACGGATGCGCTGACAGCCATTCCGCTCTGGATCGCGTTCTCATTAGGCAGACGCCCGGCGACAAGACGCTTCACCTACGGCTACCACAGAGCAGAGGATCTGGCGGGAGCGATCATTGTCCTCGCTATCGGGTTTACAGCCGCGGCAATTGCTTGGGAGTCCATCGAGAGGATCGCCTCTCCGCGAGAACTCGACTACATCCCGCTCGTTATCGCGGCCGGCTTTGTTGGGGCGATGGGCAACGAGTGGGTGGCTCGCTACCGCCTTCGTGTCGGCCGGCGCATAGGTTCCGACGCACTGGTCACCGATGGATATCACGCCAGAGCAGATGCGTTGACCTCCCTCGCAGTCGTGGCCGCCGGTATCGGCGCCGCCCTTGGCGAGGCCTGGGTTGATCCAGTCGCAGGTTTGGTGGTAGCCGTAATGATCCTGAGTCTGTTGTGGCGATCGGCTCGCAGGATGTTCGGTCGCCTGCTCGATGCGGTCGAGCCGGAGATCGTGGAACGAATCGAGCACACCGCTCTTCACACCCCTGGTGTCGAGGCGGTCACTGGGGTCCAGGCACGTCATCAAGGTCACCGGCTACTGGTCACGATGTCGGTCTCGGTTGACCCTCAAGTAACCGTTGCCGCCGGCCACGCCATCGCCCAAGAGGTCAAACACAACCTGATGCACGAGTTCGCGACGATCGTCGAGCCGCTCATCCATGTCGATCCCCACGGCGAGCACGCCGCCCACGAGTCGACGGCACATCACTCCTAGGTCCTGATCGATCCGTGTGTCAGTCGTCCAGGTGCGGCCGGTATGGTGGCGCTATGGGATCTGAACACGAGACGTGGATGCGGGAAGCGATCCGACTTGCCGGGGAAGCACGGGAACGCGGGGACGAGCCCTTCGGCGCACTCCTTGTTGTCCACGGAACTTGCATCCTCGAAGCCCGCAACGCGATCAACACCGAGAAGGATGTCACCCAGCACGCCGAGTTGCGACTCATCAGCAAAGCGAGCCGGCGCCTCGATTCGAATGACGTCGCGACCGCCACGCTGTATACGAGCACCGAGCCCTGCGCCATGTGCTCCGGCGCGATTTACTGGTCGGGCGCGAGCCACATGGTCTTCGGGTTCCCTGCCTCCAGCCTCTCGGAGATGACCGGTGGCTCGGGTCTGCATCAGCCTTCTCGCCACGTGCTGGGCAACGCGTCGCGCCAGGTGACCATCGAAGGACCCATCCTCGAGAATGAAGCTCGGGCCGTTCACGAGGGGTATTGGTAGGGACGTGAAGCTCCCCTTAGCTACTCAGCAGCGGTGCCCTCCAGCGAGTAGCCGGCGTCTACCCAGTCGGATAGACCGCCCTCGTAACGCCGCACGTTCGTATAACCGTTCTCCACCAGCGCCGTGTAAACCGCTCGGCTGGCGACGCACGCCGGATCAGAGCAATACACCACAATCTCCTCATTGAGGCCAAGACCAGCCGCGTAATCGGCAGGCGTGTTGAAGTGCAGCGACCCGGGAATGTGCTGCGCTTCGAAAGCCCACTCGTTGAGCGTCATCACCAGCCGGAAGTCGTCCCTCCTGTCAAGCTTCGTCTTCAATTCCTCACGGCTGATTGTCACTATGTCCAAACCACTTACCTCCTCGTGTACGGCTGACACTAATGATGCAATCATTACGCGTAGGGTGAGATCTGCAAAGCGGCCACCTAGTGTGTCGCATGAATAGCGCCAGGGTGTCTCCGAGGCATCGGCGTCATCCGGCACAGCCTGACGACGAAGGCGCAGTCACTGCACTGCGTTGAGGAGGCAGGCGCAGCCGGGGGCGTCGAGGGCCGGAGAGACACGGTGATTATTTGTGCGACGTACCACTTAGGAGGTCCGACAATGGGCAACGAGACCGACCGGCAAGCCAAGGGAGTCAGTGCCATCTTGCGC
>JAYEIP010000211.1:0-1695 GCA_034660155.1 Actinomycetota bacterium | reverse complement strand
GTGACTGCGCCTTCGTCGTCAGGCTGTGCCGGATGACGCCGATGCCTCGGAGACACCCTGGCGCTATTTATGCGACACACCACTAGGTACTTGGTACTAGGTATCGGGCCAACGTCAGGTGAGTGATGCCTCGAGGTTGTGCAGCATCTTCTTGATGGAGGCTGCCTGCTGGAGTGCTGTCTGCGCGGTTTCGGGTTCTAGGATTCCGACCGCGGTCACGATGAGCAGGTGGGTTTCGCACTCCGCTGCAGATCCGGCTGCGATTCGGAGGTAGCGTCGGAAGTCGCCGTTCGTTCCGCGTCCCGCTCCTTCAGCAACATTGGCTGCGATCGACGATGCCGCACGGCGGAGCTGGCTTGTCATGCCAAACATCTCTGATCGCGGAAGTGATTGTGTGGACTGGTAAGTCTCGATGGCAAGATCCCGGGCCGCCTGCCAAACCCGAAGCTGCTGATAGTCGTGCATGGCTCAATCGTCACCAAAACCGGTAAGGATTGGAAGGCCTCTGTATTTACCTAGTACCTAGAAGATCAGCGAATAGGGATTGATTGGGGGCTGTATCTGTTGCGCCAGTCGATGAGTCGTGCGGTGATGAGGGTGACGATGGCGAGTGCTAACTGTGCAGCTCGATGCGCTGGTTTACGGTCGGTGTTACGGCGGAGCTGGCCGAACGCATCGAACCATGAGTTGGTTCGTTCGACGACCCAGCGGATGTCGATCCGGTAGGGGCTTGGGGCTTGGGGCTGACCACGTTTCTTTTTGCGTGCAATGTTTGCATCGTCGACCCCGATAGCGGCGATGAGTTCGTCGACGAACTGGTAGTCGTAGCCCTTGTCTGCGTGGATCGTGTCGATGTCCCAATGCAGGCCACGGTCACAGATCGCGTCGAGGGTGGGTTCGAAGAGTTTCGAGTCGTGCCGGTTCGCCGCGTCGATCGACCACCCAACCGGGATCCCGTTTGCTTCGACAGCAATCGACCACTTCCACCCCGTTTTCCCTCTATCGGCAGGGTTTCGGCCTGTTCCTTCCCCACCGCAACGAGCCTTGGCCTGGGACCCGTCAATGCTGACATCACCAAGGTTGAGCTCGATGATCCGGTCATAGCCGGCGATTGCTTCTTCTACCAACGCGTCGAACACACCGGCTTGAATCCATTCATCGCGACGTTCTCGCAGCGTCGTATCCGACACCCGATGACGCAACAGCCGTTCAGTGTCCTCCCACGAACATCCCGTCACAAGCCGGATCAGGATCCCCTCAAAACACAACCGGTCGCTGATCCGCTGACGGTGACACCCCAACGGATGAGCCACCTCACGGACAGGGATCAACGCCTCAACAGCTTCAAAGACAGCATCCACCACTTCTGGATCCAACGCGCGCATGATAAGACCTCCACTGGTCGTTGGTTTGTTGCGTGCACCCGACATCATCGTCGGGGCAACACCACGACCAGTGGACCCTTCACCTATCCGCGCGTCTTCTAGGTACTGGGTCTCACCGCTCCATCAGTCCCCCTCCGGGGGGAAAGTACCGCCGGCGCCAGCCGGGGGGTCTTTGCAGGTGTCCTAGACGCGCTCGTTGTGGGGATGCGTTCTGCTGCCTGTGAGGTTGCGCACATTGCAGACCCCCATCAGCCAAGATGGTCCCGACGTCTTCTGCCAAAGGGACCCCGTGACTACAGCCGAACACCAA
>JAYEIP010000210.1:0-1696 GCA_034660155.1 Actinomycetota bacterium | reverse complement strand
AGCAGAGTGTCAGTAGCCCTGTCATAGCGGATCTGCGCCGGCGGCATCGACCGGTTAGAGGAGTTGCAGAAACATGCCCTGACCGGCGAGAACAGGGTAAATGGCAACGAGATAACACTCTGTTGACTGAACCGGTCCGGGTTCATCGGAGACTGTTTTGTTTGAGTCCGGCCGTGTCGGCTGGGCTGTTCTGACGGTAGTAGTTGGTTTCGTATTCGGCTGGTGGGATGTCTCCGATCGGTTCGAGGATTCGACGGTGGTTGAACCAGTCGACCCATTCGAGTGTGGCGTATTCGACGTCGTCGAGTCCTCTCCATGGTCCTCGCCGGTTGATGACTTCGGTCTTGTAGAGGCCGTTGATCGTCTCGGCCATCGCGTTGTCGAAACTGTCCCCGATCGAACCTGTTGAGGGTTCGATGCCGGCATCTCGGAGTCGTTGGGTATAACGAATCGACAGATACTGCGACCCGTGGTCGGAGTGGTGGATCAGGCCCCGCGGGTCGCCGTCGAGCCGGTCCCAGATTGCTTGTTCCAACGCGTCGAGAGCGAGGCCGGTCTCGAGCGACCTTGACGCCCGCCACCCAACGATCCTGCGTGAGAACACATCGGTGATGAACGCCACGTAGACGAATCCGATCTGTGTCTTGACATATGTGATGTCCGCCAGCCACAAGAGGTTCGGAGCATCGGCGGTGAAGTCCCGCTCGACGAGATCCTCAGGGCGGGCCAACAGGTCGTCTGGTATCGTCGTAACCGTGAACGCTTTGCCCCGTGTGGCGCCACGCAACCCCATCTGACGCATCAGGCGCCGCACCGTGCACTTCGCCACCGCAAAGCCTTCACGGAGCAGCTGCTTCCAGACCTTCCGGACCCCATAGACGCCGTAGTTGTCGTCGAAGACCCGCTGGATCTCCGGACGCAGCGCCTCATCGCGTTTCGCCCGAGCCGACCGCCGGTCGGGTTCCCGCTCCTGGCGGGTACGTTCGTAGTAGGTGGCTGGGGCGATCTCGATGACATCGCAGATCGGCTCGACCCCATAACTGGCTTTGTGTTCGTCGATGAACGCAATCATCGTCTCGGTCGGCGGTCGAGCTCCGCCTGGGCGAAATACGCTGACGCCTTACGGAGGATCTCGTTCGCCCTCCGCAGCTCCTTGACCTCGCGACGCAAGGTCTTGAGCTCGTCGTGCTGGCCGGTCGTCAACCCCGGCCGCTCGCCCGCATCTGTCTCCGCTTTGCGGACCCAGTTACGCAGCGTCTCAGACGAACACCCGAACTTCTCGGATATCGACGTAATCGCCGCCCACTCCGACTCGTACTCATCACGATGCTCGAACACGAGCCGAACCGCCCGCTCCCGCACCTCCGGCGCATACCTGTTTGAACTTGACATGACCCCATCCTCTCAGGAAATGGAGCCTCCGGAATACCCGGACCGGTTCAACCGTGGTCGATGCCGGCTGCGTGTTCCATGCGGCGAAATAGACACGCCGACCCTTGACGCAGAGTTGCCCCAGAGTTGCCCGAGAGTTGACGCAGAGTTGCCCACACGCTGGAACCCGTTGCACCCCAACGCTTTCAGTAACCTCGCGGATCGGTCGTGAAATCCTCGATTGACGCCGCTCGCACCGTGCCTCACAGTGGTGGTGAAAGGCCCCCGGACATCGATGTCAACTCCTGGTCAACTCTGCGTCAAG
>JAYEIP010000209.1:0-1700 GCA_034660155.1 Actinomycetota bacterium | reverse complement strand
ACTGGTATATCCGACGTCGACCTGCTCACGGTGGGACTCCCGTCGGGTGACGCTGTCGATGTCGGGCGGGCGTTGTCCGTGCGGTTCTCAGATCTGTGCAGATCGGTGGAGGTCGCCGTCGCCCAACGCAGCGACTTTTCGGGAGAGACCGATGGAGCGTACGGCGGCCGTGTGTTCCTCCGGCACTACTGCGTTCACCTGGTGGGGCCTGACCTTCACTCGGCGTTGCCCGACTTCGCCGCCGACGTCCGAGCCGCTCGAGGGTTCAACGGCGACATCGCTCAGCACGCCCGACGTTGGCGGATGGAATTGGACGACGGGTGTGATCCGGTTCAGTTGAGCCGTCACCTGGCCCGCAAGAGTCTGCTCGCCGTCGCCGGATTGGTCAGCGTCCACGATGACACATGGACGACCGACCGCACAACCGCAGTAGCCCGGTGGGCCGAGATCAAACCGTCGCTCGCCGACGACCTCCACATGCTTCTAACCTGGAGTCGCGACAACGTGGCACCTGACAGACAGTCTGTGGAAGCGGCCCTCAACGGCGTAGTCACACACATCACCGCTTCCTTCGAAGCTTCGATCGGTCTCTGGAACTCCGATAGCGGACCTTGACCGCGCACGGTCCCGGATTGCGGGATGTGTGTGGACGGAATCGACGATGCAGAGGCCCATCCGGTCGCCGCTCGTTATCCTCGGTGGTCACATTGGGTCTGATCGTGGAAACGAGTGACATGAAGCGTGTGGTTTCAGGCAAGTTCGAGTTGCCGGTCTCGGCTGCCGAAGCGATTCGTTTCTTCACTCCCGAAGGTGAGCGAGTTTGGGTTCCGGGATGGAATCCGGTCTATCCGGCTGGAGAGGCCTCGGAATCCTCCGGAACCGTCTTTACGACCTATGCCGGTGGTGTTGAGACGATCTGGGTTGTGCAGAAGATCAGCCGAAATGGCTACTCCTGTGCCTACTCACGGGTAACGCCTGGACATCACGCAGGCACAGTGAAGGTTCAGTGTGTAGATCAGGCCGACGGCGGATGCGTAGTGATGGTCGCCTACGACATGAGCCTGCTGCCCGGAAGCGACCCGACAGAATTGGATCCCTACGACGATCCGTCCTTTGCCGCGATGATGGGCGAGTGGGCAAACGAGGTCAGTGGGGCGCTGTCGCTCTAACCCGTTGACAATGGCACCGCGGGCGCGGTTACGTCCGTTGCTACCCCTCGATTTGGCCGGTCAGCACCGCCCGCTCGGTGTCGAAGTCCCGAACCGCCGATCCTGACCCCGTTGTGGCTTCATATGAGCCCGTTCCGCTGTGGATGCTCCAAGTGCCAACGTCCTGCTGACCTTCAAAATCGAACGTCGAGAAGTCAAAGACATTGTGGAACACCATCGTGAAGGCACCAGACCCGTCGTCGCAATCCCAGTTTTCGAAGACGTTCATCTCCGCCACTCCACTGGCTGCCATGGCTGTGTCAAACATGTCTGCCCAGTCCGCATCTGTCAGCGGTTCCCCGTCGACTGATTCCAGGCGAACCATCTCCATGCGGCCAGAGTCACACATCCCGGCTTCATCGACTGCTTCGCCCGAAGCAGTGAACGGAACAGGACCATCGTGTCCTACGCCCTGGATGAACTCGACTGCCTGTGGATCTGACGATGAACACCCGGCGAGCGATCCGACACCAAGCAGAACCACCAGCCCAA
>JAYEIP010000208.1:0-8665 GCA_034660155.1 Actinomycetota bacterium | reverse complement strand
GATTCCGAATGTGAAGCTTGTGTGAAGGAGATTGTGTGCTGAGAGACAGGGAGGGCGCCCGGTATACCGAACGCCCTCCTGCTGTTTCAGTCGGGACGGTTACAGGTTCTCCGTAATCCAATCCTTAGCCACTTGCTTGGGATCGTCACCATCGATGCCGATCCGGCGATTCATCTCGCTCAGCTCAGCAGTCGTCAACTCGGCGCTGACGCTGTTCAGTGCGTTGACGAAGTCATCTCCGTAGGCGTCGACGATGTCCTGTCGGACGACGGGGATCAGGTTCTCTGCAGGCTGCAGGCCCTTGTCGTCTTCGAGCAAGACGAAGCCTTTCGCGGCGATAGCTCCGTCAGAGGTGAACAGCAGAGCGACCTGAATCTCGTCGCCTTCGAGGGCGGCGACTGTGAGGGCGCCACCAACGTCGAGAGGCTTGAAGTCGGCAAAGCTGATCCCATAGACATCCGTCAACCCGATCAGGCAGAACTCTCGTTCCGGACATTCGGGCGAGCCACCAAAGACAAGGTCGTCGTGCGACGCGAGATCGCTGACCTTGCTGAGACCTAGTGCGTCTGCGGTATCCTGGCGGACAACGAATCCGTTCTTGTCTTGCGCTTCGGCAGGCTCCAACACCGCGATCCCGGCGCCGGCCCAAGCATCCTCGAGGGCTTTGGCCGTCGCTGCTGAGTCGCTAGTCGGAGTCCCACCAAGGAACCCGAGAGCTGACCCCACATACTCAGGAACGAGATCAAGCTCACCACTTTCGAGAGCAGGACCGTAGATCTCACGGTTGCCGACATTCAGGCTACGTTCGACGTCGTAGCCCTTGTCTTCGAGAACCTGGGCGTAGATTTCTGCCACCAAGGCATTTTCGCTGAAATTGGCGGATCCGATTGTGATGGTTGGACCATCGATCGGACCGCCAGCATCCTCACCCGATCCACATGCTGTGGCCAACAAGGCCAGTGCGATGAGGATCGCCCCGAGAACGCCACTGCGGGGTTTCCGCATGGGTCATCACTCCTTCTCAATTGGGAACGCCGTAACCTAGCCTACGCCCGAGGCGACCTAGTCGCTTGCCCAACTGTGTCTAGTTGGGCACGGCCACCACTTCGGGGGTGCTTCCCAGTCCGGTGGGAACGACTCTCTTTTCAATAGATCCAAGCAACAACTCGGTGGCGATTGATAGCAATGCCACGAGGATGCCACCGGCCATCACTCGCACATTATCCTGTACCGCGAACCCGTCGACGATGTAGCGACCGAGCCCACCCCAGGCAACCAAAGCTGCCAACGGGACCGTCGCCACGACCTGCACCGCCGACACACGCATTGCAGCAAGGATTACGGGCGATGCCATCGGTCCCTCGATTCCGCGCAGCACCTCGCCGTCTGTCATGCCCATCCCGTGTCCTGCTTCAACAAGTGCCGGGTCCACCTCGCGGACCGCAGTGTATGTGTTGGTGAATATTGGTGGCAGAGCGAGGGCGAAAAGCGCAAGCAGCGCGGGCCAGAAGCCGAGCCCGAGCCCGAGCCGGATCGAGATCGGCAGGAACAGCGCCATGATCGCAAAAGACGGTATCGCTCGTCCGATGTTCACTATCGCTACCGCGAGGAATCCGCCGCGCCGGTGGTGACCGAGCCACAGCGCGGGAGGTAGCGCAACTGCGGTTGCCGCGGCTGTCGCCACAACGGAGAGCTGGATGTGCTCCCACACCCGGTTGGGGATTCCATTCGACCCCGTCCAATTGGCGCCGTCGAGAAACCAGGCGACGAGGTCTCCGAGGAACTCCACCCTTACACCACCGCCTTACGCCGGGCCCAGGGTGTCAGGAGACGCTCAAGCCCGAGCAATGCTATGTCGGCGGTTACAGCCAGCGCCACGGACAACACCGTCCCCGCAAGGATTTGGGTGGTGCCAATCGCGGAGAAGAATTGCATACCGCGCAGGATGAAGAATCCGAGCCCACCCTGTCCAATGAGAGCTGTGATTGTGACGAGCCCAATTGTTGTCACCGTTGCGATGCGGACCCCGGCGATGATCACCGGCATCGCCAACGGCAACTGAATATCAGTGAACATTCGTCGCCGCGTGTAGCCCATGCCTCGCGCCGCCTCCAACACCGGCTCGGGCACTCCATCGATGCCGGCCACGATGTTGCGGATCAAGATCAGCAGGGTGTACGAGATCAGGCCAATCTCCGCGGTGAGCCTGGTTAGGCCCGTGATCGGGACCAGGAACGCAAATAGGGCCAGGCTCGGGATTGCGTAAAGGACACCCGTGACCCACGTGATGGGCGTATAGGTTTTCCGCCACCGCAGGGCCACGATGGACAATGCGAGGCTGATGGCCAGCCCCACCCCAACCGCGATTGTTGTCAGGATGATGTGCTCTTGTGTTGCCGCCCAGAGTTCATCGAGATTTCGTCCCACCCAATCCCAGCGGAGGAACGGCTGATCAGCTTGGGCGACGATCACTGGACAATCTCCCTGCTAATGGCGTCGACGGTGGCCATCCCGAGGTATTTGTCGCCATCGAATACGGCCGCCACCGCGGTTTGTGAGGTGATGACGGCATCGAGCGCCTCGCGTAGGCTGTCATTTGGACTCAGCTTGATGGTGAACTCGCGAGTGTTGACATTCTCCAGCGTTTCGTGTCCTTGCAAGTCTCCAGCTGTGAACCACCCGTCGACAGCTGTGCCGTCGCCGATCGCGGCCCAGTCAACGTTGTAGCGGACCATGATCTCCGCAGCCTCAGCACGTGTTGCCATGCGGGTCAGGATGGGTCCCGGGTCTAGTTGGATTGCCGAGATCGGGATGAGCGACAGTCGTTTGATCCCACGGTCCGATCCCAGGAAATCTGCGACAAACTCGTTGGCGGGGTTGCGGAGGATGTCGGCTGGGGAGCTGTATTGCTCGAGATGGCCTCCTTCGCTCAGGATCGCTACCCGGTCACCGAGCTTGATCGCCTCGTCAATGTCGTGGGTGACCAGAACGATCGTCTTGTTGACCCGGTGTTGCAGAGCGATGAGCTCATCCTGGAGGTTTGCCCGCACAATCGGGTCGACTGCACCGAATGGTTCGTCCATGAGCATCACGGGTGGATCTGCGGCTAAAGCCCGTGCGACCCCGACTCTTTGGCGCTGGCCTCCCGACAACTCCCCCGGATAGCGCTTGAGAAGCTCTGGTGAGAGCTGGACGAGGTCTACCAATTCGCGGACCCGTTCTTCAGTCTTCAGCTTGTCCCAGCCAAGTAGCCGCGGCACCGTCGCGATGTTGTCGCCAATCGTCTTGTGGGGGAAAAGACCGATCTGTTGGATCACGTATCCGATGCCACGGCGGAGCTCATGAGCCTGCATATCCAGGATATCTCGGCCGGCGACGGTGATGGTGCCGGCGGTGGGCTCGATAAGCCGATTGATCATCTTCAGCGTCGTGGTCTTGCCGCACCCTGACGGGCCGACAAGTACCACGACTTCGCCCTCTTCGACATTGAAGGAGAGTCGATCGACTGCCGGTGCCGTCGTGTCGGGGAATGTCTTCGTAACCTCGGTGAGATTGATCATCGGGCAAGAGAATAGATGGGAGGCGACGGTGTGGTTGTGCACCGGTCAGCGCCGCGGCCTGGTTGCGCTAACTTCAAACTGTGACTTCTGAATCGAAGCAACCACAGCAACAGCAGCAGACGGATGGCAGGGTGCGGCGCCTCGGCCGTACCACGTTGCTTCGTGCCAGCACCATGTTCACTTCTCGTGGTCCGGGCTTCAGGCGGTTGGCGCAGTCGCATGCGGGGGGAACGGCCGGCGACACTCTGGTGGCTATGGCCCTTTCGACCACATTGTTCTTCTCCGTTCCGTCGACGCAGGCGCGTGAGAATGTTGCCCTGTACCTGATAATCACCCTCGCTCCCTTCGCGCTGATCGGGCCATTCCTGGGTTCGTTCTTCGAACGGTTTCCCGGCGCTTACCGCGGTGGCTTGGTCGTTAGCTCTGCGCTCCGCGCAGTTGCTGCAGTGGCGATGGCACTGTGGCTTGACTCGTTCCTGCTCTTCCCGATCGCATTCGCGTTGCTGGTGTTGTCGCGGTTCCATGGGATAAGTCGGTCGAGCGTGGTTCCGCTGGTTCTTGACGATCCGGGCGACCTGATTTCGGGCAATGCCCAGCTGGCCCGTATCGGTGTGCTCGCGAGCGCTGTGATCATCCCGATCGGTTTGCTAGGGGTCGGATTCGGTCATCCCTCCGTCACGCTCGTCATGGCAGCGGTGGTCTACTTCTGGTCGGCCCTTTCGGCGGCAGGGCTTTCGGTCATGCGCATTCAGCGGATGAAGGGGCGGGCGGCGCGGCTGGAGCGAAAGAGGGGAGCGGCATCGCGCGACGTCCGATTGGCGCGCTTTGCAACCGCGGGTGTTCGGTTCCTGAATGGCTTCTTGTTGCTGTTGGTTGCGTTCGAGTTCCGCGACGACAATGCCGGTTTTCTCGACTTCTCGGCACTCCTGGCAGCGGCGGGTCTTGGTTACTTCATCGCAGCATTCGTGACGCCAATCTTGGACAAGAGGATCTCCGAAGAGCCAATGGTCGTGACGGGTTTGGCGATCGAAGCCGGCGCGGCGTTCATTGCTGCGCAGGTCTTCGGTCTCCCTGCCGCCGCGTTACTTGCAGCTGCAGCCGGTTTCGCCTGGGGAACGGCCAAGTTCGGTTTCGACGGCTTGCTGCAAGCAACGGTTCCTGAGGAGAGTCGGGGCCGTGCTTTCACGAACGCCGAGACTTTCTTCCAGTTCGCCTGGGTGATCGGGGCGCTGATCCCCGTACTGCCGGCGATACCGGTAGGGCTGGGATTAACCCTCGCCGGTCTGCTGGCTCTCACGATCCAGGTCATCTACATCTCAGCAGTCCTGGTTCCGGTAGTAACCCAACGCCGTTCAACCGCAAGAGACGTCATGCGTAAGGCCCAAGACCCCCCCGACCAGAACATCCTCGACCTCATGTAGCTCCCCTCTTGTCAGTCCCCCTCTGGGGGAGTTCACAAAGCGAACTCCGGGGTCTGAGCAGGTGTTCGAAACGCGCTCCGCGGACCACCTCAACCCTCGTTGAGAAACTCCGAGAATCGGTGCAACTCGGTGCTGGGCACGCGGGCCTTGAGTTTCGTACCGGAGGCAGTGTGGTCGCTGGAGACCACGTTGCCAATGGTGTGGACGAGCGTCACAACATCGCCCCGATCGTACGGAACGATTATCTCGATTTCGTCGGTCGTCTCCGCGAGCCGTTCTGTGATGGCTGCACCAAGCTCCTCGGCCCCTGCGCCGGTGATCGCCGATGTTGCGACCGCACCCGGATACAGCTCGACGAGGCGTCGCATGGCCACCGGGTCGGCAACATCGGACTTATTGATCACCAATTGTTCAGGGATATCGGCGGCACCGATCTCGCGAAGCACGCTGTGCACTGCGCTGATTTGTCGATCGGGATCGGGGTCTGCCCCATCGACGATGTGGAGCAGGAGATCGGCCTGGCTCACCTCCTCGAGGGTCGATCGGAAGGCCTCGACGAGCTGGTGAGGAAGGTTGCGTACGAAGCCAACAGTGTCGGATATCAAGATTGGGGTCCCGTTCGGAAGATCCAATTTCCGGATTGTTGAGTCGAGGGTCGCAAACAAACGATCCTCGACGAGAACCCCGGCGTCCGTGAGGTAGTTGAACATGGTCGACTTGCCGGCATTGGTGTAGCCGACGAGTGACACCAGCGGGACGCGCGACTTGCGTCGTGCCTTGGAACGGGTGTCGCGAGAGCCGGCAAGGTGTTTGAGCTCCCGTTCCAGCTTGGCGATTCGGTCGAGAATCCGCCGTCGGTCGGTCTCCAGTTGCGTTTCGCCGGGTCCCCTGGTGCCGATACCACCGCCGAGGCGGCTCATCTCGATACCGCGGCCGCGTAATCGCGGCAACCTGTAGCGCAGCTGGGCCAGCTCGACCTGCAGCATGCCTTCCTTGCTCGTTGCGTGCTGAGCAAAGATGTCGAGGATCAGAGCGACCCGATCAACGACGTCACATTCGAACATCTTGGAGAGATTCCGTTGCTGCGCCGGCGACAGCTCGTTGTCAAAGATGACGACGTCGATGTCGAGCGCTTTGGTGGCAGCCACCAGCTCTTCTACTTTGCCTTTTCCTATCAGGGTTGACGGGTCAAAACGGTCGCGTCGCACCAGCTCGGCATCCACCGGGTCGGACCCGGCAGTGTCGGTGAGAAGCGCCAGTTCGTTGAGGCTGGTCTGGGTTTCCGGCAGCTCGTTCTTGCTCCGGGCCACAGCCACCAGGAATGCCCTCTGTTCGACGACTTCCAGATCAGTGACGGTGGCCGTCAGCCGGGTACGACTTCTGCCGGTGCGGGGTCGCTCAGTCATCGGACCATGAAAGCAGATTGTCGCCTCCTGTCGACCCGTCGACGGAAGGCTTGGTAAGTTAGAGGACGAGCTGGAGGGACAAGCATGCAGAAAACAGTCGGTCATCTACTTGACGCCAAAGGTACCGAGGTCTGGTCAATCGGGCGTGGTGCGACTGTGTACGAGGCCCTCCAAACACTCGCCGACAAGAACGTAGGCGCGCTTGTCGTGGTCGAAGGTGATCGGGTAATCGGGATCGTGTCCGAGCGCGACTATGCCCGCAAGATCATTCTTCTAGAGCGCGATTCCCGCGCCACCACGGTCCAAGACATCATGACATCTGAAGTCCGCACCGTCACCAGGGACCAGACTGTGTCGGAGTGCATGACCCTGATAACCGATCATCACATCCGCCACCTGCCCGTGGTCGACGGTGACCGACTAGTCGGATTGATCTCGGTCGGAGATGTTGTCAAGGCAGTGATGGCCGAGCAGGCGTTCCTCATCCAGCAACTGGAGCAATACATCACCGGCTGAAAACCGCCGGCGGAGTCGCTCGGGCTGCTCCCGAGTGCCGCTCGACTACCCCTAATAGCGGTCAAACGCGGCAAGGGCCGCCGGGCGTGGTGCCGTATGAGCACATTGACCCCGAGTACCACGTTGTAATCCGGTCTCACGGGCCGACCATCTCGGGTGAAGTGAGTGCACAGATTCATACCTTTGCCGGAGGATGTGACGTCGAGGTTGGACCCGCTCCGGAGCAAGTTGGCGATTTCCCGGTTCCCAGCGCTCCCGGCGAGTGCGGAGATGTCCAGCTCTACGTCTTCTCTCCATAGGGAGTGAATCGTTAGGAATAGAAGAACCCCCATCGGCGCTGCCGGTGGGGGCTCTTCTCAATTCGTCCGGGGCCTCAGGCGCCGCGGTCGGCCATGATCGCCGCGTCGTAGGGCTCGATCATGATGCACTCGCCGGGACACTCCTCGGCGGACTCGACAACAACGTCTATCTGGTCGTCGGGAACGCGGGCAACTCCCCGGGCACCGTCGGGCGCATGACCGTCACCATCGCCCGCGTCGAAGAGCACAGACTTGCCAAAGATTGATGCCTCTTCTTTGACGACCCATAGGCCATCGTCCCGGCCATGAAAGACATCGGGTGCGATCTCCTCGCAGATGCCGTCGCCGGTGCACAGGTCTTGGTCGATCCAGACCATGAGCTTCGTTTCGTCAGCCATGGGTCCCCTTGGTTGCTTAGGAATGAGTGCAAGGTTAGTAGTGAGTCAACGACGCTCAATGCCATGTCGCACCGCGTTAGCCTGATCGGTGGAGGCGTCAGGATGCCTGGTGGGTCCCGCGGTCTTCAAAACCGACGAGGGGGCGAAAGCTCCCTGGCGGGTTCGATTCCCGTCCGCCTCCGCGAAAGCCCGTCACATAAGGGTATTCCGGGTGCTGCCGTCGAACTCGACGACGGCCCCGGAGCCCTTCGGGGCGCGCCCGGGGCGCGATAGGGGCGCGGGAGAATCACTCGAGCCTTGTTCGGGGCGCGTCTGCCGAGGTGCGGTGGCGGCGACGAAGCGGCGATCGAGCGCATCCGAGAGGGCGTCCAGGTCGTCCTCGTAGAGGTGTCCGTATAGGTCGAGCGTCATCGCCGCGGAGGCATGGCCGAGCTGGCGCTGCACCGCTTTGATGTTTGCTCCGGACGAGATCATCAGCGAGGCGGCGGTGCCGCGCAGGTCGTGGATTCGGAGCCGGTCGAGGCCTGCTGCCTCCAAGGCAGGGACCCAGACGGCTTGCCGGAACGGGGAGGACCGGAATGGCCCGCCTCTCGGTGCGGTGAATACGAGGTCATCGTCGGCGATGGTGCCGAGGCGTGCGGCGAGACGATCGGCGAGGAACGCAGGCATCGTCACGAGACGCCGCTCGTGGGTCTTGGGCGTTCCCCACGACAGACCCGACCCGAGTTCGGTTGCTGATTCGGCGATCTCGATGCGGCGCCGCAGCATGTGGACACGAGGTCGTCTCAGCGCCACGAGTTCGCCCCAACGCATCCCGACCCATGCCAGGGTCTCAACGACGAGCCCGGCTCCGGTCTGAGCATTCTCCGCGGCCGCGGCGAGGGCTGTGACTTGCTCGGCGGTGAGGAACCGCTGCTCGCGTCGCCGCACCGTCGGAACCTTCACCCCAGACGTCGCGTCGCGAGCCAAGATCCCGTCGTCGACGGCCAGCTTCAGCGGGGCTGACAGGACCTGCTTCGCTTGCTTGATCCGTGACGCAGAGAGCCCCTCGGCGGACATCTCGGC
>JAYEIP010000207.1:0-1703 GCA_034660155.1 Actinomycetota bacterium | reverse complement strand
GCTCGCCGGCCATCAGGGCGTCGAGATTCCAGTCGTTGAGCCAGGTCAAGGCGGCGTTATCCAACACAACGTTCCACTTTCACGGGGGACACCCTAAGCAGCAGCATCGATCCATTGTCGTTGTCCATCGACGCAAACCCACAACCCACCTGGGCAGCTTGGCTGATGCCATTGCCATGAGCAACATTGCCTGACGGCGGTCTACGCTCGCCTGGTGAGCGTAGACCGCGGCATGCCCGGCCCGATTCGGGGCGATCGGACCTACCGCATTGGTCTGGTCTGCCAGAGGGAGGCCGAGCAGGATTCGACACGTGCTTCGCACCCCGGTTCTAATCGGCTGTCGCGGTGGTCTCCGCCTCCGGATCAGCTGACCGGTAGTAGACGTTGGTACCTGCCTTGATCGCGAGGTTGTAAAGAACTGGTGTGAGCGCAATGAGTAGCACAGCGGTGGCTATGAACACCTGACGTCCGTCAGTCCCCACCCCGGCCGGACTCAAACCTGCGTCTTCTCCAACCTGAACCAAGATGAGCGAAAACTCCCCGACCTGCGACAGAAGGATCGATGTCGCCACAACCACAGCCGACACCTGGCCGAAGAGCCGGACCGCCACTCCGATCGAAACGATCTTCACAACAATGACAGCGAAAGCGATCCCGAGAACCAAGAGCAGGTTCTCGAACACGAAGCCAACATCCAGCCGCATTCCGACCGAGGCAAAGAAGATCGCAGCGAACACCGCCTGGAAGGGAAGGATCGCACGGGTCGCAACCTCCCGGTGCGAACCGGCACTGACCACGAGGCCTGCAACGAATGCACCAAGGGACGTCGTCAGGCCAAGCAGGGTCACCAGATAGGCAACTCCGCCGGCCGCGGCCAGGATCATCAGGAGATACACCTCGTTGTTCTCGATGGCGGCCGACCGGTCGAGGATGCGTGGCACCACGGCTTTCACAAGGATTATGACCACCACCATCAGGAGGACGGCCTTGACCAACTCGAGCAGGATCTCACCGACCGACCCACCCTGATCGCCAAGCATGGGTACAAGCAGGACCATGAAGACGATGGCGATATCCTGGAAGATGAGCAGGGCAATCGACGTCTGGCCGGTCTCCGACTCGGTGTGCCCTCGAGCTTCCAGCATCTTCAACACCACCGCCGTCGAGCTGAGAGCAACGAGACAGCCCGTGAAGATCCCCGTGCGGGCGTCGACTCCAAAGATGAACAAGATGCCCATCACCAGTGCGATGGTGAGTCCTACCTGAACCGCGCCGCCCCCCAACATCATCGACCCGAGCTTGCGGAGTCGCTCACCACTCAACTCGAGACCTATGAAGAACATCAGGAAGATGATGCCGATCTCGCCCATCTGCTCCACGAGGTGGATGTCGTCTATCCACCCAAGAGCGAGAGGGCCGATGATCGCGCCGGCGATCAAATAGCCAACTATCGCGACGAGCTTGAGGCGGACGGCGACGTATCCGAAGATGGCCGTGGCCAACAGAACGATTCCCAAATCGGCCACCAGCGGCGGTGCTCCGACAGCCAGAATCATCTACGTCCCACTGCCGGCATACCAGGGACGGTAGCCACTCCGCAGGTGGTCACACAGTCAGACGGCGGCCCGCGAACCGGGCAAAAACCGCCATGGTCATGTTTATGGCGGCGTGAACGGCAAAGGGTACCCATATGGATCCAGTCT
>JAYEIP010000206.1:0-8746 GCA_034660155.1 Actinomycetota bacterium | reverse complement strand
CCGCAACGCGACGAGGGTATCGGCGACCAGAATCCGCGGTATTCCAGCAACATCAGGACGTGAGGTGATAACGCCGGCGGCACCGGCGTCCATCGCCGCAACCAAGAAGTCGTTTCCATCGAACGTCTCCCCTACTACCGCGACGAAGAGGTCTCCACTACTGACCGATCGGGTGTCAGTTGTGACACCCGTGATGACAGTCCCCGGATCCTCGAGCGACGAAGTGCCCAACAAAGCAGCCAACTCCGCAAGCGTTCGGTGATTCATCCTGACGCCTCCGCCAGGAGCTGTAGCTCCTCCTCCGCGACCTGACGGTCGTCGAACGGCAGAATTCCATCAGCGAATTCCTGCCCTGCTTCGTGCCCTTTCCCGAGTATCAGAACGGCGTCCCCGTCGTGCGCCACCGTAAGCGCGTGGCGGATGGCGGCCCGACGATCCGGTTCAACCACCATCTCACTACCTGCTGGTACTCCGGCAACCATCTGACCGATGATCTCCCCGGGGTCCTCCGAACGCGGGTTGTCAGTGGTAATGATCGCAATGTCGGCTGTCGCTATCGCCGCACCCATGAGAGGGCGCTTGCGCCGATCGCGGTCTCCGCCCGCACCGACGACGGCGATGATCCGTCCCTTGATGAGCTGGCGACTTTCCAGGATGACACTCTCGATGGCATCCGGCGTGTGGGCGTAGTCGACAACGACCCAGAGGTCCCTGTCGGTGTCCAACGTGTTGTAACGGCCCGGGATTGGCGGCATAGTTGCGAGTTGCGAAATGGCCCGGTCGAGCGGCACCTCTTGCAGATGGGCACAGACGATGGCCACCGCCGCGTTGGAGATGTTGAATCGACCTGCCAACGCCACCTCCACCGCGAGAGCCCTCCCGGCGATATTCAAAGTGAACCTGCTACCGCTCGGTGTCTCCCGGCCGTAGGCGACAATCACGTCCGCCCCGGGTGCGGTTCCAACGGTCGTTACCGGAATACTCGACTCCCCCGCTAATCGGTTTCCCCAAGAATCGTCTATCCACACAACGCCATGCGGTGCCCACTCCGGCTGAAAAAGCCTCGCCTTTGCCTGGTAGTAATCCTCCATGGTGTCGTGATAGTCGAGATGATCCTGCGAGAGGTTCGTGAAGGCAACGACATCGAAGGTCACTCCATTGACCCGGCCCATCACCATCGCATGGGACGAGACCTCAATCGCAACATCAGTAATCTGTCCTGCATCGACCAGGTGGCGCAGAATCCGGTGTAAATCATTCGCCTCTGGGGTGGTGCGCGGGGAGACGTCGGTGTCGCCCAGGTTGGCGCTCACCGTCCCGATGACCGCGGTCTGGCGTGGTGAACCGGCCGTCATCGTCGCCAGCATATGGGCGACGGTGGTCTTCCCGTTCGTTCCGGTGATTCCTATAACACCGAGCTCGCGCCCCGGATAGCCGTGAACCTCGGCAGCGATCCATCCCAGTGCCGACCGGGTGTCTTCCAGCAGTAGGTAGGGAAGGTCCATCGCCATCGGCTTCTCGACAGCAACGGCGGTCGCCCCGGATGCGGCGGCGCTGCCGAGAAAATCGTGGCCATCTGCTGTTGCGCCACGTATGGCAACGAACAGACTTCCCAGTGTCACCGACCTGCTGTCGATGTGGACATCGTCAACGGCGACGTTGTCACCGACTAGTTCGACGGCCTGACGAGGCGTGAGCGCGCGGGCGATATCGATAAGAGTGGCGTCCCTCGCCGGCTTGCTAAGGCGCATTGGGAGCCACACCGAGCGACTGCATGGCGGCTTCGGCTACCCGGGCGAACACCGGCGCAGCGGAGACGCCACCAAACTGCAGCTCAACGATCTGTCCGTCTTCCTCGATCTCGCCCTTCGGCGAATCAAGCACCACGGCTATGACGACGGCAGGGTCATCGATCGGGGCTATCCCGATGAAGGATGCCATCCGATCGTCGTCGCTGTAGGCGCCTTCTTCGAACAAGAACTTTTCGGTCGTGCCGGTTTTTCCGCCGACGGCGAAACCCTCGACGGCCGCACGGCGCCCCGTCCCCCGTTCGACGACACCCTGCAACAGCTCACGCATCTGCGTGGCGGTTGCCTCAGAGATCACGGGGCGTCGCCTTGGCACGGCGACCTCGCGCGATCCATCAGGGTGAATTGACTCGGTCACTACGTGGGGCTCCACCCAGACACCGTCGTTGGCAATAGTGCCAAACAGGGCAGCCATCTGGAGAGCGGTCACGTCGACGCGATAACCGATTGCGGTGGATGCGCCGGCTGTCGCCGATACCCAGTCCTCGACCGGCCGCAACAACCCGGGGACCTCTCCGGGCATCGATTCAGCTGTCAACTGACCGAGCCCAAAAGCGTCGAGATACTGGTGATGGAGGTCGTTGCCGAGCTGTTCCTGGATCTGAATCGTCCCCACGTTCGATGAGCCGGTCAAGATCTCGGCAACGCTCATCGTCCGATCCTCGGTTCTCTTGACGTCCGTGTACGGATCCTCTTTGCCGTCGACCTCGTATTCGGCGGGGACCAGCCAGCTGTCCCACGGGGTCACGATCCCCTCATTGAGAGCAGCCGCAACAGTCACCACCTTCAGCGTCGATCCCGGTTCATAGACGTCGGTAGCAGCACGATTGCGGAGCGCACCCTGCTCGATAACTGCACTGATCGAGCCACGATCGTTGGGATCGAACGTCGGGGCAGTCGCCATCGCCAGGACTTCCCCCGTGTTGGGGTCAAGAACGACGATGGTGGCTGAAGTGGCGCCCGTATCGATGAGAGCTTCTTCGGCCGCCTGCTGGGCGGCATACTGGATTTCGCGATCGATCGTCGTCCGGAGGCCGACACCGGGAACAGCCGGGTCGATCAGAAGCTCGCCGAGCGGAATCGGATTGCCGTCAGGGTCACGCTCGAGGACCATCGTCCCTGGAGTTCCGGTGAGTAGATCGTCGTAAACCGCCTCCAACCCCTCCAGACCAGTCTGGTCATCTTGTTGCACCAGCCCCAGGAGCTGTGCCGCGAGATCGCCGGCCGGGTACACGCGCAGCGGCTCGTTTTGTACATAGATCCCCGCGATCGCATACGAGCATTCGTCGGCGTCACCTTCCTCCCGACACCTGGCAAGACCATCTATCTCCGCTTGCACGCTATCTCCCACCTCAACCGAAACATGTCGGGCAACGTAAGCGAATCGGGAACCCGGCTGGTCGATTCGCGCAACGATATCGGACACGCTGCTCCCTAGTAACGGTGCAAGCAGCTGTGCAGTTTCCGCGGCGTCATCAATGAGCGCCGGATCTGCGATCACGGTGGGAAGGTCGACCGTAACTGCGAGCTCGATCCCGTCGCGATCGTAGATTGTCCCCCTCTTGGCCGAGATATCTTCGTATCTGATGCGCTGGTCGTTGCCGTCTTCTCTGAAGGTAGCTGCCTCAACGACCTGTACTTGGAAAAGACGGTATCCAATCCCGGCCCAGGCGAAGATGAATAAGACGCCTACGAGTACGAGCCTCAGATCACGAATGCGCCAGGTGGGGCGCAACATCTCAGCACCCCGGCGGATCCGGGAGCCCTAAGTCTCCCGGGCCGCCAGCGATCGGCCAAAAAGGGTAGATCAAACTCGAGGCACACCCCACCCTGGGCGAATGGCTCCGATGCCCGTTCATGGCTGTGCGCTCAGGATCGCTTGGAGCTGCGCCCATCGGTAGTCGGGATCCAATTCATCCACCCCAACGACCGGTACCGATAAGGCGAGGCGTGATTCCGGGTAAACCAGGCCCAATTGAGCCAATTGCGGCTCGAGCCGGGCGGGATCCTGTATCTGCGCAAGCTCGTAGCGGAGTTGGAAGTGCATGTCTTCCTGAATGGCGATCTGTGTTTCGAGTTCCGAGATCTCAAAGGCAGATCGATCGAGGGAGATACGCGAATAGATCAGTCCAAAGAACGCCACAATCACCGCGACGGCGAACAGCACCCAGTGGCTGATCTTGGGCTTGGGTCGTTTGGAGACACCGGCAATGACTTCAAGAGACGGTCGGTGTTCAGCGTCACGTTGCGGAAGGCTCACGACGACACCTTCTCCGCAACGCGCAAGATGGCGGAGCGCGCCCGTGGGTTCAGAGCCAACTCTTGTTCGGTGGGCCGCAGTGGTTTGCGGACGGGCGACCATAACTCGGCCACCCGTCCACAGGTGCACACGGGGAAGTCCGGAGGGCACTCGCAACCGGCGCTGCCGGCTGCGAAGCGTCTCTTGACCATGCGGTCCTCGAGAGAGTGATAGGAAATCACCAACACCCTCCCGCCGGGACGCACCCAACTGATCGCTGCTTCAAGACCAAGCTCGAGCGACCCGAGTTCGTCGTTGACCGCGATCCTGATGGCCTGGAATACTTTTCTTGCCGGATGTTTGCGACGGCGGACTGCTGCGGGAACCGACTCCGCGACCACGCTGGCAAGATGGGCCGTGTCGGTGATTGGCCGGGCCGCGACGATGGCTCTGGCAATACGCCGAGCCAGACGCTCTTCTCCGTATCGCCAGAGAACGTCAGCAATGTCATCCACCGGCCACTGATTGACGATTGTGTCTGCCCCGAGTTCGGCGTCGCGGTCCATCCGCATGTCGACTGGTCCGCGACGCCGATAGGAGAAGCCACGCTCCGATTCATCGAGTTGATGGGAGGAGACACCGATGTCGAATAGGAAGGCATCGAAACAGGGTGGTATGGAAGTGCCATCAGCTATCCCCTCGCTGCATATCTCGGCGGCGATCTGGTCGAGGGACCCGAAATTGGCCTTGACGAGACGTACCCCGTCCCCGACCGGGCCCTGTGCTATCGCGTCGGGATCCTGGTCGATCGCCACGACCGATAGCCCGGGGAACGCTTCCAGCAATGCGCTGGTGTGCCCCCCTCCCCCATACGTCGCATCGACTAGCAGCCGCGGCGAAACCGGCCGCAGCAGCTCCACGACCTCGTTTGCCATGACCGGTGTGTGATACGGGTTCTGAGTCATGGTCAGCCCCCCGGAGCGCTGGCGTCAAAATGGAAGCGGGCGGAGTAAGGGGCCTCCCGATTGACATCCGGGGGACTGGCCATGAGCCAGAACCTTCTTCTTTGGTCATTGCTGTTGCGGCATTGGAGGTCATAGCTCTCCCCCACCTAGTCCAAGAACTTCTTCGATTCCTGAGTAGTACTCATCGGCTTGTGCCTCTTCGCTCTCCCAGACCTCGGTCGACCAGACCTCGATGCGAGGGCCGGAGCCGACCACGGTGGTGTCCTTGCCCATCCCGGCGAACACCCGCAGCTTCTCGGGAATCTGGATCCGACCTTGCTTGTCGAGTTGGACGTCGACCGCTCCGGCGAAAAATGATCGTGAGAACTTGCGAGCCCGGCGGTCCGTTGTCGGGAGACTGCTCACCCGGGCGTACTCTCGTTCCCAGGCATCGGGCGGCCAGACGTACAGACAGTCTTCCTGGCCTTTGGTGATTACACAGCCTGCTTCGAGCTGATCCCGGAACTTGCGCGGCATCACGAGACGACCCTTCTCGTCAAGTGAATGCTCGTATGTCCCCAAAAACACTTGATCCGCTCTCCGTTGGCTACATCATCTCCCACTGCGCGCCACCCTAACCCACATCGCGCCACCTTTCAACCCTTTTGGCCCCCTCTCCACCTACTCTCCACCCAAATAGGTCGATCGACCCACCGCAGCAGTGTCCGCCGATGCCTGTTCTTGCAAACCGACTCAACTACCGTGCGGGGTATGAACATCAATCAACCGGTTGTAATAGTCGGCATCGGCGAGATTGGGAGCGTCTTCGGACGAGGTCTCCTTCGTGCCGGCCATCCCGTCGTCCCCGTGGTGCGAGAAGCACCCGCCGCAGCCATTGCCGCGGACATTCCAGATCCCCTTCTCACCATGGTGACCGTGGGCGAGGCCGACCTGGACGCAACCCTGGAGAGCCTCCCCTACCAGTGGAGAGGAAACACGGCGCTGGTCCAAAACGAGCTTCTTCCCTGCAACTGGGAGCAACACGGGCTCGAGAACCCGACGATCGCCGTCGTTTGGTTCGAAAAGAAATCGGGCCGCGACTTCAAGGTTCTGATCCCAACACCGGTCTACGGTCCCGGCACCAAACTGCTCACAGCCGCGCTGAACTCGATCGGGATCGCGGCGTTTGCAGTCGCGGACGACAATGAGCTTCTCTACGAACTCGTGAGGAAGAACCTGTACATCCTGACGGCCAATATTGGTGGCCTGATGACCAGGGATACTGTGCACGATCTCTGGTACAACCACAGGTCGCTTGCCGAGGAAGTCGCCGCAGACGTTTTTCAGATCCAGACCTGGTTGGCGGACGCTGAGTTGGATAAGGAGACTCTCATGGCAGGCATGGTCGAAGCATTCGACGCCGATCCCGAGCACGGAGCCACGGGCCGAAGCGCTCCAACTCGCCTGGCGCGGGCGCTGGCCCACGCCGACCAAGCCGGGCTTCCAGTCCCCAGCCTCCGAGCCATCGCAGCCCAGCTCGCATAGGACAGCAATCCAAGGTGGTTTGCGGCTAGCCTGACGCGATACGACGCAAGGAGAGGATCGATGCACGTACTGGTCGCCACAGACGGTCAACTCGACCCAGCAACGGTTGCCCGGTTCAGTGCACCGCTGGCAGGAGAAGACGGGAAGGTAACAGTCCTCACCGTCATCGAGGTTCCCCGTGCCATGCTCCAGGAGCTCCGTGGCCACTTCGGTGACCAGGAACCGCCATCTCTGGTACGAACAGATGCCGAGACAATGTCTGCCGGCCCCGCCGCCGGACCGCCCCGCTCCTGGCCGGGTGATGACGCCATCATCGAACGGTACCTGCAGGACAAGCGCCACCAACGCTGCAGTGCTGTTGTTTCCGCTTTGAGGGAAGCTGGGATCAAGGCCAAAAGCAAGGTTGTTGAAGGTCCGAGCGCCCGCGGAATCCTCGACGAGGCCAAAGCCCAGAATGTCGACGTAATTGTTGTGGGGTCACACGGAAGCGGCTTGTTCGAGGGCCTACTGGGATCCACCGGCACCAAGGTCACCCGTCTCGCCAAACGTCCGGTTCTATTGCTGCGTACCGACTCGTAACGCCGCTTGCGTTACGTTTCTTGCTAATTCAGATACTCGACCCACGCAGGGTCGGGCTCAGTGCCGATGGCTACCAGGACCCAAGAATGACGGCGAGGGACGCGGGGTTTTTGCCGTAGGACGAGGCCGGCCTGGCCGGGAGTACGGCCACCCTTTTTGGTGTTGCAGCGGCGACAACTGGCAACCACGTTCTCCCAGGTATGAGTTCCTCCCTGCGCCTTCGGGATGACGTGATCAATGTTCTCCGCCGGCCTGTTGCAGTACTGACACTTGTTGGTATCTCTCATGAACACCGCCCGACGGTTCAAGGGAACCCGGCGGGCATAGGGAACCTTCACGAAGTTCCTGAGGCGGATTACAGATGGCGACGCCAGGCCGATCCGTTCGCTTCGCCAGACCTTGCCGTTTGAAGCGACGACATCAGCCCGATTGTGCAGGACGAGCACGACTGCCCGTCTCACCGGTACGACCGAGAGCGGCTCATACGAGGCATTCAGGACTAAGGCCTTCATGGGCGGAACCCTAACAGTGGTCTCGCTCGGGGCCGGCGGTTGCCAATGCGGCAGACTCTCCATTCAGTTCGGGAACAAGCTGAACCCGGAGGTCGTTGACCACAGTGAGTGACACTGCGAAACTATCGGTAGCCAGAGCGGCTAACGGAAAGGGCCACCACGGTGCGCGTCGTCGGTTACATACGAGAAGCATCGGCAGACGGGGAACCAGCGTTCGCCCAATCCGAGAAGATCCGACGCTGGATCAACGAGAATGGCCACCGCCTAGTTGCTCTCTGTCAGGACGTGCGCACCCCCGGCCATCCGATAGGACGCGAGGGGCTCCAGTCCATCGTCGGGATCATCTCCGCGGGCCGAGTCGACGCGGTGGTTGTGCCGTCGCTCGAGACACTCTCGCCAGACAAGGTGAGCCAGGAGGTCATCATGTGGGATCTCCGCGGCCACGCCGTCAGTGTCCTGTCTACCGACACCAACGATGTTGGCCAACTGGCGGACCCCCCGTCTGACAACACCAGGCTTATCGTCCGCGATGTGCTTGCCAAAGCATCCCGATTCGACAAGATCCTCAGTTTGCCAACTGCTGCAGAACCTGATCCTGAGGTTGTCCGTATCGACGACACTCCGAACGTCGTTGTCGAACTGATCCCGGCGGGTCGCAACGAAGAGTTACCTGCGGGTCACGTCAGACCTGCGACGTGACCGCGGTCCAGGCGGCCCGCGCCACGGCATAAGCGCGTCCCCCGGACTGGATCGCTGCCCCGGAGATGTAGTGATCCTCCCCGACGTCCAGAAGAACCGTGATGACAGTCTTGCCACCCAACTGATGTTCGCCTACGTCAGCCAACACAACCTGCGCATGCCCGGTTAGCTCGACGACTGCTGTGACGACAGCCTCGTCCATCCCGGCAACGCCCGATTGCAGTGTCCGGACCGCGCGATGACCGTCGGTAGACCCCACCGATACGGAGATCCCTTCCGGAGTCTCCTCGACCGCGACACTCGCGAGATATGCCGCCGCCGCCGGGGGCCCCGGGTTCGGTGGTGAGTTTTCCCCTGGTTGGAGAGCACGCTCGTCTTGAGCCAACGGCGGAAGCCGAGTCGGAGGCGGCATATCTCGCG
>JAYEIP010000205.1:0-8796 GCA_034660155.1 Actinomycetota bacterium | reverse complement strand
CGTGATCGCTACCGAGCGGGCATTGTTGGGTCGTTCTTGTCTGATCGCCCGATGACAGCACCCGAACCCTCGAAGCCAACACCGGTGGCACGATGTGTCATCTCCGCCAGACGGTTCCTCTACCTAGATGAGTAGTTCCAAGGGTTAGTGGTCGTAGGCGATGAGGCTGCGGGCGGGTCCGGGTTGTTTGGTGGTTTCGTTGTGCCAGATGGCGGCGGTGAGGGCGAGGAGTCGTTGGCAGATGCGGGCGGCGACGCCTTGGGGTTTTCGTGCGCCGTGGCGTTCGAGGTCGAGTTGGGCTTTGAGGGTCTGGTTGACTGATTCGATGATCTGACGGAAGGGGCGTAGGAATCGTTGTAGGGGGCGGGGTTTCTCGTTTTTGTAGGCGGGTCGGATCAGGGTGATGCCGGCTTCGGTGAGGTCGGTTTCGAAGGCTTGGGATCGGTAGCCTTTGTCGGCGATGAGGACTTGTCCGGGCCGGTGCAGGTCGGGGTCGATAGTGATCATGTCGGCAGCGACTTGCCGTTCGTCGTGTTTGGCTGAGGTGAGGGCATAGGCGACGGGTAGCCCTGAGGGGGTAGCGATCAGATGGAGCCGGAGCCCCCAAAAGTGCCGGGAATGGCTGGCGCAGTACCCGTAGGTGGCCCATCCGGCCAGGTCGGAGCGTTTGGCGGTCTCACGGGAGCGGCCGCATTCGACGGGGGTGGAGTCAACCAGCCAGATGTCGTCGGTGTAGCTGGGGCAGTGGCGGGCCAACCAGGCGGTGAGGTGGCGCATCATCGTTACTGCGTTACGGAGCCGTTTGTTGTAGCCGGGCCGGTTAGGGAGGTAGGGGAACATGGGGTTGAGGTGGGTATGGGCGTAGCGGATGAAACGGGCCTCAGAGGTGAACCCGAGTAGGGCTTGTAACACTGCAAGGGTCAACAGTTCAGCGTCGGAGAGTTTCGGGGCGATCCCGACTTCGGGTCGTTCCGGTGCCCAGTGGGGGTGATCGGTCAGGGCATCGTCGACAGTGACGTAGAGTGCGGTCGCCAGGGTGTCCAGGTCAGCGTTCACGCCGGGTCCTCCAAGATCTAGCGGGTTATTACACCGCTGATCATGGACACCCTCGCGCTCAAAGTGGCGGATATTCGCGCGGACCGCGCGCACCCCTTGGAACTAACCATCTAGGCCTACGGAGTTGATGCTGCAAGCCTCCGGAGGGCTGAGCCGTATTAAGAAGACGCGCGGATAGGGGCGGTGAGCAGTCGCTTTGCTTTGTTCTTGAGCCGTACTACGTATCACGTACTACGTATCCCGAGCCGTGATTTCAGGGGCTTTCTGAGTCGTTGTACGTAGTACCCGCTCTCCCACCATTGCCAGGTGTCCTCCGGTTCAGGGCACCAGTAACACTGGACACTCTGCGTCGTGGACCACGCGATTCGCCACTGAGCCGAGCATGATGCGCTCAATGAGGCCGGCCCCGCGACGACCCACCACCATGAGGTCCGCGTCAACTCTCTTCGCGTACTCGAGCAACATCCGCGCCGGATCACCGACATCCTCAACCTGGATGACTTCAAGATCCGAAAGATCGACATCTGCCACCACCGAATCAAGAATTTCTCGCTGGGCATCAGTCAGTGACTTGCTCAGTGCCGACGGAGTAGGAGGTGAGCCAACGATCCCCCACCAACCCTCTGGCGGCCGCACAATGGTTACAAAGTGAATCGTGGCTCGGTTTCGCCGAGCAAGGTCGGCGCTGACTGCAGCCGCATGACAGGACTGCTCGGATCCGTCGACCCCCACCACCACGTTGCTCAACTCCCAGACAGCGTCCTTCATGAACCCTCCATATTGTGGCTACCTCCAAGGTACCTTGCGATCGACCCTCGGTGAAGGGTCGAATGTCACACAGCTCACAGCCGCGAAACTACGAGGTGGACACAACGGCTAGCGTTCGATCGGACTAGAGGAGATTGAAGACATGTCTGTAATCGGAGTTCTCACCGCTGGCGGTGACTGTCCCGGATTGAACGCAGTGATCCGTGGCGTGACGGTGCGTGCATTGACACACCACAGCGCTGAAGTTGTCGGCATCAAGAACGGTTGGGAAGGCTTGATGGAGGGCGACACGGTTCCCCTCGACCGCGATTCGGTTCGTGGGATCCTCGCCCGCGGGGGAACCATCCTCGGCACCTCGAGAATGGACCCGTATGTCCACGGCGATGGCTATCAAAGCTGCGCCAAGACGATCAAACGCAACGGTATTGATGCTCTTGTGGTCATCGGCGGTGACGGAACTCTGCGCTCCGCGTTGCGCCTCTCGAAGGAAGGGCTGCCGATCGTCGGGGTTCCAAAGACGATCGACAACGATATCGCCGGCACCGACACTACCTTCGGTTTCAACACGGCCGTCCAGATTGCTACGGACGCAATCGATCGCCTCGCCAGCACGGCCGAATCTCACAATCGGGTTATCGTCGTCGAAGTAATGGGGCGTACCAAAGGTTGGATCGCGACTTACGCCGGTATCGCCGGCGGTGCCGACGCGATCCTCATCCCGGAGGTTCCTTACGACCTCAGTGACATCGCCGAGATTGTCCGCCATCGTCACCGCCGCGGCCAGCGCTACTCGATCGTTGTGGTAGGCGAGGGCATAGAACCACCGCCGGGCGCCACCGTCCAAAGGACTCGGAAGGACGCTTTTGGTTTCGATCGGCTTGGTGGCGTGAGCTACCAGATCGCCAACGCTCTCGAGGAGATGACCGGCTTCGAGACCCGAGTCTCAGTCCTGGGCCACATCCAGCGTGGCGGTACTCCATCAGCCTTTGACCGGGTATTGGCCACCCGACTCGGTGTCACTGCTGCCGACTACGCCATCGAGGGGAGAACGGGCGTAATGGCTGCGGTGCGCGGACTGGACATTGTCCCGGTACCGATGGAAGAAGCCTGCTCTGAGGTCCGTGGAGTCAGCGATCGTCTCTACGAAACCGCGGCAACGTTCTTCGGGTAGAGGATCCGCCGCGTCGTGAAGAGACGCTCTATGTCTTCGGTTTCGACCCTGTCTTCGGCTTCTTTGCAGCGCTCGACTTTGTCAGCTTGGGGTCTCCGCCGCCGTTTGTTGTAGCGGGTGGTGTTGTCGATTTGGCCCCGAGTGGAGGCCGCTTCTTTGGCTTCTTCTTCGGGACGGCCACCTTCGCTGAAGTAGCCGCGGCGTGCAGATCAGCAAATGCCCGTTTCATAGCTTCAGCAAACTCGTCGACGTCGGCAACAATGTCGTAATCGGCATTGAATCCCCAGTAGACGGTGCCCGCATACGAGAAGAGTGCCACCCCAACGCCATGACCCTGCCAAAGCGGAACAAGCGGGTAGGACGCAACCAATTTCGACCCCAAGAGATACAGCGGGAACTGAGGACCCGGAACATTGGTCACCGTCATGTTGAACGGCCGTACCCCGGCAGCAAGACGGCTCGCCATCGAGACAAGAGTTGCAGGTGCTCCTGCCGACAGGCGGACCAGGGTCGCAGCACCGAGAGCCTGGTTCGTTTCCTTCAGGTGACGTGTCGCGTTGCTCACGTCCTCGTATTGCTTAAGAGGATCAGGTTCGTCGACCGGTAGCGCCACCAACCACATAGCGACCTGGTTGCCGAGTGTCCCCCGCTGATCCTTCCCGCGCACCGACACCGGCGCCATCGCCCGGAAGTCGAGATCGTCAACATCGAATCCGCGCGTTTCGAGGAGGAAACGCCTCACACCACCCGCCACGGTTGCAAGAACTACATCATTAACGCTCCCCCCACGAGCGTTCTTGATCTCCTTCACCTGTTGCAACGGTGTCTCCAGCGTGCCGAACAGCCGGTTTGGACCGACCTTTCCGTTGATCGGTGTTTCCGGGGCAGTAGTAAGCCACCCTGAGGCGAGCGAATACCCCACCGCCCGAGCCCGGTGAACACCTTCCTCGGCAATGCCTCTGGCGTCGTCACTGAGTTGCCGGACTGATTTCATCGCCCTAACCGCACGCCCGGTCCGGCGAGCTGTTTCGCGGACAACCAGCTCACTTCCAGATGGCACCGGTCGCGACACATATGCGACAGGTTCCGGCACGTCGTCAGATGGCGCGGGGCTCAGCAAGACGGCCATGAGGTCGACACCTGATATGCCGTCAATCATGCAGTGGTGGATCTTGGAGACAAGCGCAAAGCGGTCACCCTCGAGGCCTTCCACCACGTTAAATTCCCACATGGGCTTAGAGCGGTCGAGCTGTTGGGCCATCATGATCCCAATGAGTACTCTCAGCTGATCGAACGTGCCCGGCCGCGGCAGGCTGTAGTGACGAACGTGATACTCGATGTTGAAGTGCTCATCATCGACCCAGACCGGGTGCTTTTCTATCGGGACTCGAGCCAACCGTTGGCGGTACCTCGGAATCATGTGCAGCTTCGACTCGACCAAGCGCCGGATCCGACCTGTGTCGATCCCGCCATCCGTCGTGCGCAACGGTCCGGCGTCAAAAACCGTTATCCCCGCTACATGCATATGGGTAGTCCGTGACTCCAATGCGAGAAAGGAGTTATCGAGATAAGACAGACGTTCATAATGTGCCGGCAATTCGATTCCTCTCTGAGTGACCGTCCGGTGGGTGGCCACCCTACCGCTCACCGCCCGCGTACTGCACACGTCATGGCTCGAGCGAGAACAGATCCCCGGATATCGGATCACCGAGCCGGTCGAGCGAGCCACTCAGATCAGCCGGGAGCGGTGTCGAAACTTCCCGATGAGTGTCGTCGATTGATCGAAAGCGCAGTCGTGCCGCGTGGAGCCAAACCCGCCCGGGCTCCCCTAGCTCTGACCTTCTCTTGCCATAAACACGATCACCGATTATGCCGTATCCGATCGATGCCAGATGAACGCGGATCTGATGCGTTCGACCCGTCTCGAGTTCAATCTCAAGCAAAGTGGTTTCCGCCCATTCCGCCAATCTGCGGTAGTGAGTTCGGGCAGGACGCCCATTCTGAGTGACCGCCATCCGGGTAGCGCGCACCGGATCCCGGCCTACGGGTGCGTCGATTGTTCCTGTCGCTGCGTCAAGGTGACCCGAGACCAGCGCCAAATATGTTCTCCCAATACGCCTCTGTTTCAGTTCCGCCTGCAAGAACTCGTACGTCTCAATGGTACGAGCCACCAGGAGCAGACCCGACGTGTCCCGGTCGAGTCGGTGAACCAGACCCCAGCGGTATTGGGCCCCGAGGGCCTGGAGCTCGGGGTACCGGTGTATCAGCCCGTTGACCAGCGTGCCTGATGCATGTCCTGCCCCCGGGTGGACCACCAGGCCGGCCGGTTTATTGATAACAAGAAGGTCACTCAATTCAAGAACTACCTCAAAAGGCACCGGCTCGGGGGCCAACGGTGCCTCTGCCGACGGTGCGGGGTACATTATGACGTCGCCCGTTTCGAGCCGTGTTGACCTGGTAACAGGGACGCCCGCCACCGTCACTACACCAGCCTCGATCAACGCCCGTGACACCGACCTACTCAACCCCGTAAGTACAGCTACAGCCCGGTCTGGTCGTACTCCTGCCATTTCCTCTGGCACCGAGACCGAGGCTCCCTCATTCATGTGATCGTGCCGTGAGCATTGCAGCCAGGAGCAATACCGCTACTCCCACGTTCAATGCCGCGTCCGCGACGTTGAACGTGGGGATGAACCACCAGTCGATCCAATCCACCACAGCACCATCGAGGAGCCCCTGGCCACGGAAAACCCGATCGCTTAGATTTCCCATTGCTCCGCCGAGGATTAGACCGAGGGCGACCAGCTCGAGCCAACGGGTCGTACGGGCCACCAAGAACAAGAGGAAGATCGTGACACCGACCGCGATCAATCCGATGATTTGCCCTGCACCGGCAAAACTGGAGAACGCCGCGCCCGGGTTCTGCGCATAGGTGAAACGGAGCCAATCTCCGATGACTTCTACCGGAGCGTCCTGGAACATGTCCCGCGCCCAATTCTTGGTGATCTGATCGACGATCAGGATGGCAACACCAACCGTGAGCGCAAGCCGAAACGCTGCGTCCCGATCCAACTGCCTGTTTAGAAACGACATGTACCGACCACGTTGTGCCCGATTGACTTCCGACTAGCCGCGATCGGCGTACTCGATGAGGGTCGTGACGTACGGAAGCGCTTCGAGCCGGGCCATCGGGATCTCTTTGCCACTCACAACGCACTTCCCATAGCTTCCGTTTTCCATCCGCTTCTGGGCGGCGCGCACCTTGGCAAGAAGCTCGCGGGCGTTCTCGAGTACAGAGAGGTCCATCTCGAGTTCAAGGGCCAGGGATCCGCCGTCGGCGCTGTTGGGATCGGCGTTGTGCTCGGCACTGGTTGAACCCATATTGATCTCGCTGAATACGTTGTCGTACTCGTCAATGACGGCTACCAGACGTTCTTCCTCATCGTCGAGTTTGCGGCGGAGTCGCTCCAACGTGGACTTGGCAAGACTTCTTGTCACCCTGACCTCCTTTGCAGCCCGGGACGATACCAGGATCTGCTCGGTTTCCGTCAATCGACGATTTCATCGACACGATTGGAGAGAACTTCAACATTTAACCCCGGGACCAGAAGTCGCTTACGCCGCGAACCGGCCCCGCTCATCAGGCGTACCCGGACTCCTAGTCGCTCCGATAGATGTGCAATCAGGGCCGTGTTGGCACGGCCGTGTTCCGGTGGTGCGGCGACCCTGACGCGGAGCGCTCCGCCGTAGAATCCGACGATCTCGGTACTGCGCGCCCCCGGCACGACCCAGACGGTCAACATCGAGCCTTCCGGGTGGCTTGCAACGACCTGTGGCACCGACATGAGTCACACCATAGGGCTGACCTCAAATCGGGATCCGGACGCAAACCGGTTCTCGGACACCTACATGCTCAGAGTATTGCTCGATGCGAGTCCGCGCTGCAAGGCTCAACTCCGTGCCCTCGGTCAGTAACCATCTGCCATCGACCGCATACAGATCAGCGGCCAGGATAAGGCCCGATACCAAATCGGAGACGCCGAGGAACTTCTCGATGTAGCCCCCGGATTCCACCGCGATTCGTTCCAAGGCCGACGAGATGGCCTCATCGGGGACGGCCCCATTTCGTCGCATTGCCGCAACAGCTGCCCCCTCAGCGAGCCCGGATCGAAGCCGGTCGTCGTACTCCATTGCCGCCGTCAATAGACGAACGCCCAGTGCAACTCTGGGGTCGGTTGGTTTCGTGCTGACTTCCGCAAGAGCCCCGATCATCTCGGCGACAGACTCCAGACGCGGGATATGGGCAAGCAGTTCACGAGCGATTCTCGGATGAGACTTGAGTAGCTGTTTCTCGCTATCCGTCAGCGCTTGTCCCCCGCGGTCCCGGTCAACGACGTCACCCGGGACTACGGCGTATCCGATCTGCGAGAGCATCGCCGCAACCTCAAAATCCCACGACGAATCTATGTCCAGCTGGGAAGCAAGACGACCAACGTGATTCTTGAGGCGACCGCCTCGACTAGCGGCGGCCGGCTCCTTGATCCCCAGGATCTCCGTAAGAAGAGTCACACTCCCCCGCACAGTGCCCTCGAGCAACTCACGTTCTGCCCGCACCAGCCGGTAGTGCTCTACGGCGTCAGAAAGAGCCCGCATCAGGATCTCTGGTGGACAAGGTTTACTCAAGAACCTGAAGATATTGCCCTCGTTGACCGCCGCAATAGCGTCATTGATATCTGCTTGGCCGGTGAGCAGAATGCGAACTGTGTCGGGGAACTCTGTCCGCACCCTTGCCAGAAACTCGGCGCCAGACAGCCCCGGCATCCGCATGTCCGATACGACGACTTCGAATACCTCGCCCGCTCGCATGAGCGTCAACGCCGCCGCGCCGCCCTCAGCGGTAGAAACGTCATAGTCGCGACCGATTCGCCGGCGGAGACCTTTGAGGACTCTCGGCTCATCGTCAACAAAAACGATACGGGGTGGCACCTAGACGACTCCATCTGCGACCTGCTCAGCGACATAGCGCCAGTCTTCGAGAGAGTCAGCAGAACCGTCTGCTATCAGGTAGTCGTGATCGATCGGTGTCTCCGGTACACCTTCCAGATAGGACGGACTGGCTTCGTCCGCAAGCCGGGAGGCCACATGAGCGACGCCGACAAGCTTGCCTCCGAATCCAGCAACCGGGTGTGGATGGAGGTGGTGGGCAACGGCTTCGATCACGTCATGGGGAAGCCCCAAAGACTCAGGAGAGCAGCAGCGACCTGACCGTGGTCCACTCCAAGAACCAACTGCTCCACCTCGAGCAAGCTTCTACCTTGGGTGCGCGCCTCTTCGATGATCCGTTCCCAATCTTCCGGAAGCTGTGAAGCCAGCACCAGGACACCAATACTGTGGAGCAGACCTACCGAGTATGCCGCCTCGCGATCGGCCGAGGGAACCATCTCCGCAGCGAGCCGAGCGGTCGTCACTGCGTGCTCCTGAAGGGCGGCGGCGTTGAGGCTGTGGGATGAAGATGCGAGTTCCAAGTCACGAAACGCCTCCACGCTGAGGACCAGCGTCCGTAACGTCTTGGTGCCGATGAATACGACGGCTTCCTTGACGCTGGCTGTCGGGCGAGGTAGTCCAAAGAACGCCGAGTTCACCAACTGAAGAACACGGGCTGCAACGCTCGGGTCTTCTTAGACGATTGCGGCGATATCGTCCATACCGGCATCCTCGGAGCGGACGGCCCGCATGAGCCTGGTGTAGACATCGGGCTGACTAGGGAGAGCTCTCATTCGAGACACAACGCCGCGCAGCGT
>JAYEIP010000204.1:0-8814 GCA_034660155.1 Actinomycetota bacterium | reverse complement strand
TAGCGGGAAAGGTGGGGTCGGCAAGTCTTCACTAAGCGCCAACCTTGCCCTCGCTATATCTGCCCAGGACTACAAAGTGGGGCTGCTCGATGCGGATATCTGGGGGTTCTCGATCCCCCGGATTCTCGGACTCGGCGGTGAACGGCTGGAAGCCGACACCGATCGCAAGATCGTCCCCGCCGAGGCATACGGGATCAGAGTGGTTTCGACGGGTTTGATGCTGGAGGATGAAGACACCGCTCTGATGTGGCGTGGCCTGATGCTGTCGAAGGCCCTCGAACAGTTCCTTCGTGACGTTGCCTGGCCGCAGGACCTCGACTATCTCCTTCTCGATATGCCGCCGGGGACCGGTGACGTGCAGATGGCGCTGGCCCGTCTCCTCCCCCAAGCTGAAATGGTCGTCGTCACGACCCCACAACTTGCCGCACAGAAGGTGGCGGCCCGGGTGGCAGACATGGCACGACGGTCGCACATGCCCGTCATCGGCGTAATCGAGAATATGTCGGGGTTCACTACTCCCGATGGCGACCACTACCCGCTTTTTGGATCCGGTGGTGGGGAGGCCTTGGCCACCGACCTTGGTGTGGACCTTCTCGATCGCGTCCCACTCGATCCGCGTGTTGCCGAGGGCGGCGACACCGGGAATCCGGTTGTCGTGGCTGCGCCGGGCTCACCCTCCGCTGTGGCTATCACCAGCGCTGCCAAGCAACTCACCACGCTGCTGCCCCCCATCTCCGATGAGGGCTGCTCGGCGCGCCTCACCGTACTGGCAGAGCAACTGGCAAACATGGGGTGACCCAGGGGGGCGTCCCCGGACAACTGCTCAGACCCCCCTTATCTACCCCAGCGGCTCCGTCGCTGCGGTAATTTCCCCCCGCAGGGGGGACTGATATTTAGCCGCCGCTTGCGTTACTGCCAGAAGGGGGCCGGTGTCTGCAGGACAGCCGCTTGGCTTACATCTAGAGACACAATCCGGCTACGAGCGGGTACGGGTTTATTGCGGCGCCTCCGTTGGGGTGATACTCGAAGTGGAGGTGGGGGATCGTGTATTGGGCGTTCCCGGTGTTGCCGACGTATCCGAGCAACTCGCCGACGGCGAGGTTTTGTCCTACGAACAAACCGGCTGCCCAGCCATCGAGGTGGGCGTAGTAGAACTCGTCGCCACTGGCACCGGTCAGGGTCACGGTGATCCCGCCAAGGCCGCCGCTGGACAACCTCCGCACCGTTCCCGCCTCGATGGCGACCAGCGGGGTACCGCGGGCGGCGATCATGTCGACACCCTTATGTGTGCGCCCGCCGGAACGCGGTGCCCCCCAGGTGTCGGTGAAAGCCACCGCCCCATTCACCGGGCAGACCAGCGAAGTGCTCGGCGGCACGGTGGTCGTCGTGGTATCTGGTGCTGCAGTAGTCGACGTGGTGGCGCTGTCCGGGCTTGAAGTGGTGGTGGTCACTGCCACGGTCGTCGTGGTCGACGTAGCCTCGCGACGGCGCCGCTCTTCTTCCTCGCGCAGACGGGCTTCCTCCTCAAGACGGAGACGCTCCTCCTCCTCACGAATTCTGCGTTCTTCTTCCTGAACCTCATATGCGGCGACTACGGCGTCATACTCACGATTTGCTTCTTCCAGGCGAGTCAAGATCGCTCCGGCCAGCTCTTCAAGCTCCGCTTTGGTGGAAATCTGCGAGGCCAAAGCCTGTTCCACGATCGCTTGTTGTGCTTCATAGCTCTCTTCAAGGGCAAACAGCTTGATCACCACGTCGGCGCCGACCCGGCTCAGTATGTCCAGGTAGCCGGTGCGGATACGGGCATCATGGATGGTTACGGAGTCGAACAACACCGAGCTCTCCGCTCCGGCGAACATGTAGCGGTCAACCGCTATCTCCCGTGCCGCGACCCGGGCACCGGCCAGCTCCTGCTCGCTATTGGACAGCTTGATGCCAAGAGAAGTGAGGGAGTTCTCCAGCTCGATCAGCCGGGCGACACTGGCATCATATTGGACGGTCGCATCCGTCAGCTCGGCACCGATGGCCCGCCGATTCTGCTCGGCGGCAGCAATGTCATCGCGGGTGATCTCGGATTGGGCACTTGCCGTCAACGCAGGTGTGATCGCAATCACAAAAGCGATCGCTGCAATTCCGGCACGTCTCACTTACGGCCTTTCTACAAGTTCAACAGCTGTTGCACCTTGCCCCTCGCCCGCTCCCAACGATACCCGGCCTTCGTTCTTTAGCTTGATCAACTGGGTGTGTACCTGCATCGTCGCGGCCATGCGCAACGCCGGGTCGAGGCCAACGTAAACGGCATCGACGATCTCGTTGATGTTGGTTGCTCCCGCGGAGAGCGCGGCGATGATCTGGCCTTCCCGCTCGATCCGATGGGCGATGTACTCGGCGATCACTTCCCGGGCTCTGGGGAGCTCAGGACCGTGGCCCGGGTACAGGTGAGCCGGATCTAAAGCCGCCACCTTCTCGAGAGACGCCATGTAGGCGGCGGCGTCTTCAATGATCACAGTCGAACCGCCCATGATGTGATCACCGGTGAACAGGTACTCGCCGAGGAGAAAACACACGTGATCGGTGGTGTGGCCGGGCGTATGGACGGTGACCAGCCGATCCCGGCCAAAGTCGATTGCAGCAGCATCCTCCAGCAGATTGGTTGGGATAAAACCGGGACCGGCAGCGAAGCCGAAGACGGGAACGTCGAGTTCACGACCCAGCCCGTTAGCCGCTGGAGCGTGATCCGGATGGGTGTGCGTGACTAATACACCAACCGGCGTGAGTCCGGTGAGTGCAACCCTGATGGCATCGAGATGCTGCTCGATGATTGGACCCGGGTCGAGGACGAGCGCCTCACCGGCGGAGGCGATCACGTACGAATTGGTGCCGGGTCCGGTGAAGGGTCCCGGATTGGGAGCCAGGACAAGTTCAATCCCCGTCATTGGCCATCTCCGCTATCGGTCGACCCTTGTCGGCTGCTGCCCTTGCTGCCTTTACCAGGACCTCCGGATCTGGAACCTCGTCTTGGAGATCATCGAAGCCGGGCTCGTCCGGCATCACAACCTCGAGAGACCCATCCGCCGCTACTCGCATCCGCGGTTGCACCGCGACGACCTCGCTCCGGCGCCACTCTTCGAACATCGCGCCAAGCGAGCGGAACCCTGCCAGTTGGTGCAGTGTTCGCTGGGTTGGAAATGGCACGAGCCATTCACCCGAATCGGCTCTCCGCAAAGCTTCGACCGGCGAAACGAACTCGGCAGCATCCACCTCGCGCTCGTCGGGGATTGGGGTCACCTTCTCCTCGATTGCAGCTACAAAGAATCGAGCGTCAAAGCGCACCGGGATCATCGTGGGAGTAATCCAGTTGGCGAAGTATGCGGTTCGATCTCCGGCGAAGTAGAGACCCTGTGATCTGACCGTGGCAAAGACGTCACCATCGCCCAGTGCCGCGACCGACGGAGGAGACGTGAGCCAAACTCCCGTCTCCTCCACGACCTCACGAAAAGCTGCGGCAAGCCACGGGCCCAGGTCCGGTTTCGACAACCCCTCGATGGTCGCCACGGCGGCGTCATCATGATCCTCGGGGTCGACAACACCACCGGGGAACACCCAAGCCCCGGCCATGAACTTGGCTGTCGAGCCACGCCGCACCATGAGCACCTCGAAGTCCGCTTCGGACTGATGAAGCACGCACATGGTGGATGAAGGCCGCGGATCACTGCTCACAGAATTGTCATTCGGTTGGACCACCGCCGTACTCCCCACCGACGCAACGCCTCTCTAATCGGTGGCGAAAGCAGGGAGAATCCGATCGCATCTGTGAGAAACCCTGGCGTAATGAGAAGTGCCCCGGAGACAAGGATCATCGCCCCGTGAGCCAACGGCTTTGCGGGGAATTGGCCAGCGGCGAACTCGGTTTGGAGCTTGACCAGCTCGCCGCGGCCCTGCCGCGAAACCAGCGAAGCTCCGATGACGGCGGTCAGCAGGACGATTGCCATCGTCGGAACCAGCCCGATGCGGCCACCTATCGCGATGAAGAGGCCGATCTCCACCGGGGGAACCACTATGAAGAGGATGAACAGTATTGATACCGGGCGCATCGGTCCGAGGATACCGGTGTGGGTAGGCTCTGCCACATGGACCTGAAGGACCTACCCAAAGTGGATGATCTGGCCGGCGATCTTGTGGCGGCCGGCGGCTTGTCGCGCCAGCTCGCCACAACCATCGCCCGCACCGCTATCGCCCAGGCGCGAAAGCAACTCACCGCCGGGGGTACGGCAGATGCGGTGGAACTGGCGACCGTTGCCGCCGATGACCTCCGGATCAGCCAGCCGACCAGGGTGATTAACGCAACCGGGGTGCTGCTCCACACCAATCTCGGGAGGGCAACCCTTTCGCCCGCGGCCGCCGACCTGGCGACCCGAACCAACATTCACTACGCCAATGTCGAACTGGATGTCGCCACCGGGAGCCGCGGGAGGCGGGCGTCATACGCCAACCAGTTACTGACGTCTCTGACTGGTGCCGAAGCGGCCCTCGTGGTAAACAACAACGCCGCGGCCTTGCTGCTGGCTCTCGCTGCGATTGCCGGCGACGGCAACGCGGTTGTCTCTCGCGGAGAGGAAATCGAAATAGGAGGATCGTTCCGCCTCCCCGAGCTAATGGCAGCCTCGGGGGCCAGCCTCGTTGAGGTGGGAACAACCAACCGTACCCGGCTCTCTGATTACGAGTCCGTTGCGGCCGAGGCCGCAGTCATCCTCAAAGTGCACCCTTCCAATTACCGGCTGGAGGGCTTCTCCGAGTCCGTTGCCTACGGTGAGCTCGCCCACCTGGCTTCTCGATCTGGCGTGCCGTTACTGGCCGACGTCGGCAGCGGGCTGCTTGACACCCGGGTCCCCTGGCTGCCGGGTAACCCACCGGCATGGCTTTCTGAGGAACCCGGCGTACGGCAGACGCTGGAGATTGGCGCCGACCTGGTGCTGTTCTCGGGGGACAAGCTGCTCGGCGGACCGCAGGCCGGAATCGTCGTCGGAAGAGCCGATCTGATCACTGCGATGGCGAGACACCCGCTGGCCCGAGCGGTACGCATCGATGGATCCACCCACGCGGCTCTGGTCGGCACCCTCGAGCTCTACGCATCCGGCCGAGGGTCCGAGATCCCATTCTGGGCGATGGTTGCCTTGTCATACGACGAGCTGGAGCAACGTCATCATCGTCTGTTGGAAGAGTTGGGCGGAAACGGGGAGGTTGTCGCGGGTGAATCGCTCCCCGGTGCGGGATCAGTGCCGGGCGAAACCATTCCTTCGCCAAACCTCCGCCTCCAGGGAAAGGCAGACTCGCTGTGGCACAAGCTCCTGCGAGCCTCGCCGCCTATCCTCGCCCGGCGCAGCGAGGGCAGCCTCGTCATCGACTTGCGAACCGTTGACCCCGACGACGACGCCAGGATCGTGGAGACGCTCGCCTGACATGCCAATCATCGCAACTGCCGGCCATGTCGACCACGGCAAGTCGACACTCGTAGAGGCTCTCACAGGACGCGACCCGGATCGGTGGGCGGAGGAGAAGGCCCGGGGCCTCACTATCGACCTTGGCTTCGCCTGGGCTCGCATTGGGGACCACGACGTCGGATTTGTCGATGTGCCAGGCCATGAGCGATTCATCAAAAACATGCTCGCCGGTGTCGGAGCGCTCGACGTCGCTCTCTTTGTCGTAGCCGCAGATGAGGGTTGGATGCCCCAGAGCGAGGAGCACCTCGCGGTGCTCGACCTGCTCGATTCCAGCCACGGCGTGATCGCGCTCACCAGGGTCGACCTCACCGATGACGACACGGTGGACCTCGCCGAGATCGGGATTCTGGAAGCGGTTGAAGGCACCAGCCTAGAAGGCTGGCCCATCATCAGAGTGTCCCCAATCACCGGAACCGGTATGGATTCGTTGCGTATTGCGCTCGACGAACAGCTGACCACCGCCGGGAACCCGCCGGATCAGGCTCGGCCAAGGCTCTGGATCGATCGATCGTTCAGCATCCGCGGAGCGGGCCTGGTGGTTACCGGCACGCTGATTGGCGGGACACTCACGGAGGGTGACGAGCTCATGCTCTGGCCGGGATCCGTTCCGGTTCGGGTGCGGGGGCTGCAACGCCACGACACGCCGGCAACCACGTTGCAACCCGGGAACAGGGCGGCAGTGAATCTCGCGGGAATTGACGAGGTGGGGCGTGGAGCCATGCTCGGACGGTCGATCCACTTTGGCACCTCCAGAGCGTTCCTCGCCCGGATCCGCCAGGTCCGCAATACCGATCAGGAGCTCTCATCGCGCGGGGCGTTCCATCTTCATGTCGGTAGCGGTTCGTGGCCGGCCCGAATCCGGATCATCGCGGCCGATGCTCCGGACATCGTGTGTCTCGTGCGCATCTCCGATGAGATCCCTCTTCACAGTGGCGACCGATTCATCCTGCGAGAGGTGGGCCGCAGGGCCGTCGTGGCAGGAGGAACGGTGCTCGACCCACATCCACCCCAACATGGATCCCGACTCCGAAATGCCATACCAATCCTGCTTGAGTCGGAAGGAGGTGGCCCGGACGAAGCGGCCAATGCACTGCTAACGATTCGTCGGAGCGACGCCATTGCCCGGTTGTCTCGCGACTCCGGAGGAGGGACCGCAGCATCAATATTCAGAGCGGGAGATCTGGTGATGGCGGAAGACGCTGCCGCCGACCTGCTCGTTGCTGCCGCCAGCTTGGTGGCCGCCTTCCACAAGGACAATCGGCTCCGACCGGGGATACCAAAGGCAACGCTAGGTTCGTCTCTAGGGGTCGGTGCTGAGGCCATCAACATGCTGGTCTCCGGTGCCGGAGACCTGATCGATGATGGAGCAACGGTTCGTCTCGCGTCGTTTCAACCGGGGCTCACCAATGCGGAGCAGCAGGCGTGGGATACCGCGGGGGACGCACTGCGCACCAGCCTGGCAGTGCCCCGGGCATCCGCACTGGGCCTGAGCACAGAGCTGCTCCACGCCCTGGTTCGCGACAACCGGCTCGTCAGAGTTGGTGACGACCTCGTCTATCTACCGGAACAGATCGACGCGATTACCGGCATGCTCCGACGGCTGGAGGACGGCTTCACCGTCGCTGAGTTTCGTGATCAAATCGGCGTGACCCGACGTCAGGCAGTTCCGCTACTCGAGTGGTTCGACAAGCAGGGAACAACGGTGCGCCGCGGGGACGGCAGAGTCGCTAGGAAACCGGAAAGCTAAACAGCTGCCGGGATCTGGCGACGCTCTGACTCGGTAAACCCACCCCAGATGCCGTACTGCTCGATCGACTCGACCGCATAGTCGAGACACGAGCTCTGGACGGGGCAAACGGTGCAAATAGATTTCGCTCTCAACTCCCGCCGTTCTCTTTCGTCCTTCCTTTCGGAAGTACTAGGTGGAAAGAACAGGTGTGAGCGGTTCCCACGACATAAGGCAACTGGTTGCCAAGAACGATCCATCGGCGTCACAGACAATCTCCTCCCGCAAGGGTGACACATACGCAGCGGTCGGAGGACCATAAGCACCTAATCCAATCTACGCCAGGATAAATATGGCAATACGGATGCGAGATTTCGCGAACAGTCAGATATGGGCTACTTGTTGTCTTCGACGGGGGCTACCTGGAGGGTTATCCCCTCGACTGCAAGGACCTCAATGGCGCTTCCCCGCTCGACTCCCGCTGCCCGATGGGCTCGTGCTCGCCACTTGGCGCCATCAATCAACACGACGCCATCTGGCGCCAACTGAGTCTCAGCAACCCCCGCCATACCGACGAGATGCTCCCGCCCGATCGTGGGAGTGCCAAACCGCGAGCGCACAATCGTTGTCATCGCGAACAGGTAAAAGAGCATGATCCCGAGGACGGTGAGCACAACCCCCCACAGACTGGTACCAAATTGTGGCGCACCGCTAGTAAACGTCAGCCCACCCCACAGCATCAGACCCGTGCCGACGACGCTGCGTAATCCCAACTCGTGACGCTGGAAGTCCCAGGTGTAGAGGCCAAGGCCGGCAATCACGGCCACAACCGCCAGCCAGTTCATCGGGAGAGTCGCAAATCCGTAGCCGGCGAGAAATAGCGAGAGCACCGCAACTGCGGCTGCTACCCCCGCACCGGCGGCATAGAACTCGAACGCAGCAGCCGCAAGGCCGATCAGAAGGAAGAAGAAAGCAGCATCGGGGCGGACTCCAAGTCGGAGGAATCTGGACAACAACGTCGGCTTGAGGAAGCGGACGTCAACGGACGAGACGGTGGCGACTGTGCCATCCTCCAGCGTCACCGTGGTAGCGGTTTCGAGCACCACATTCCCGTCGGCGGTCACCACGGACACACCATCGAGGGCGGCGATGAACTGCCCGATAGTGGGCTCGACAATGGTGATCAACTCATTAATTCCCTGGTCCTCGATCACCATTTCCTCGTGAAGCAGATCCGGGCCGCCGACCACGACGAGGGCCTCGCCGGCAACAGTCGGGGAAAAGTACCCAACCCGGGCTCCTGGTGCCGCTCCGGCAGCTGCCGCAACCACTAACAGCTGGCCAGCACCGCCGTACGCCCGTGCACCGTCGGGTCCCGCCCAGGCGACAACCGGGATCGATGATCGTGCAATTGCCGTAAACAACTCGTCCGGATTGCCGGAAGCAATGCCCCGGTTATCGATCTTGAGCACGATCAGCTGAGCGTCTTCGGTCCCTACCGCGTCGGTTAAAAAGTCAAGCCCGCGCTGGTCGAGAGGGCCACGGATATCGGCGACCACTACCGGTCCGGCCGCCGCGTCCTGGGCC